>JASLIG010000011.1 GCA_030152805.1 Solirubrobacterales bacterium
TCCAGCATCCGGTGGATCGTCTTCGCCTCGTGCCCGGTCGCCTCCTCCAGCCGCCGCGCGGCGCGCCCGGTCGGGGCGCAGAGCGCGATCGTCGCGTTGGCGGCTTCGGCCTCGGCGACGATCTCCTTCGTGCACTTCGTCTTCCCGACCCCGGGGCCGCCGGTGAGGACCGAGATCCGCGCCCCGAATGCCGCCCGCACCGCCGCCCACTGCTCGTCGGTGAGACCGTCCCGCGGCGTCTCGCCGGGGTCGTGGTCGAGGTGGGGAGGAGCGCCAGCGCGGACGGCGAGCGTCGCTGCTACGGCCCGCTCGCTCTCCAGCGTGCCGGCGCGGTAGACCCGACCTTCCTCGTCGACCAGACCCGGCGCCCCGACGAGCACGTCGGGATCGGGGGGAAGGCCGATCAGGCGCGCCGTGCGCGCGGCCAGCTCCTCCAGCGGCAGGTAGCTGTTGCCCTGCTGCTCGGCCTCGATCAAGGCGTAGAGCGCCGCCGCCTGGGCGCGGCGGCTCGACTCCGGCGGCACGTCGGCGGCGAGGGCGATCTTGTCGGCGCGGGCGAAGCCGACTCCGTTCACCTCGGTCAGTCGGTAGGGATCCTCGTGCAGGATCGCCATCGAGCTCTCACCGAAGCGGGCGTGGATTGGCGCCGCCAGGTGGGCTAGTCCGTGGGGGGCGAGCTGCACGTGCAGGTCGCGGACGGCGCGGCTGGCGTGCCAGGATTCGGCCGCCGCCGCGGCCTGGTTGGCGCTGACGCCGCGCAGGGCGCCGAAGACACCCTGCGGGTTGGAGGCGATCGCTCCCAGCACGCCCTCGCCGTGCTCGTCGACCAGGCGTTCGGCTCGCGCCGGCCCGATGTGGCGCAGGGTCGTCAGGTAGGCGATCTGCCCCTCGCGGTCGGCCGGGTCGAGCGGCAGCGCGCCCTGGGCACGCAGCTGGCGCCCGTAGCGCGCGTGAGTCTGCCACTCGCCGCTGACTTCGGCCCGGTCGCCGACGCCGAGGTGCGCGACAGGGCCGACCAGCGCAAACCCCTCACCCGACTCCGCGTCCTGCACCTCGAGGACCGCGTAGCCATCGTCCTCGGCGCTGAAGATCACCCCCAGCACCTCCACCGTCGCTGAGTACGCCGCCGCGTCTGCGTCGAAGAGCGTCGCCGTGCCGTTCACACGGCAAAGCTAGCCTGCAGCCAAGATGAGCGATCGACCTGACTTCGGAATCTGCGACAGCTGCGCGCACCAGCAGCTGGTGCCGAACACGCGCGGGTCGGTCTTCTCGCTTTGCTTGCGCTCGCGCACCGACCCGCGCTATCCCCGCTATCCGCGGGTCCCCGTGACCGCCTGTCCCGGCTACGAGCGGCGCCGGGCGGGGGAGTGAGGCTCGCTCAGGTGGAGCTCGCCATCGGGTCGGGCACGCCGAGCTCCGAGATTTCCGGCGCCTCGTAGGTGCCGCCCGGCACCCCGCCGATGATCAGCAGGCGGATGCCCTCGGCTCCCGGCCAGACCTTGCGCTTGACTCCGGAGGCGACCCGCGCCATGTGGTCGGGATCGAGCGGGTGGCGCTCGCCCTCGATCTCGATCTCGCCGCTGCCGCGCAGCGCCACGTAGACCTCCTCCTGGCCGTCTTCGGAGTGGTCGTGCTCCGGGTAGTTCTCGTAGTTGGGCGGCAGGTCGATGATCTGGATGCCGAAGGATTCGACCCCCAGTTCCGCCCGCACCCGCTTGAAGGCGCCGAGGTAGATCGCCTCCATGTCGTCGATCTTCTTCACCGCGTGTCCCGCCATCTATCGCTCCTCCGTTTGACGTTTGCTTTGAGCCGGCGCAGCGTAGCGAAAATACGAACGTTCGTGCTTTTAGTACCCTGTCCCGGTGTCAGCGACGGCGACCAGCGTCACCGAGCAGGGCCGGCAGGAGGGCAAGGGCGCGCAGACGCGCGCCACGATCCTCGCTCGCGCTGTCGACCTGGCCTCGGTCGAGGGGCTCGAGGGCCTGACGATCGGCCGTCTCGCCAGCGAGCTCGAGATGAGCAAGAGCGGCCTCTTCGCCCACTTCGGCTCCAAGCGGGAGCTGCAGTTGGCGACGGTGGAGGCGGCGGCGGAGCGCTTCCGCGTGGCGGTGATCGAGCCGGCGCTGGCAGCTCCCGACGGCGCGCCGCGGCTGCGGGCGATGGCCGGCACCTACCTGTCCTACCTCGAGGGCGACAGTTACTCGGGCGGTTGCTTCTGGGGCGCCACCTCGGCCGAGTACGACGACCGGCCGGGGCCGGTGCGCGACGCGATCGCCGCCGCCCTCGACGCCTGGCTCGCCGAGCTCGAGCGCCAGGCCGAGGTCGCCGGCGCGAGCGATCCGGGGCGCTTCGCCTTCGAACTGTACGCCGTGGTGATGGGTGCCAACTCGCGCTTCAGGCTCAGCGGCGAGCGGTCGGTCTTCGTCTACGCTCGCGAGGGGATCGAGCGCCTACTGGGGGAACTGCCGGAGTGAGCGAGGAGGCCGCTGCCGACTTCGTGCGGCGCTTCGCCGAGTACTGGCGGGCGCCGACCCCGGCCGGACTGAGCACGCTGCTGGCCGAGCGCGTTCGCCTGGTGGCGCCGATGACGCCGACCACCGAGACCCTCGCCGAGGGCCAGCGGGCATTCGCGGCGCTGTTCGAGCTGATCGAGGAGATGACGGCCGAGGTCCACCGCTGGGGCGCCACCGACGACGGTGTGCTGATCGAGTTCACCGTCAACGGCACAGCGGGCGGCAAGCCGATCCCCTGGGACGCCGTCGACCGCTTCGTGCTTGGCGAGGATGGGCTGGCGAGCGAACGCGTCTCCTACTTCGACTCGATGCCGATCGCCCTCTCCGCCGCCGCGCGCCCACGCTCCTGGCCGGCGCTAATCCGCAGCCGCCTGCGACGCTGAGCGAGGTCCTCAGTCGAGCAGGCCGACCTGGCGCAGGATCGAGACCGAGTCGGAGTAGACGTCCTTGCGTTTGATCATCCCGTCCTCGAAGGGGATCACGTCGACGCCGTTCCAGCTGACCGTGCGGCCGCTCGGCGGCGCCTCGATCTCGCCGCGGCGCAGCGTGTTCGAATGGGTGGCTGTCGCTGTCCACTCCTGGGTCACCACTCCGTCGCGCACGTAGAGCCGGCGCGTCTCGAACACCATGTCGGGCCAGGCCTCGAAGATCTTGGCGATGTGGCCGCGCACCTCCCCACCGCTGGCGCTCTCCCCGGCCGTGTGGTTGGCGAAGACCATGTCCGGCGCGTGCATCGCCACGATCGCGTCGAGGTCCTGCGCGTTCCAGGCGTCGTTGTAGCGCCCGATCGCCTCGGTCAGGGCCTCGATCCCGTCGCGCTCGCTCATGACGGCCAAATGTAGTCCGTGGCGCTGAGATATGCGAGTCGTGACAGTTCGCGCACCGCGCTTGCGCTTGCGCCCTTCTAGCTTGGCGCTGCAAGCAATGGAGGAGTTGACATCAGATGTCCATAGATATAGCATCAAACATCATGCCCCGAACAACCTTCGACCTCGACGGAACCGTGCTCGCAGATCTGCGTCGCCGCGCCGCGGCGGAGGGTAAGAGCATGGGCCGGGTGGCATCGGAGCTTCTGGCGATTGGATTGAACGACGATCGCGCACGCGAGCAGCCCCCCCTGAAATGGGCGCGGAAGGACTTGGGCCTGAAGGTGGACCTGGAGGACAAGGATGCCGTTTGGCGCATTCTCGACGCCGAAGATCTCGGCCGCGGATGAGTGCGACGGTCGACACCAACATCCTGGTCTACGCCACCGACACGGGCACTGACGTCGGCGCCGCCGCCCACGAGCTGATCGAGGATCTCGCTCGCGGTCCAGACCTGTTCTATGTTTTCTGGCCCGCCCTGATGGGATTCGTGCGGATAGCGACGCACCCCGCCATCAACGAAAGGCCGCTTACCCCGGCTGAAGCGATCGGCTCGATTTCTGGACTCCTCTCTCGCCCGCACGTACAGGCTCCGGGGGAGGGTGCCGGATTTCTGGAGATATACGAGGCGACGGCGCCCCCGGCCACCCGCGGCCGGCAGGTTCCGGACGCCCATATCGCCGCGCTGATGCGCCAGCACGGGGTGGCCACGATCTACACCCGCGATCGCGATTTTCGCCGCTTCGACGGGATCAGGATCGAGGATCCATTTGCATAGGCAAGGCGCGCGGGGGCGCCGTCGCTAGGGTTGGCGCCGCCTGTAACCCAAGCCGAGGAGGTCGGAGTGGAAGTAGCGATCGGATTGCCCAACGCGGTGCCGGGGGCGACCGGCGACCAACTCGTCGAGTGGGCTCGGCGCGCGGACGCACGCGGGTTCTCCAGCCTGGGCACGATCGATCGCGTCCTCTACGGCAACTATGAGCCGCTGGTCGCCCTTGCCGCCGCCGCGGCGGTCACCGAGCGGATCGGGCTCTGCACCTCGGTTCTGCTCGGTCCGCTGCGGGCCAACGCGGTCGAGCTCGCCAAGCAGGCGCTCAGTCTGCAGGCGCTCTCCGGCGGGCGCTTCACGCTCGGCATCGGCCTCGGCGGCCGCGACGACGACTACGAGGTGAGCGGTATCGAGCTGGCGGGCCGGGGCCAGCAGTTGGATCAGATGCTGGAGAAGATCAAGGAGGTCTGGTCCGGCAAAGAGGTCGGTCCGAGGATCGAGGGTGTCCCGAGGTTGATCGTCGGCGGTCACGCTGACGCCTCTTTCGCTCGCGCGGCGCGCTTCTCCGATGGCTGGATCGCGGCCGCCTCAGGGCCGGATCAGTTCGCCGTGGGTGCCGAGAAGGCAAGGGCGGCTTGGTCGGAGGCCGGGCGGGACGGGGAGCCCCACACCATGGCGCTCGCCTATTTCTCGCTGGGCGATCGCGCCGAGGATGAGGCACGGGCCTATCTCACCGACTACTACGCTTGGCTCGGCGACCAAATCGCGGAGTTCCTCGTCGCTGGCGCGGCTAAGGATGTGGAGACCGTCAAGCAATACGCCGCGACCTATGAGGAAGCTGGTTGCGACGAGTTGATCTTCTGCCCCTCCTCCCCGAATCCCGATCAGGTCGATCTGCTCGCCGACGCGGTCGGGCTCTGAGCCGCGAAGGCGTCATGCTCTGCGGAGCGTGGCCGATGACTTGCCCATATGTCTTTTCGCTACCCCGGCGCAGCTCGAAGCCTGGCTCGAAGAGCACTACGCCAGCAGCGACGGCCTCTGGCTGAAGATCGCCAAGAAGCACTCCGGGGTAGCCAGCGTCACCTACGCGGAGGCACTGGAGCTGGCGCTCTGCTTCGGCTGGATCGACAGCCAGAAGCGCGGCTTCGACGACTCCTTCTTCCTGCAGCGCTTCACGCCGCGGCGGCCGCGCGGCAAGTGGTCTGAGATCAACCGGACGAAGGCGGAGGCACTGATCGCCTCGGGGGCGATGCGCCCGCCCGGTCTGGCCGAGGTGGAGGCGGCGAAAGCGGACGGCCGCTGGGACGCCGCCTACGCCGGCCAGCGCACCGCCGAGGTGCCCGAGGACCTGCGACGGGAGCTGGACCGCAACCGGGCGGCCCACGAGTTCTTCGCCACGCTCGACAGCGCCAACCGCTACGCGATCATCTACCGGCTGGACGACGCCAAGAAAGCCGAGACGCGGGAACGCAGACTGCGAAAGTTCGTCGGCATGCTCGAGCGCGGAGAGAGGATCCATGACTGAGGAGTCCCCGGTCAGCGTCGATGTCGCGATCGTCGGCGCCGGCCTCTCGGGCCTGCGCGCCGCGCGGGCGCTTGCCGGCGCCGGCCACCGGGTGGTGGTGCTCGAGGCTCGCGAAAGGGTCGGTGGGCGGCTGCTCAACGCTTCGCTCAGGGGTGGGGTGCAGGTGGATCTCGGCGGCCAGTGGGTGGGCTCTGACCACGCACGGGTGCAGGGGCTCGCCGGCGAGCTCGGAATCGAGATGTTTTCCCAGTACGGCAAGGGACGCAACCTGCTCGACGTAGGTGGCACCCGGCGCCGCTACCGCGGCACGATTCCGCGCCTCGGGGTCGGCGTGCTCTGGGACATCTTCGTTGCCCGCCGCCGCATCGCTCGCCTTGCCGCCGGCGTGGGCGCGGAGCAGCCGTGGGCGGCGGAGCGGGCCGCCGAGCTGGATTCCCTGACGCTCGCCGAGTGGTGCGAGGGCAACGTCAGGACCCCGATCGCTCGCGAGCTGATCGGCCTCGCCGGCCGGACCGTCTGGGGGACCGGGCCGGAGGAGCTCTCGATGCTGCACGTACTCTTCTACGTCAGCTCCGCGGGAAGCTTCGACAAATTGATCGACACCGAGGGCGGCGCCCAACAGGACCGCCTCGTCGGCGGTGCGCAGGTGCTGGCGCTCGGCCTGGCCGCCTCGCTCGGGGAAAGCGTGCGGCTAGCTGCTCCGGTGCGGCGGATCGAGCAGGGAAGCGAGTCGCTGCTGATCTTGGCCGACGGCCTGGAGGTGGAGGCGCGGCGGGCGATCGTCGCCGTGCCGCCCGCGATCGCCGCGCGGATCGAGTTCGATCCGCCGCTGCCCGAGCCGCGCCGGCGGCTGGCCGAGCGGCTGCGGCCGGGCACGCTGAACAAGTGCCTGGCGCTTTACGAGACGCCCTTCTGGCGGGAGGACGGGCTCAGCGGCGAGTCGGTGACCGATGCGGGCCCGGTCACCCTCACCTTCGACTGCTCGCCGCCGGACGGCTCCGCGGGGGTGATGCTCGGCTTCGTCGGCGGGCCCGAGGCGCGGGAGATGGCGGCGTTGCCAGCGGCCGATCGGCGCGCTGCCGTGCTCGCCTGCTTCGAGCGCCTCTTCGGCTCCGCTGCCGCGGCACCGCTTGACTACGCCGAACAGGAATGGGCGGCGGAGGAGTGGTCGGGCGGCGGGCCGACCTCGAACTTCGGGCCCGGCGGCTGGACGGGCTGCGGACCGGCCCTGCGCGAGCCGGTCGGCCGCGTCCACTGGGCCGGCACTGAGACGGCGACGGTTTGGAGCGGCTATATGGAGGGCGCCCTGCAGGCGGGCGAGAGGGCCGCGGCCGAGGTCGCCGCAGCCTAGGGTTCAGCGGGCTCGTCTGGCGCATCCGCGAAGGCCGGCCGGGCAACCTGTAGGCCGAGGACCGTCCGCTCCAGGTAGCCGTAGGTGCCCTCGTCGAGCAATTCCCGCGCCGCTTCGACCGTTGCGCCCAGCGCGGCGAAGGCGAAGGCGCCCCCGACCGAGATCCGCCGGACCCCGACGGCCGCCAGCTCGGGAACGGAGGGCACGCTGGGAAAGGCCAGTACGTTGACCGGGAGGTCGACGGACGAGACGACCTGGCGGATGTCCTCGAGGCGGGAGAGGCCCGGTGCGTAGAGCACGTCAGCGCCCGCCTCCTGGTAGGCCTGCAGGCGGGCGATCGTGTCAGCGAGGTCGTCGACTCCGCGCAGGTGGTTCTCCGCCCGCGCGGTGAGAACCAGGCGGGACGGTCCGCCGTGTGCGGCCTCGGCAGCAGCAACCACCCTCTCCGCGGCGGCCTCGATGCCATAGATCGGCGCCTCGTCCCGGCCGCTGTAGTCCTCGATCGAGGCACCGGCAAGGCCAGCGGCGATCGCCGTGCGCACCGTCTCGGCGACCCCCTCCGGATCGTCGGCGAAGCCGTTCTCGAGGTCGGCGGAAACGGGAAGGTCGGTCGCCTCGACGATCGCCGCGGCGCTCTCGATCGCCTCCTCCCTTGTCACCGCTCCGTCCAGCCGCCCCAGCGTCATCGCCGCGCCGCTGCTGGTCGTCGCCAGCGCCTCGAATCCGAGCGCGGCGAGCAGCTTCGCCGAGCCCGCGTCCCAGGGGTTGGGGAGCAGCAGCGGGCCTTCGCTGTGGTGCAGCGCCAGGAAGCGCTCGGCTCGGTCGGCCTGTTCGCTCATCGCTCGAACGAATCTACCCGCTGCCCGTCAGCCGGGTCTCCGTACACTCGGCTCGTGGACCGCGCCCTCCTCGAGAGCACGCTCGCTGCCGCGGGCGAGCCCACCTACCGCGCCTCCCAAGTCTGGGAGTGGGTGGCGCGCGGGGCGCGCGGCTACGAGGAGATGACGAACCTGCCGGCGGCACTGCGGGAGCGGCTCGCTGCGGCGGTGCCGCTCTCGACCCTGACCCTCGAGACCGAGGCGAAGTCCGACGACGGCACGGTCAAGGCGCTCTTCCACACCGCCGACGGCCGGCCGATCGAGGCGGTGCTGATGCGCTACCGCGACGGGCGGCGTTCGGTTTGCCTCTCCTCGCAGTCGGGCTGCCCGCTCACCTGCAGCTTCTGCGCCACCGGAGCGATGAAGTTCGGCCGCAACCTCAGCGCCGACGAGATCCTCGACCAGGCGCTTCACTTCCGCCGCGGCGAGGCGATCGACCACGTCGTCTTCATGGGCATGGGGGAGCCGACGATGAACCTCGACGCGGTCCTCGGAGCCTGCGAGCGGCTTCCCGATCTCGGCGTCACCCACCGGCGTACGGCGATCTCGACGGTCGGCTGGGTTCCGGGCATCGATCGCCTCGCCGAGTGCGAGATGCCGGTCAGCCTGGCGCTCTCCCTGCACGCCCCCAACGACGGCCTGCGCTCGCAGCTGATGCCGGTCAACGACCGCTACCCGCTGGCCGAGGTTCTCGCCGCCTGCGCGCGCTACCGCGTCCGTCGTCGCCGCAAGGTCTTCGTCGAGTACGTGATGCTCGACGGCGTCAACGACCAGCCCGAGCACGCCCGCCAGCTCGCCGCGCTGCTCGATCCCCGCGCTTACAAGGTCAACCTGATCCCCTACAACCCGACCGGCGCTTACGACGGCTCGCCGCCGGAACAGATCGAGCGCTTCCGCGCGATCCTCGCGGAGCACCGGCTGACCGCGACGGTGCGGCTCACCCGAGGGCGCGACATCGACGCCGCTTGCGGCCAGCTGGCGGCCACCGGACAGCAGGAGGGACACCTATAAGGACAAATCAGGGCGTATAATCGCTTCAAGCCTGTGATGAAGCGATATCTAGAGACCCATCCTCACATCGAATTCAGCGTCGATTTGCGCTCAGCCATGCCCTCGGTTTGGGTTCTGCTCGGTGAGGCAACGTCGAAGTGCCAGCATGTCGGTCGCGCCTTGCTGTCGCCGGCCGCGGCCAATGAGCTGCTTCAGGTCTATCTCGCGAAGGGGATGCTGGCCACAACCGCGATCGAGGGCAACACCCTCTCCGAGCAAGAGGCAAGGCAAGTCCTCGATGGCTCGCTGGATCTGCCCCCCTCTCGCGAATACTTGGAGAGAGAGATCGAAAACGTACTCGCCGCATACAACCTTGCCGGCACCGAGCTTCTGCATCACCCCGATCTTCTATTTACGGTCGAGCGCATGCGGGAGTACAACCGACTGATTCTCGATCGGCTCGAGGTAGAGGAAGGGGTCGTTCCGGGAGAGATCCGCACACACTCCGTCGTTGTCGGGAACTACAGGGCAGCGCCGGCCGAGGATGCCGAGCACCTACTCTCGCGACTCTGCGATTGGCTCAATGGCGACAAGTTCGACGCACCGGCCGATGCACCACAGCTCGCGGCGCCGCTGGCGATCGTCAAGGCTATCGTCGCCCATCTCTACTTGGCTTGGATTCATCCATTCGGTGACGGCAATGGCCGTACTGCTCGACTCCTCGAGCTCCAAATCCTTCTCACTGCAGGATTCCCCGCCCCCACCTGCCAGCTGCTGTCCAATCACTACAACCAAACGCGCACCGAGTACTACCGGCAGCTGGCTGTCTCGAGTCGGGAGCCGCACGGTCTACTCTCGTTCCTGGCTTACGCTGCGCAGGGGTTCGTCGATCAGCTTAGGGATCAGCTGGCTGTCATATGGAAACAGCAGTTCGAAGACCGTTGGGCTCAGCACGTGCATCAGGTATTCCGCGATCGTCGCTCTGAAACGGACATTCGCCGTCTTCGGCTGGTACTCGATCTGTCGCGGTCGTTTCACGCTTCCGGAGATCCGGTCTCAAAGCGTGCAATCCCGGACCTGACTCCTCGCCTTGCGGCTGCCTACGCGACCAAGACCGAGAAGACCTTGAGTCGAGACCTCAATGCAATAAAGGCACTGGGCCTGTTGCGGCTCGAGCGAGCAGGATGGGTGCCTGCCGACGAGGTGATACAGGGGCTTCAGCCCCGCGCGGTCGATGGGATCCTGTGGAACTAGGCCACGCCTAGTTGGCCAATCAGCCAACTAGGATTGCTGGTCGATGACGGTGGAGGTGAGAGAGAGGCCGGTGGCACGGATTGAACCGCCAAAGCAGCTGAGCGCGAATCCGGTCCGGCGGGTTGCCGAAGACGTCGTCTCCGAGCTTGGCGTGCGCCGCCGCGGCTCCTACCCCCCCGGGCCGCAGGAATTCAGCTTCGGTCGTACCTTGCAGGCGGGGCGCGATCCGTTGCCCCTGTTGCTCGGGCTCTACGAGGAGCACGGGCCGATCTTCAGCGTGCGCCTGCTGCACTCGCCGGTGATCTTCATGCTCGGCCCCGAGGCGAACCACTTCGTTACCGTCGCCCACCCGGAGAACTTCCACTGGCGCGAGTCGAGCTTCGGCGACCTGATCCCGCTACTCGGCGACGGCCTGCTGACGATCGACGACGCCTACCACGACCGCGCTCGCGAGATCATGATGCCCGCCTTCCATCGCGAGCAGGTCGCGGCCTCGGTAGAGGCGATGATCGCCGAGGCGACGCCGGCGATCGAGCGCCTGCGCTCCGGCCAGATCGTCGACGTCTACGAGTGGATGCGGAACCTGGCGATGCGGATCGCGATGCGGGCGCTGCTCGGGCTGGACCCCGACGAGGCCGGCAAGGGCGCGGCAGCCGCGGAGCACTTCGAGCGGGCGCTCGGCTTCTACGGCATCGACTTCCACCTGCGGCTCTTGCGCGGGCCCGGTTCCCCCTGGTCGAAGATGGTGCGCTCGCGCGCGGTGCTCGACGAGATCGTCTACGGCGAGATCGCCGCCCGGCGCGGCAGGCCCGACGAGCGCCGGATGGACATCCTCAGCCTGCTCGTCGGCGTGCGCGACGAGGCCGGCGAGGGCTTCTCCGACAAGGAGATCCGCGATCAGGCGATGACCCTGATGTTCGCCGGCCACGACACCTCGACCTCGACCCTGACCTTCATGATGCACGAGCTGGCGCGGCACCCCGACGTGGTGGAGAAGCTCTGCGAGGAGCAGGACCGGGTGCTCGGGAGCGATCCTCCCAGCATCGACGCGCTGGAGCGCGAGATGCCCTATCTGGAGATGGTCCTCGATGAGGTCCTGCGTCTCTACCCGCCGGCCTGGATCGGGCCGCGGCGGGCGGTGGGCGACTTCGAGTTCGGCGGCCACAGCGTCAGCCGCGGCGCCTACGTCAACTACTGCTCCTGGGCCAGCCACCGCATCCCCGAGGTCTTCCCCGAGCCCGAGGCATTCATCCCCGAGCGCTTCAGCCGCGAGCGCAAGGCTGCCCTGCCGCGCGGCGCCTACGTGCCCTTCGGGGGCGGGCGGCGCATCTGCATCGGCAAGCGCTTCGGCCAGACCGAGGTGAAGCTGGTGGCGACGATGCTGCTGCAGCGTTTGCGCCTCGACGCGATGCCGGGACGGACGATGACCGTGCGGCAGATGCCGACGCTCTCGCCGCGCGGGGGTTTGCGGATGCGAGTGCTGCCGCGCCAGTAGCCTGCCCGCAGGATGCGGGCGCTCGTCATTTCCGACACGCATTTCGGCGCCTGGACCGGCCGCGATCTGCTGCGCGAGGAGTTCTTCCTCGAGCGGCTGGCGCCGCGGCTGGAGGGCATCGACGAGCTGATCTTCCTCGGCGACCTCTTCGACTTCCTCTTCGGCTCGGTCGCCGACTCGATCGACGCAGCCGACGGCCTGCTCGGCCTGATCGCGGAGCGGCTCGCGGGCAGGCGGCTCGTCTTCCTCGCCGGCAACCACGATCACCACTTCGTCCACCGCGACGCGGAGAACCGGCTGGAGGCACAGCTCGCCGCTGGGCGCTCGCCGCTGCGCGGCGGCGAGTCGGCCGAGACCGGGTCGCTCGGTCCGGGCTACTTTCGCTCCTTCCTCGCCCGGCGGCTGCCCGGCATCGAGATCGAGATCGCCTACCCGACCTACAGCTTCGCCGGCGTGCTCTGCACGCACGGGCACTACCTCGACCCCCACGCGCGGCTCTCCGGCTCGCGCGGTGATCGGCTACTCACGCGCGTGCTCTGGAGCATCGCCACCGGTGGCCCGGAGGACCCGAAGACGATCGCCGACTACGAGTCGACGATCACGCTGCTGACCGAGTGGCTCTACATCGCCGCCCAGATGCCGCACGGGACGCACGCCCAGCAGAACGTCTTCCGCGCCGTACAGCGGGCAGGGCGGGTTGCCTCGACACTCGGGTTGCCGGTGCGCGGCGCCAGGCGCCTCGCCGCCGAGCTGCGCGACCGTGGCGTCGGCGATGGCGAGGCGGTTGGCGCGCTGCCCAGCGAGGAGCATTTCGACTCCGTCGTGCGGGCGGAGGCCGCGCGCCAGCGCCGCGAGCAGCCGGTCCCGCAGGCGGCATGGCCGCACCCCGCCTATCCGGCGGCTTCCGTGATCTCGCCGAGCGACCCCTCCGAGCACGCGCTCGAGGCCTTCACCAAGGTCACCGCCAACCTCGGCTGGGACCGCGAGGCCGAGCGGATCGTCTTCGCCCACACCCACCAGCCGCTCGCTGACGTGCGCTGCGGCGAAGGCTCGCGCACGCGTTATTGGAACACCGGCTCCTGGATCTACGAGCCCGACCTCGGCTCGCGCCAGGCCTATGCCCGCTACCTGCGCTATGCCTGGCCCGGCACGGCTGTCGTCATCGACGACGAAGAGCCCGCCCCGCGCCTGGTCGAGCTGCTCGCCGACCTCAACCCGCGGAACGGCGGAACGGGGCTGCCGGCCAGTGAGCTCGCCCAAGGTTGAGCGCCGGTAACGGCGGGTACGGGTCGGGCAAACCGATCCAAGGAGGGACCGAATGCGTAACCAATCGAGCTCGCTGAGTCGGGCGCTGCCGCTCGGGGCGGCCACGCTCATCGCGATCATGGCCGTTGCCGCCATCGCCGTCGCGGCCAGTGGCTCCGCGACAAGCTCGAAGGCTGGCAAAGTCAAGGTCAAGTGCCCGAGGAGAGTGCTGAGCGGGCAGAAAACGGTGACCTGCCGGGTCTTCGGCCGGTTGCCCGCCGGTCCCCAGGGTCCGCAGGGCCCCAAAGGATCGAAAGGCGCAAAGGGCGACAAAGGACAGAAGGGCGACAAAGGCGACAAAGGCGCAACCGGCCCCGCGGGCGTCTCCGGCTATGAGGTCGTCAACCAGACCTTCAAAGAAGTCTTCATCGAGAACAGCGGCGGCATGCGGGGGCTGAGTGAAGTCAAGACCGTCACCTGCCCCGCCGGCAAACGCGTGATCGGAGGCGGTACGAACCTGGGCACCAACGCCACGCAAAACGGTCAGCAGCGCAGCGTCTCGGTCTCCCTGAGCGGCCCAAACGGCCCGGGAACCGGCTGGTCCGCCCAACTCTTCAACAACGAAACGAGCGGCGGCGGCACCTCGATAGACCTTCAGGTCTTCGCAATCTGCGCCAACGTGAGCTAAGGAGAGATAGAAGCTCTGACGGAATTAAGAAGCTGTGGAGACGGAGGCCGGTGGGGGTGAAGCGCCTTGTACTTTTTCGGCAATCCCTCGCGGCGACAGCTAGTGCGTCTCCACCGAAAAAGTTAAGCGAAACCCCCACCGGCCTCCGTCGCACCCGAACTACTTAATGAAGAGCATCTCCTCGTACTTAGGCAACGGCCAGAGATCGTCAGCGACGATCTTCTCCAGCTTGTCGGCCGCCTCGCGCACCGCTCCGCTCTTGGCCAGCTGCTCGTCACGGGCGAAGATCGCCAGCTCGAGGCCCTCCAGCTCGGTCGGCTCGGCGTTGGCCTTCTGGAGCTCGTCGAGCGCGGAGTTGAGCTCCTCGATAAGGCCCCTGACCTCTCCGTCGATGTTGGAGATCGCGGCCTCGTTGATCAGCGCGAGGTGGCGCAGCGCCGCCGGCAGGAGCATCGTCTTGGCGATCGAGAACGTCGTCTCGGCCTCGATGTTGGCCCGCAGGGCGTACTGCTCGATCCAAACCTCGAAGCGCGACTCCAGCTCGCGTTTGGAGAGCACGCCGTATTTCTCGAAGGCGGCGACCGAGTCGTCGGCCATCACCTCGAGCAGCGCGTCCGGCGTCGTGCGCAGGTTCTTCAGCCCCCGCTGCTCGGCCTCGGCGTGCCACTCCTCGGAGTAGTTGTCGCCGTCGAAGCAGATCGCCTTGTTGTCGCTGTAGGCCTCCTTGACGACCTCGATCACGGCCTCGGCCGCGTCCATGCCGCCGCTGGTCTTCGCCTCGATCTTGTCGGCGAGATCGTCGATCGCCTCGGCGACGATCGTGTTGAGCACGGTGTTGGGGAAGGCGAGCGACATGCTCGATCCGAGCGCCCGGAACTCGAACTTGTTGCCGGTGAAGGCAAACGGCGAGGTGCGGTTGCGGTCGCCGCCGTGCATCGGCAGCGGCGGCAGCACCGTCGCGCCGAGGTCCAGGAACGACGCCGGAGTGTGCGGATCGCCCTCGCCCGTGGCGATCGCCTCGAAGACCTTGATCAGCTCTGAGCCGAGGAAGATCGAGATGATCGCCGGCGGCGCCTCGTTGGCGCCGAGGCGGTGGTCCTGGCCGATGTCTGCGGCCGAGGCGCGCAGCAGGCCCTGGTGCTTGTTGACGGCCTGGATCACGGCTGCGCAGAAGAAGAGGAAGTGGACGTTGTCGGCTGGTGTGTCGCCCGGGTCGAGCAGGTTGGAGCCGGTGTCGGTGCCCATCGACCAGTTGTTGTGCTTGCCCGAGCCGTTGATGCCGGCGAACGGCTTCTCGTGCAGCAGGCAGACGAGGCCGTAGCGGCGGGCGACGTTTTCGAGCACCCGCATCGCCAGCTGCTGGTGGTCAGAGCCGACGTTGGAGTTCTCGAAGACCGGCGCGATCTCGTACTGGCCCGGCGCCACCTCGTTATGGCGGGTCTTGACCGGGATGCCGAGCTTGCGCATCTCCAGCTCTGACTCGAGCATGAAGGCGAGCACCCGCTCGGGGATCGTGCCGAAGTAATGGTCGTCGAGTTCCTGGCCCTTCGGCGGCTTTGCGCCGAACAGGGTGCGGCCGGTCGAGATCAGGTCGGGACGCTCGAAGAAGTACTGCTCGTCGATCAGGAAGTACTCCTGCTCGGGCCCGACAGTGGTGAAGACCCGCTTGCTCTCCTGGTCGCCGAGCAGGTCGAGGGCTTTGACCGCGGCGCCCGAGAGGGCGTCCATCGAGCGCAGCAGCGGGATCTTGCCGTCGAGCGCCTCGCCCGTCCAGGAGGCGAAGGCGGTCGGGATGCAGAGCAGCGCCCCGTTCGGGTTCTCGAGGATGAAGGCGGGGGAGGTCGGGTCCCAGGCGGTGTAGCCGCGCGCCTCGAAGGTGGCGCGGACGCCGCCGGTCGGAAAGGAGGAGGCGTCGGGCTCGCCCTGGACCAGCTCCTTGCCGGCTTCTCCGGCAAAGAGCTGATCCAGGGCGAGCCCGACGCGTCTTCCTTTCCGACCGGTGGCGTCCGCGCCACCTTCGAGGCCCGCGGCTACACCGCCTGGGATCCGACCAGCCCCGCCTTCATCCTCGAGAATCCGAACGGCTCGCTGTTCTGCATCCCCACCGCCTTCGCCTCCTGGACCGGCGAGGCACTCGACGCGAAGATCCCGCTGCTGCGCTCGATGGACGCCCTCTCGGGCGCCGCGGTCAAAGCCCTCGACCTGCT
>JASLIG010000081.1 GCA_030152805.1 Solirubrobacterales bacterium
GAAGTCGTCAAGGACGGTCGCGTCAAATTCGTGCCTGAGCGCTGGGGCCGCGTCTACCAGAACTGGATGGAGGAGATCCGCCCTTGGTGCGTCTCGCGCCAGCTCTGGTGGGGTCATCGGATCCCGGTCTGGTACTGCGCCTGCGGGGAGACGATCGTCGCCGAGGAGCCGCCCGAGCGATGCCACAAGTGCGGCGGCGAGTTGCGTCAGGAGGAGGACGTGCTCGACACCTGGTTCAGCTCGGCGCTCTGGCCCTTCGCGACGCTCGGCTGGCCCGACGACACCCCCGAGCTGCGCGCCTTCTACCCGACCAGCTTCCTCACTACGGCGCGCGAGATCCTCTTCCTCTGGGTGGCGCGGATGATCATGACCGGGCTCGAGTTCGCCGGCGACGTGCCCTTCGACGACGTCTACGTGCACTCGGTGATCCAGGCCCGCGACGGGCGGCGGATGTCGAAGAGCCTCGGCACCGGCATCGACCCCCTCGACGAGATCGACGTGCACGGGGCCGACGCGCTGCGCTTCGGCCTGCTGGCGATGTCCTCGACCCAGGACGTGCGCTACTCCGACGCCAAGGTCCAGCAGGGCCGCGACCTCGCCAACAAGCTCTGGAATGCAGGGCGATTGATCTTGCTAAATGTGGAATTTCAGCAAGATCAATCGCTCACCAATGCGCGGCAGGACCAAGTTCCTGCCGCGGTCTCCGAAGGGACGGGCGTGTCGCGGGATGACCTTTCTCTCGATTGCGCCGAGGACCGCTGGATTCTCTCGCGCATGGAGCGCACGGTCGCCTCGGTCACCGGGAAGCTCGACACCTACGACTTCGCCCACGCCGCCCAGGAGGCCTACGCCTTCTTCTGGTCGGAGCTCTGCGACTGGTACCTGGAGATCGCCAAGCCGCGCCTGTACGAGGGGGAGGCCGCGGTGTCGGCGAACCTGCTCTGGCTGCTGGAGCGAACCCTGGCCCTGCTGCACCCGATCATGCCGTTCGTGACCGAGGAGGTCTGGTCCTACCACCCGAGTCGCCAGGGCCACCTCGTCGTGCACCGCTTCCCCGAGGCCGACGAATCCCTGTTCGATCTCGAAGCCGAGGAGGAGATCGAGCGCGGTATCGAGCTGACCAGGAGGCTGCGCGCCTGGCGCGACATGGTCGAGGCGCCCGCCGCGAGCCAGCTCAGTGCCTGCGTAGAAGGCGAGCAACCGCGCGAGTTCGTCGGCCGCCTCTCTCGCTTCGAGTTCGCCGACGACGGTGGCGACCCGATCGCCGCCGTCGGCCCGGTCAAGGTGCTCGCCTCGGCCGAGATCGACGCCGGCGCCGTCGCCGGCCGGCTCGAGAAGCGGCGGGGGGAGCTGCGCGCCGAGGTCGCCCGCGCCGAGGGCAAGCTGGCCAACGAGAAGTTCGTCGCGCGGGCGCCGGCCGAGCTCGTCGAGGAGGAGCGGACCAAGCTCGAGCGCTACCGGGCCGAGCTGGAGGAGCTTTCGGAATAGACGCGCAGGCCTACCTCGACTCGCTACAGCCGATCGGCTGGAAGCTCGGGCTGGACCGCATGCACCGCCTCAGCACGGCGCTGGGCATGCCGCAGCACCGCTTCTCCTCAGTCCATGTGGTCGGCACCAACGGAAAGTCGTCGGTGACGCGGATGACGGCGGCGATGCTGGAGGCGCACGGGATGCGCAGCGGCGCCTGTGTCTCGCCGCACGCCGAGCGCTGGTCGGAGAGGGTGCTGATCGGCGGTGAGGAGATCGACGCCACCGCTTTCTCCGCGGCGGTCGAGCGCACGGCACAGGCCGCCGAGACGGTCAACCGCGCTCTCGAAGAGGGCGAGGTCGTCACCCAGTTCGAGGTCGCGACCGCCGCGGCCTTCGTTGCCTTCGCCGCGGCGCGGCTCGATGCCGCCGTGGTCGAGGCCGGGCTGGGGGGGAGGCTCGACGCGACCAACACGATCCCCTCACGGGTCACGGTGCTCACCTCGATCGGCCTCGACCACACGGCCTGGCTGGGGGAGACCGAGCTGGAGATTGCGGCCGAGAAGCTGGCGGTGCTGCGCGAACACACGACGCTGGTCCTGGGCCGGGTCAGCCCCGAGGTGGCGGCCCTGGCGGAACGCACTGCCGCAGAGCGGGGTGCGCGCTTGGTCATCGCCCCCGAGGATCCCGGCGAGGAGGTCGAGCTGCGTGCCCCGGGGCGCTTCCAGCGCCGCAACTTCGCCCTCGCGATTGCCGCCGCAGAGGTCTTCCTCGGCGAGCTCGACCCGGCCAGGGTCGCGGCGGTCGCGGCGTCGCTGATGATCCCCGGCCGCCTCGAGCGCGTCGCCGATCGGCCACCTTCCTACATCGACGTCGCCCACAATCCCGACGGCGCCGCCGCGCTCGCCGAGGGGTTGGCCGAAGTGGCCGGTGGGACGCCCGTCGTCGCCTGCATCGCCGCCCTCGCCGACAAGGACGCGGGCGCGATGGTCGCCGCGCTCGCGCCGGTTCTGGAGCGAGCGGTCTGCAGCGAACTCGACCGCACAGCGCTCGAGTCGCGCGGCCTGCCCGGCGTCGCCTCGCACTCGGCCGCCAAACTGGCCGCCGCCTGCGCTGCGACCGGCGTACCCGCCGAGCAGGAGCCGGACTTCGCCTCGGCGGTCAGGCGAGCGAGGGCGCTGGCCTCGGGCCTGCCCGGCGGCGTCCTGGTGGTCACCGGCTCGCACTACGCGCTGGCGCCGGCCCGAGCCGCCCTGCGCCTATGCGAGGATTGCGACGATGACTTCCGGAAGTAAAAGCGCCAGCTCCGAACTGCTCTCGATGATGGCCCTGGTCGCCGCCGTTGTCGCCGCGGTGATCCTCGTCTTCTTCGGCCTCGGCTACCTCTTCGGCAGCCTCTTCCTCTGATCGCCCGCACACGCATCCGACTTTGACCACACCGGGGTGGGGTAAATGTCCGATGCGAGGGTTCGCGCGCCCGCTGGCGAAGTAGACTGCCCGCTCTCCTTTTGGGCGCCCAGCCATGGCACTAGCGATCTTCGGAATCAGCAACGACGGCCTCAACCTGGCCGCGACCCTCTTCGTGCTGATGATCGTCGTCGTCTGGCTCGCCCTGATCGTCTACACCTACTTCGACGCCCGCCGCCGCATCTCGGATCCGTTCCTCGTCGCCTGCGCGACGATCGGCTCCTTTTTCCCCTACATCGGCACCGCCGTCTACGCGATCGTGCGCCCGCCCGAGTTCCTCGAGGACGCCCACGAACGCGAGCTGGAGATCCGCGCCGCCGAGCTGCGCGTGCGGCAGCTGACCGAGGCCTCCTGCCCCAATTGCGAGTACCCGATCGAGAAGAACTACCTGCGCTGCCCGCAATGCCAGCGCCGCCTCAAGGACCCCTGCCCGAGTTGCGGCAAGCCGGTCGATCCGCGCTGGTCTCTCTGCCCCTACTGCGAGAACCCGATCGGCGATCGCCCGCGGCGCCGGCGCCAGGCGGGCGAGGAGCGGCCCAAACGGGAAGCGCGTCCTAAGCGCGAGGAGCCCGGCAAGTCGGAGGAGCGCCCCCAGCGCGAGCAGCGGCCGAAGCGGCGAGCTGCCCCGAAAACGCAGGAAGCGCCCGCATCCGAGAAGGACGCCGAGTCCGCAACGCCCAAACGAACCCAAAGGAGCCCCGCCCGTGAGCCGGACGCTGATCCTCGTAAAGCCTGACGCCTTCCAGCGCGCCCTGACCGGCGAAGTGATCGCCCGCTTCGAGCGCAAGGGCCTGCGGATCGCGGCGCTGAAGACGATGCGGGCCGACGAGCCGATCGCCAACCGTCATTACGAAGAGCACACCGACAAGCCCTTCTTCGGCGAGCTGGTCTCCTTCATCACCGGCGGCACCCTGGTTGCGATGGTGCTCGAGGGCCACGAAGCGGTTGCGGCCGCGCGCCAGGCGATCGGCGCCACCAACCCGGTCGAGGCCGCGCCGGGCTCGATCCGCGGCGACTTCGCGCTCGAGGTGACCTTCAACATGGTCCACGGCTCCGATTCCGATGAGTCTGCGGAGCGCGAGATCGAGATCTGGTTTCCAGAGCTCGCGTAACGGAGCCGGGTGGGTGGGGTCTCCGCTTAACTTTTTCGGTGGAGACGCACTTGCTGGCGCCGCAAGGGATTGCCGAAAAAGTACAAGACGCTCCGACCCCACCCACCCGGCTCCGTGACCGTGGTTCTGGCATCGGGATCTCCGCAGAGGGCTGAGATTCTTCGCAAGCTTGGGGTGGAGTTCGAGGTCGTGGTATCTGGAGTCGATGAGCTGACGGGTGGGGACCCTGAGCTCGAGGTGGTTGAGAACGCGCGGATGAAGGCGCATGGGGTGGCGCGGGATGGGGTTGTGATCGCGTGCGACACGGACGTCGTTCTCGACGGCAAGGCGCTGGGCAAGCCGGTCGATGCCGCCGAGTCGCGGAGCTATCTCGATCGGATGTCGGGGCGGGCGCACACGGTGATGAGCGGGCTCGTCGTGCTCGTCGACGGCGAGGAGCGCAGTGGGCTCGATCGCACCGAGGTGGTCTTCAGGCGGCTGAGCGATGCCGAGAAGGAGCGCTACGTGGAGTTCGGCGAGTGGGAAGGGCGCTCGGGCGGGTACGCGATCCAGACGCTGGGATCGACCCTGGTCGAGCGGATCGAGGGAAGCGTGTCCAACGTCGTCGGCCTGCCGGTGGGCCTGCTCTTTGAGCTGGCGCCGGAACTTTTCACCCAGCGCTGAGGGCGGCCGGACGCGCGCTTTGGCGCGTTTGAGATCATTGCCCTGGAAGTTCGCCGATTCCATGGGCCTATTCGGATACCTCAGAGGGCTCGGCGGTCGCGACATGGCCGTCGACCTCGGCACGGCCAACACGCTCGTCTACGTGCGCGGCCGCGGCATCGTCCTTTCCGAGCCCTCGGTGGTGGCGATCGATTCGCACAACGGCCAGGTGCACGCGGTCGGCGTCGAGGCGAAGCGGATGCTGGGGCGCACCCCAGGCAACATCGCCGCAATCCGCCCGCTCAAGGACGGCGTCATCGCCGATTTCGACGTCACCGAGCAGATGCTGCGCCACTTCATCAAACAGGTGCACTCCAACCGCTTCGCCCACCCACGCGTGGTCGTCTGCGTGCCCTCCGGCGTCACCGGGGTCGAGAAGCGGGCGGTCGAGGAGGCCTGCCTTTCCGCCGGCGCCCGCCAGGCCTACCTGATCGAGGAGCCGATGGCGGCGGCGATCGGCGCCGGCCTGCCGGTCGCCGAGCCAACCGGCTCGATGGTCGTCGACGTCGGCGGCGGCACTACCGAGGTGGCGGTGATCTCGCTCGGCGGCATCGTCGTTTCGCAATCGATCCGGGTCGGCGGGGACGAGCTCGACGAGGCGATCGTCAACCACTGCAAACACGAGTACAAGTTGGCGATCGGTACCCAGACCGCGGAGGAGGTCAAGCTCGAGGCGGGCTCGGCCTCGCCGCTGCCGGAGGAGGTGCGGGCTGAGATCCGCGGTCGCGACCTCGTTTCCGGCTTGCCGAAGACGATCGAGCTCGGCTCCGAGGAGGTGCGCGAGGCGCTTGGGGAACCGGTCGGGCACATCGTCGAGGCGGTCAAGGACACGCTCGACCGCACGCCGCCGGAGCTGGCGGGTGACATCATGGACCGCGGCATCACCCTCGCCGGCGGCGGCGCCCTGTTGCAAGGACTCGAACAGCGCCTGCGCGACGAGTGCCAGATGCCCTGCCAACTGGCAGAGTCACCGCTGACGTGCGTGGCGGTGGGCTCCGGACTCTCGCTGGAGGAGTTCGAGACCATCCACCGCGCCAGCAAGCAGAATTCCGGGACCAGGCGCTTTGCTTAGGCCCGCTTCATCGCAAGTCTCCAACCTAGGTCTTCACTGTGTACCGAAAGCAAGTACGCCGCCGTAGGGCGGTGCTGGCGCTGCTGATCATCGGCTCCTTTGCCCTGCTCACGGTTACCTACGGGCAGGGCTCGAATGGCCTGCAGCGCGGGGTCAGCACGATCTTCAGCCCGGTCCAGGGGGTTGCCGACCGTGCCCTCAAGCCGGCCCGCGACCTGGTCGACTGGTTCGACGCGACCTTTGACGCGAAGGGCGAAAACAGCCGCCTCAAGGAGCAGCTGGTCAAGGAGCGGCGCCAGGCGGTGGCTGGCCAGGAGGCGCTGCAGGAGAACGCGCAGCTGCGCAAACTGGTCGCCCTCGACAAAAACCCGCCGCTCGTCTACACCAACTACGAGCCGGTGACCGGCCGCGTGATCGCGCGCTCGCCGACGCTCTGGCGCTCGAGCGTGACGATCGACGTCGGCAGCGGCGACGGCGTGCACGAGGACGATCCGGTGATCAGCGGCGACGGCGTCGTCGGCCGCATCGCCGCGGTCGAGCCGGGTTCTTCACAGGTGATGCTGCTCACCGATCACGCCAGCGCGATTACGGGCAAGGTCCTGCCGGCCGGCGCCCAGGGCGTGGTCAAGCCCGAAGTCGGCGATCCCGAACACCTGATCCTCGACTTCATCGACTCGACCAAACGGGTGCACGGCGGCCAGACGGTTGTCACGGCCGGCTGGCGCGCCCAGGGCATCGCCTCGCACTTCCCGCCGGGCCTGCCGCTGGGAGAAGTGACGAAGGCATCGGTGGTCGAACAGGAGGCGAACGAAAAGGTCGACGTTCGCCCTTACGCGGACATTCGCAACCTCGACCTCGTCCAGGTCCTGACCGGGGGCTCTCGGGGATGATCCTGACCCCGAAGATCATCGCCCGCATCGCTGCGATTGGGCTGATCGGCGTGCTCCTGCAGCTCTCCTTCTTCTCGCAGGTCGAACTCTTCCACGTCAGTCCGGACATCCTGCCGGCGCTGGTTGTCTGCCTCGCCCTGCTCGGGGGCAGCCTCACCGGCGCCGTCGCCGGCTTCTCGATCGGCTTCTTCGTCGACTGCCTGCTGGTCGAGGCGCTGGGGATCTCATCGCTCGTCCTGCTCGGCATTGGCTACTTCGCCGGCGTCTTCCGCGAGCGCTTCGAGTTCCACGGCTCGCTGGTGCCGGCGCTGCTCTGCATGGGTATGACCCTGCTCGCCGAGCTCGGCTTCGCCGCGATCCAACTGCTGCTGGGGATCGACGCCCCGGTCAGCATCCTGATCGTCCGCGACCTGATCCTCAAGAGCGTCTACGCCTTCTTCCTCGGCTGGCCGATCTACCTGCTCGTCCGGCGCGCCCTGCGTCCGGCGTTGGTCGAGGAGCCGAAGGTGCAACGGCGTCGGCAGCCGACGGTTTTGGGGGCCTGATGGGAGGGATGGTGGGTGGGCCTCTGCGGGAATTGACGCCCCAAGAGCTGTGCTCTTGGGGCGAATTTGGTGCGCGGCTTTCCCCGCGCATTCACCGGATTGCATTTCCGCCGCTACGCGACATTCCCGCTGAGGCCCACCCACCAT
>JASLIG010000096.1 GCA_030152805.1 Solirubrobacterales bacterium
CGCGAGGAGTCGTGGGCGAACAAGCTCGCCCACCACATGGAGTACAACGCCGACCGCTCCGTCCCCCACAACATCAGCGTCCTAATAGCGACGGTCACCAAGGTAGCGGGACGCGGCCCCCCCGCCCCGGGCCCCCCCCCCCCTGTTGGCCCTCTCCCCGCACATACAGTGTTATGGGCCAACGCTGCGGGGGTCAACCTGGGCGGGATGGGGCGGCGGGGCCGCGGCCGAAGACCTTCGGGACGGTCGCGAAGAGGACGCTGAAGTAGAGCGGGACCGAGCGGTCGGCGATGTACTCCATGTCGTGGGCGAGCTTGTTGGCCCACGACTCCTCGCGGGTGACCCGCGTCTGCGCCAGCCCAGTCACCCCGGGGCGGACAACGAGCCGCTGCCAGTACTGCGGGATCTCGCGGCAAAGCTCGGCGTAAAAGGTTGGGCGGATCGGCCGCGGGCCGACGATCGCCATGTCGCCGCGCAGCACATTCCACAGCTGCGGCACCTCGTCGAGGTGGGTCTTGCGCAGGACGCCGCCGATCCGGGTCCGCTCTTCCTCGGTGCGCCGCGTCAACTCCTCGCCGTAATAGGGGCCGAGCCGCGTCTCGGCGTCCGGCTTCAGGGTGCGGAACTTGTACATCCAGAAGAGGTGGCCGGCTTTGCCGACGCGGGCGCCTCGGTAGAGGACCGGGCGGCCGGAGTCGATCGCGATCGCCAGCGCGATCAGCGCCAACAGTGGCGAGAGGACGAGCAGGATCGAGGCGGAGATGAGGACGTCGAGCGCCCGCAGAACCGTGTCGATCCGCCGCGGGTCGCCCTCCCGCGCGGGCGCGACCAGTTCTTCGAGGCCGGGCTCGGGCTCGGGCAGCTCGCTCAGGAAGGCGTTACGGGATGAGGCTCTTCGCGCAATGGTGTCGCTCCGACGGTACCGAGGATGGTCTCGACCAGGAAGGCGGGATCGCGGCGGGTTGGGGTCGCCGCCGCCGTCCGCTTCCCCAGCTCCAGCGCCCTCGGGTCGGTCAACGGGCGCAGGCGGCCGGAGCGGATCAGCGCTTCGTCGACGCCGCCGAGGCGGCCACCGTAGGTGGTGTAGACGGGGGTGCCGAGGGCGGCGGCCTCGCGGTTCATCGTGCCGCCGGCGGAGAGGACGAGGTCGGCGAGGGCGACCAGGCTCTGGGCCTCAACCGCGCCCGGAGGGACGATCACCGAAGGCAGGGCCAGGCCGGTGATGAACTCTCGCTGAGCCTGGGTGCGCGGCAGCACCACCGCGTGCACGCCGTCGTCGCGACCGAGCCGGTCGAGGACCCGGGGGAAGAGCGGGTTCGACTTGCGGTGGTAGAGCGAGACGTCGGGTGGCGGGCGCACGATCACCACCACCCGCTCCTCATCGACCCCCAGGCGCCGCAGCGCCTTGGCGTCGGGCTCGAAGTCATAGAGGTAGTACTCCTCCTTCAGGCCCGGGTAGGGGAAGTACTTCTCGGGGGTGACGCCGAAGCGGCGCAGGCGCTCCAGCGGCACCGAGTCGGGAAACATCACCCGCTTGGCGAGGCGGCAGCCGATCCGGTGCTGGGTGACAGCGTACTCGTAGTCGTGCATGTTCGCCTCGGGGACGCCGAGTAGGCGGGCGGCGATCGCGAGGTCGTTGGAGCCGTGCGCCAACGCCAGGTCGAACCCGCGGCCGCGGCCGAAGATCAGCATCTGGCTGCTGCGGGCGGCGAGGCGGTAACCCTTGCGCAACCGCGAGGCGCCGCCGTGCTTTCCGATCGGCGTGTGGTCGAGGCCGTGGAGCTCGAGCAGCTGCTGGGTCTGGGCGTAGTCGCGGGAGGTGATCTCCACCTCGTGCCCTTCCCCTCGCAGCCGCTCGATGATCGGCCGCAGCACCAGCACGTGCGCAGGTGCGCTCATGTCAACCCAGACCTTCACGGCTCCCGCAAACCTTCGCATCTCGGCGTCCTCGGTCGCTCGCGTGCAAAGCACGCCGCGCTCCCTGCGTCCACCGACCTGCTCGGCTCGCGGGAGCCGTCAGGCGGTCGCCAGCTCAAGATTGGAATACAGCGGGAAGCGGTCCATCAGGGCGCCGGTGCGGGCGCGCAGGTCTTCTTTCTCAGACTCGAAGTCGGGGCCGAGGGCGGCGACGATCACCTCGGCGATCTCTTCCATCTCGTCGGTGCCCATGCCGCGCGTGGTCAGCGCCGGGGTGCCGATCCGCAGGCCGGAGGGGTTCATCGGCGGCCGCTCGTCGAAGGGAATCGCGTTGCGGTTGACGGTGATCCCGACCTCGTCGAGCCGGTCCTCCGCGGTCTGCCCGTCGAGGCCGGTCGGGGTGAGGTCGACGAGAACGAGATGGACGTCGGTGCCGCCGGTGAGGACGGGGACACTGCCCGCTTCGAGGCCGGCCGCGAGTGCCTGCGCGTTGGCGATCGTCTGCCGCTGGCGCTGCTTGAACTGCTCGCTAGCGGCGATCTGGAGGGCGACCGCCTTGGCGGCGATCGTGTGCATCAGCGGGCCGCCCTGCTGGCCGGGGAAGACGGCTTTGTCGATGGCTTTCGCATGTTCGGAGCGGCAGAGGATCATGCCGCTGCGGGGGCCGCAGAGGGTCTTGTGGATCGTCGTCGTGACGACGTCGGCGTGCGGGACCGGGTTCGGGTGCTCGCCGGCGGCGACGAGACCGGCGAAGTGAGCCATGTCGACCATCAGCTTCGCGCCGACCGAGTCGGCGATCTCGCGGAAGGCGGCGAAGTCGAGCTGGCGCGGGTAGGCCGACCAGCCGGTGACGATCAGGGCCGGGCGGTGCTCATTGGCGAGCCGCTCCACCTCGTCCATATCGACCAGGAAGTCCGCGCGGCTGACGTGGTAGGGCACCGGGTTGTAGAGCTTGCCGCTGACGTTGATTTTCATCCCGTGGCTGAGGTGACCGCCGTGGTCGAGGGCGAGGCCGAGGAAGGTGTCGCCCGGTTCGAGCAGCGCCATGTAGACCGCGTTGTTGGCCTGGGCGCCGGCGTGGGGCTGGACATTGGCGTGCTCGGCGCCGAACAGCGCCTTGGCGCGGTCGATTGCGAGTTGCTCGGCGACGTCGACCTCCTCGCAGCCGCCGTAGTAGCGACGGCCCGGGTAGCCCTCGGCGTACTTGTTGGTCAGGACCGAGCCGACCGCGTCGAGCACCGCCTGCGGCACGAAGTTCTCCGAGGCGATCATCTCCAGCGTTCGCCGCTGACGGTTCAGCTCGGCGTCGAGAACCGCTGCGATCTCAGGATCGACCTCGGCCAGCGGCGCGGTTTGGAAGTTGTCCGGGATGTCACTCACCGTCCGGCGACCATAGCAACGGCCCGGGATAGTCTGGGGCCGGTGCGAGCCCGCATTTACCTTTCGTCCCTTGCCGCGCTAGCGCTGCTCGCCGCGCTGGTGGCGGCAGGCGCCGTTGCCGCCCCGCTCGCCAACCCCTGTGAAGGTCCAAAGGCGAAGCACCTGCGCTGCCCCAACTTGCGGATCGGGAAGCCAAGCGAACTGTACGTCCAGTACGCCGGCGGCGGCCATGTCCTGCTGCGGGCCACCAGCGACGTGGAGAGCCGCGGCCGCGGGCCGATGGAGCTGCACGGCCGGCGCAACGGCTGGCACTCGATGAGCGTCAACCAGCGGATCTATAAGCGCGGCGGCGGCCACATCACCCTCCGCACCGACGCGACCCTGCACTTCACCGACGTCGGCGCCTACTTCGGGGGCTCCTACTGGAAGGTCCACCAGCTGGCGCGCTTTGACCTACGGCGGGTGCTGCCGAGCGGCGGCCTCGGTCCGGTGCTGCGCACCAGCCCCAAGCTCAACTATTGCTTGCGCGACCTCGATCGCACCCGCCCTGGCCAACGCTCGCCCTCGCACCGCCACTACCCCGGCTGCAGGCAGGACCCCTTCATCCATCGCGACACCCTTGGCACCTCGGTCGGCTGGTCGGACATCTACCCGGCCACCTACTCGAAGCAGTGGATCAACGTCGCCGGCCTGCACGGTTGCTTCGCCTACGTGATGACCGTCGACCCCAAGCAGCACCTGTTCGAGTCGAACGAGAACGACAACACCTCAAAGGTGCGCGTCCGCCTCCCCTACCCCGGCCACACCGGCTGCTAATCCCCCGCCGACGGGACTGAAATACCCCTATATGGAGGGAAATCGTCCCGTCGGCCGCTTTGTTGGCATCAATCGAGGCCGACCGAAGCTAGGGCGCTCGTTAGGTCGCCTGGGGAGAGGGCGCCGTCGCGAAGGACATGCCAGGAGCCGTCCTCGTCGATCGCGGTGATGTCGACGACGGTCGAAGGGATGCCGGGGAGCTCACCAGCGTCGATCGCCAGGTCGACGCCGTCGCGGATCGACTCGGGAATCTCCTCGAAGCGGGCGGGGGCGTACTCACCGCTGAGGTTGGCCGAGGTCTGGAAGATCGGGCACATCATCCCGGCCAGCGGGCCGCCGATCAGGCGGATCCCCAGCCGTTCGGGATCTTCACGGCAGGCGAGCTGGTAACGCCTCTTCGGGTTGGCGACGATCAGCGTCACCGGACCGGGCAGGAGCACGCTGACGACACCGGCGGTGCGGGGGCCGAGTTCGGCGACCAGCTCGCGCATCGCCAGCGGCGAGAAGTACATGACCGCCGAGGGTTTGCCGTCGTCGCGGCCCTTGAGTCGGTGGATCCTGGCGATCGCCTCCGCGTTGAGCGGGTCGCAAGCAAGCCCATAGAGCCCATCGGAGGGGAAGATGGCGACGCCACCGCTGGAGATGGAGCGTTCGAGCGCCTTGCGGGCGACGCTCGCCTCGCCACTGCGGAGCTTGATCGTCTCGCTCACGCAGGCCCCTTTACCTTGGTGGGCGACGCACCCCACCGGCCGATCACGACCCGCTCGATCCCAGCCAGGTCCCGCCGCGCCTCGATCGCGACGAGCCCCGCCGCCCGCATCAGCTCCGCCACCGCCGCAGCCTGCCCCTCCCCCACCTCAACCGCAAGTGTGGTTGAGCTTTGTCCCGGATAGCGGGAGAAAGCTCGACCACACTCTGAGATGAAGGAGCGGTAGGCGTCGAGGCCATCGGGGCCGGCGAGCAGCGCCTCGCGCGGCTCCCATTGGGTGACCTCGGGCTGGAGCGAGGGCCAGTCGCGCTCGGCGACGTAAGGCAGGTTGGCGAGGACCAGTTCGTAACCGCCGTCGGACTCGGGATCGTCGACTGGCGGCAGCGTCCCGTCGAGAAAGCGGACACGCTCCGCCAGGCGGAGGCGCTCGGCGTTGGCTCGGGCGACTTCGAGCGCGCCGGCCGAGGTATCGGTCGCGGTCACTTCACACGCGGGCAGCTCGTCGGCGACCGCGAGCGCGATCGCGCCGGAGCCGGTGCCGACGTCAAGCACCCGCGCCGGCCGCAGCTCCAGCGCCACTTCGACCAGTAGCTCGGTCTCGGGGCGCGGCACCAAAACCCGCCGGTCGACCGCCAGCTCGATCCTGCGGAAGCCTTTGTGACCGAGGATGTAGGCGACCGGCTCGCGCCGCAGCCGCCGCCGCACCAGCTCGCCGAACCGCCGCCCCGCCGGTGCCGGAACCTCCGCCCCGTTCTCGGCCATCAGCGCAGCCCGCTCGCACCCCATCGCCTCACCCAGTAGCAGTTGCGCATCCAGCCGCGGCTCGTCGACCCCTGCCGCCGCCAGTGCGTCAACAGCCGCGGCAAGCGCGTCGCGAACAGTCGCGGCGGTCATCGTCGCCACAACACTCAGGCCGCTGCCGAGGCCGCGGCCTCCAATCGTTGCCTCTTCTCCTCCGCGGCAAGGGCATCAGTGAACTCGCCGAGCGCGCCCGCCAGCACCCCGTCGAGGTTGTGCGAGGTGAGCTTGATCCGGTGGTCGGTGACTCGACCCTGGGGAAAGTTGTAGGTGCGGACCTTCTCAGAGCGCTCGCCGCTGCCCACCTGCGCCTTGCGCTCGGAGGCGATCTTCGCCTGCTGTTCGGCCAGCTCGCGCTCATACAGGCGCGCCCGCAGCACCCTCATCGCCCGCTCCTTGTTCTGCAGCTGGGACTTCTCGTCCTGCATCGAGACGACGATGCCGCTTGGTTTGTGGGTGATTCGCACGGCTGAATCAGTGGTATTGACGGACTGACCGCCGGGACCGGAGGAGCGGTAAACGTCGACTTGCAGGTCGTTGGGGTCAACCTCGACCTCGACCTCCTCCGCCTCGGGCAACACGGCCACGGTCGCGGTCGAGGTGTGGATGCGGCCCTGGGACTCGGTCTCGGGCACGCGCTGCACACGGTGTGTCCCCCCCTCGTACTTGAAGATCGAGTAGGCCCCCTCGCCCTTGATCGCGAAGGTGACCTCCTTGAAGCCGCCAACCTCGGCGCTTGATTGCGAAAGCGGCTCGGTTGCGAAGCCGCGCTCTTCGGCGTAACGAGTGAGCATCTTGTAGATATCGCCGGCGAACAGCGCCGCCTCGTCCCCCCCGGTGCCAGCGCGAATCTCGACCAGCACGTTCTTGGCGTCGTTGGGGTCGCGCTCGACCATCGCCAGGCGGATCTCCTCTTCGAGCTCCCCGAGCCGCGCCGGCGCCTCCTCGACGAGGGCGAGCAGCTCGGAGTCCTCGCCGTCCTCAGCCAGCAGCTCGCGTGCCCCCTCGAGGTCGTCCTTCAGCGTGCGGTAACGGCCCGCCAGCTCCTGCGCCGGTTGCAGCTCGCGGTATTCGCGGCCAACGGCCGCGTAGCCCTCGCGGTCGGCGATCACTTCCGGGTCGGCCATCTGCGCCTCAAGCTCGGCAAAGCGTGCCTCAATCTGTTCGACCAGCGCGTCGATCACGCTTCACAACATAAAGGGATCACCCTTCACGAATCCGGCATCGATTGAAGAAGGATCCGTGCAGAACCGTGGCTTCGTCGAACTCCGCCTCGATTCGCGCGCGAAGCACCTGGCTGCGCGGGCAGCGCGCGTAGACATAGCTGAGCTTCCTCCCGTGGAAGCGCCAGGTGCGACTGACTTCGAACTCGAAATCGGTCGGCGACCCATACCCGCCGGCAATCGGTGGAATCACGGCTTCGATCCGGTAGCCGTAGACGCCCTTGTGGATACGTTCGATCCGCACCGGAACCAGGTAGGTGGTGGGAGCGGGAACGTCTAGATGGGCGTGGACGATCACTGAGGGATCGCCCTCGATTCGCGGCCCGTTGAAAAAGGTCACGGCCGAGCCTGCCTCGATCGGCGCCTGTTCGGGAAAGGTGATCACCGCTTTGCCGAAGCCGGTGCCGACGATCGCCCCCGGACAGAGAGCGCGCGCCTGCTCGGGTGTCGTCGCGACCAGTTTCGCTTTCGTGCAGCTTCCCAGCCCGCGCGTCTCCAGATGGCCGAACTTGTCGAATTCGACCGTCACGTGGGTCACTGGTTCGGGGGGCGTTCCGTCCCTGGTACGGATGTTGGAATGACCCCAGAACCTGATCGGCACATCGTGGGAGTGGGGCAGCGCCTCCGGGGCGGATCCGAAGCCGAAGTCGATCACGAGATTGCCCGCCGCGACTCGGGTCGCGCCCGCGTTGACCGCGAGCGCTCCGACCAGCAATGCCACCGTGGCAAAAGCCGCGAGGGGTCTCCACCGCCATCTTGCCTGCATGACTCCTCCTTCAGTGGTGTGCTAGTTGACTAGCACAGTAGTTCGAGTTACTGTGCTAGCTAACTAGCTAAAGAGCGAGCCAACCTTATATTTCATATTAAGGGTATTAACATGAAAACGGAAATGCTCACCGCACCCACCTCCAAAAACCGCATGACCTGCCTGGCGCTCCCCAAACTGCTCAACGCCGGCAACCTCGACGGCGCCGCGGCGTGCTTCGCTCGCGATGCCTGCCTGCTCACCCCCGATGCCACCGCGATCCACGATCGCCGGCACATCCGCCCGGTCCTCGCCCAGCTCGTCGCTCGCCACGCATGGATCGAGGTCGAGCACAGCAACGTCCTCGTCGCTGGTGAAGTCGCCTTCGTGCGCGAACGGTGGCTAGTCAAAGCCGGCGGCGTAAACCGATCTCACTTCGAGCAGGCGTGCGCTCCGACCCTGGTGCTGCGACGGATCGAGGGCAGTTGGAAGATCGCGATCGCCGCGCTTTGGGGGTGGGCGGGCGGCAGCTGACCCCGACGGGGCCCGGCCAGGGCTTCTATCTTGGGCGGCGTGAAGGGGGAGAAATCGATCAGCAGGCGCACATATCGGATGAATGCTCGGGCCAAGAGCGCCGAAGCCACGCGCGAAAAGATCCTCGCCGCGGCCGAGGACATCTCCGCCAAGCAGCCGGTCGACGAGATCACGCTCGGCGCGATCGCCAAACGTGCCGGGGTCACGGTCCAAACCGTGCTGAGGCACTTCGGCAACCGCGAGGGCCTGCTGATAGCGACGCTGGTCCACGTCGGCGCCAAGATGGGCCGCGATCGCGATGCCGCGAAGGCACGCGACGAGGCCGAGGCAATCTCCATCTTGATCGACCACTACGACAAGTTTGGAGAGCGCATTCTGAGCCTACTCGGCGCCGAGGAGCGAAATCCGGCCCTGGTCACCATCGCCGACGTGGGCCGGACCTACCACCAGGAATGGTGCGAAGGGGTGTTCGCCGCTGCACTGGAGGGCCTCAGTGGAGCGAAGCGGTCGCGCCGCGTGGCCCAGTTCGTCGCGGTTACCGACATCTACGTCTGGAAGGTCTTGCGCCGCGATCGCGGCCTCAGCGGAGCGCAGACCAAGCTCGCCGTGCGCGAGTTGCTCGAGCCGCTGATGGGGCCTAGGTGAGCCGCGTCCTCGCCTACACCTCGCCCATGCACGGGCACCTCTTCCCCCTCGTGCCGGTGCTCGAAGAGCTGCGACGGCGGGGCCATGCGATAGCTGTTCGCACAATCGCCTCGCAGGCGCCGTTGCTGTGCTCGCTCGGATTCGAGGCAAAGCCGGTCGACCCGGCGGTGGAAGCGGTCGCGATGGACGACTGGATCGCGCGAACTTACCTTGGCGCCGCCAGACGGTCGACAAAGGCCTTCTTGCGGCGAGCCGCCCTCGACGGCCCGGATCTCGGCCGAGCCATCGCGGAAGAGCGCCCCGACTCGTTGATCGTCGACGTCCTGAGCTTGGGCGCGCTGTCGACCGCCGAGGCAAGCAGCCTCCCCTGGGCGTCCTTCTCTCCTCTGCCGCAGCCCTATCCGTCGCGAGACGTGCCGCCATACGGACCGGGGCTGAAGCCCGCTCGAGGGCGAGTCGCGCGAACGCGCGACCGGTATTTGCGAGCGCTCTTTCAGGCCGGCTTCGACCACCTCGCGCGCGACGGCATCAACGACTTGCGCGAGGCATCCGGCCTCGCCCGGCTGGCCCACGCGTGGGAGCTTTTCCTGCGACCTCCACTGCTGCTGCAGATGAGCGCGGAGCCATTCGAATATCCGCGTTCGGATTGGCCGCAGAACGTCCGCCTGGTTGGGCCCTGCAGTTGGGACCCGGCGGAGCCGTGCGACGATCGGCTCGCCGCAATCGAGAAGCCCCTGGTCCTGGTATCGACCTCAACCGATTTCCAAGACGACGGCTGCCTGGTCGAGACCGCCTTCGAGGCTCTCGCCGGGGAGCGGGTGCACGTCGTCGCCACCGTGCCCTCGACGATCGCGCAAAGCCCGCGTCCGCGGGTCCGGGCCAATGCCAGCTTGCTGCCCTTCGCGCCACACGCCTCGATCCTTCCCCGTGCAGTCTGCGCCGTTACTCACGGCGGCATGGGAGTTACCCAAAAGGCCATCGCCCACGGCGTTCCCGTCTGCGCCGTGCCCTTTGGCCGCGATCAGTTCGAGGTCGCGCGTCGGGTCGAGGTCGCTGGCGCCGGCAGCCGCCTGCCCGCCTGGCGCCTCAATCCCCAACGATTGCGCCACAAGGTGCGCGAGGCAATCGGCAAACGGGGCGGGGCGGAAGACCTTGCCCGGGCCTTTGCCGCCGCGGGCGGGCCGAGCTCGGCGGCAGATGCCTTCGAGTGCCTCGCCGGCCGCGAGGCGGCGCTACGCACCGAGCCCTAGGCGACGATCTCGATTGGCTGCTGCCCGGCCGCCTGCTCCGGGGTCTCGCGTGCAAGCACGGCCTCAAGGGAGGCGATCGCGACCGCGAGCTCTTCTTCGTCAGGCTCGCGGGTGGTCAGGTTCTGCAGCATCAGGCCGGGCCACATGAT
>JASLIG010000113.1 GCA_030152805.1 Solirubrobacterales bacterium
GCCACCGAGGGCGCCCAGCGCCGCCGCGAAGAAGAGCACCGCTTCCACTACTCGCCCTCCGCCCGCAGCGGCGTGCGCTCGATCGGCTCCGCCAGCAGCATCTCCTTGGTGAAGATCAGGTTCTCGCGGTCGTAGTCGGCCCTCTCGTAGTCGTGGCCCATCGTGATCGCGTCGAAGGGGCAGGCGATCTCGCAGTAGCCGCAGAAGATGCAGCGCGAGAGGTTGATCTCGTAGACGGCCGCGTAGCGCTCGCCGGCCGAGACGCGCTCGCCCGGGATGTTCTCTGCGGCGACGACGCGGATGCAGTCGGCCGGGCAGGCGGCGGCGCAGAGCGAGCAGCCGACGCACTTCTCCAGGCCGGTGTCCTCGAACTTGTGCAGCTTGTGGCGGCCGCGGAAGCGCGGGTAGACCGGGGTCTTCTCCTCGGGGTACTCGATCGTCAGCGGCCCCTCGATCAGCCGCGCCATCGTCGTCTTCAGCCCCCGCAGCGTCTCGCCAAAGGCGCGGTAGGCGCCACCGACCCCGCCCGGCTCCGGCCCGCGCTGCACCTCGACCACGTCCTGGTCCTTCAAATACGGAAACTCACCCACGGCCGCACCCCCAGGTGCAACGCTTTACCGATCCATTAGCTAGGTAACGCGTTGCACTTGTCATGTGGTTACCACCAGTACGGCTGTGACGAGGACGTTGAGCGTCGCCAGTGGCAAGAGGATCTTCCAGCCGAGGCTCATCAGCTGGTCGTAGCGCAGGCGGGGCAGGGTCGCCCGCACCCAGATGAAGACGAGGACGAGGCCGAGCATCTTGGCCAGCATCCAGATCGGGTCGAGGAAGCTCGGACCGGGGCCCATCCAGCCGCCGAGAAACATCGCCGCGGCGACCCCGCAGACGACGAGGATCTCCATGTATTCGACCAAGAGGAAGCTGCCGAAGCGCATGCCGCCGTACTCGGTCATGAAGCCCTGCACCAGTTCGGCGTCGGCCTCGGGCATGTCGAAGGGCGTGCGGTTGGTCTCGGCGAAGCCGGCCAGCATGAAGATCAGGAAGCCGACGAACTGGGGGAAGATGAACCAGAGCTCGCCCTGGGCGTGGACGATGTCGACAAGGGAGAGCGAGCCGCCCATCATGATCACGCCGAGCAGGGCAAGGCCCATCGAGACCTCGTAGGAGATCAGCTGGGCGGCGCCGCGCATCGCGCCGAGCAGGCTGTACTTGGAGCCCGAGGACCAGCCACCGAGCAGCAGGCCGTAGAAGGCGATCGAGCCGACGGCGAAGAAGTAGAGGATGCCGATCGGCACGTCGATGCCGTAGAAGCCGACGCCCCCCTGCACGTCGCCCCAGGGGATGATCGCCAGGGCGAGAACGCCGGAGAGGACCGGCAGCAGCGGCCCAAGGATGAACAGCGTCGGGATCGCGTTGGCCGGCCGGAAGGCCTCCTTGGAGAGCAGCTTGCCGACGTCGGCGAGCGGCTGCAGCAGGCCGAAGGGGCCGACCCGGTTGGGCCCGTAGCGGTGCTGGAAGCGCCCGATCAGCTTGCGCTCGAGCACCGTCATCAGCGGCAGGATGCCGAAGATGACCCCGAAGATGACCAGGCTCTTGACCACCATGATCCAGGTGGCTTCGACGAACTGGGTGTCGGCGATGGGCAGCATCACGGCGCGGCAGTCTTCTCGATTTGGACGGAGACGGGCGAGTCGTTGAGCAGGGCGTTGGCGTTGCCCTCTGCGGTGCCCTCCAGCAGCAAGCAGGTGCCCTCCGGCACCCGCTCCCGGATCGCCACACGAGCCCGCAGGCTGGTGCCGTTCTGAGAGACCCGCACCTCGTCACCTGTCTTGAGCTCAAGCCGCTCCGCGTCGAACACGGACAGTTCGACGCGCTGCTGTGGAGCCAGGAAGCGGAGTGGTGGGTTGAGCTCTGTGATCGGGCCGGCCCAGAGGTCGCGGTAGGTGCTGAGCGCTAGGGCGTCCGGGGTCGGGTCTCCAAAACGCTCGGCAGGAGCCTCGCTGGAGTGTTTTGGAGACCCGACCCCGGACGCCTCAGGCACGTTTGCGCGAGCCGGGGTCTCCTGCCAGCGGATGCCGCGACCGCCGATGTCGGCGTCTGAGATTCCGGCGTAGAAAGGAACGGCGGCGGCGAGGGCGGCGAAGGCCGAGGGCTGGGAGCTGATGCCAGTGTCGTGGTCCAAGGCCAGGGATAGCTCGGCAAGGACTCCCCAGTTCGGGCGGATGTTGCCGGGGCGGGGGGCGCTGGGGCGGACGCGCTGGAGGCGGCCGTCGGGGTGGGTGACGGTGCCGTCTTTCTCGGCGTGGGTCTCCAGCGGGAGGACAACGTCGGCCATGGCGGCGGTCGCTGTCTCGAAGGTTGAGAAGGCGACGATGTGGTCGGCGGCGGCGAGGGCTTTTTTCCAAGCTTCCGTGTCGGGGAAGTCGCGCAAGGGGTCGACGCCGAATAGCAAGAGCGCCTTCAGCTCACCCGACTCGAGAGCGGCGCGGATCTCCTCGGCGGGCTTGCCGACGACGGCCTCGGCGAGGCCTGGGCCTGCGTCCGGGAGGCAGCCGGCCTCGCGCAGGCCACGGGCGTTGGCGAGCTCGGGAACTTCGAGCAGGCCGGAGTGGTCCTTGCCGGCCAGATCGAGGGCCGAGGCCAAGTCGAGCAGGGCGGCCGGGGCGTCGCCGCCCTCGCGGGCGATGCGTTCGCCCCAGATGACAACGACACGCTCGGCGTCCTGGAGTACGTCGGCCACTGCCGGTACCCCCTCCGAACGTTTTGCGGAGTCGGCGCCGGCAACCTCGGGGGACAACTCCGACTCCTCTCGCCGATCTCCGAGTGAGGAGGGGGTACCGGCAGTGGCCGACGCCCCAGCCAGCTCGGCGAGGAAGGCGGTGGCGCCTGCGGGGGCGTAGCGGGCGACCGCGACCGCGCCGCCGTCCAGTGTGGTCGGCTGTTCGGTTGCCACAGCCAGCTTGGCACCGTTGCGGCGGATCGCCTTGCGGATGCGCAGGTCGAGGATCGGGCTGCTGTGCAGGGGGTCGGTGCCGACGACGAAGATGACGTCGGCCTCGTCGATGTCGCGGACCTTGGCGCTGATCTCGGGCTGCGCGAGCTTCACCAGCGCCTCGCGCCCGGGACCGCGCCCCGCTCGCGAGTCGACGTGCGGCGAACCCAGTGCTTCGCGCATGATGCGCTGGACCAGGTAGCCCTCCTCGTTGGAGGCGTCGCCGACGATTGCAGCGGTCTGCGCGCCACCGGCCTTCAAGGCCGCGGCGGCCTTGGCGATCGCCTCGTCCCAACTCGCCTCCGTGCCGCCGCGCAGGCGCGGCCCCCGCACGCGCTCCTCGGCGACGAACATCTCGAAGCCGTAGCGGCCGCGGTCGCAGAGCCAGCCGTCGTCGACGTCCGGGTTGTCGCGGGCGATCACCCGCTTCACCTCCTCGTCGCGGACGGTGAAGCTGACGTTGCACTGGCTAGGGCAGAGCGTGCAGACCGAGCCGGCCTGCTCGATGTCCCAAGGCCGGGCGCGGAAGCGGTAGGTGTAGCTGGTCAGCGCCCCGACCGGGCAGAGGTCAGTGATGTTGCCGTGGAAGGGCGCCACGTAGGGCCGGTCGTCGAAGGTGCCGACGAAGGTGCGGTCACCTCGCTCGAGCAGCTGCAGCTGCTCGTCCTCCGCCACCTCCTGGCTGAAGCGCACGCAGCGGTAGCAGAGGATGCAGCGCTCGCGGTCGATCGCGACCAGCGGCGAGAGTTCGATCGGCTTCTCGAAGTGGCGCTTGGGGTCGGTCATGCGGCTCTTGCCGGGGCCCCAGCCCATCGAGATGTCCTGCAGCGGGCACTCGCCCCCCTTGTCGCAGACCGGGCAGTCGAGTGGGTGGTTGACGAGCAGGAACTCGACCACGGCGCTCTGCGCGTGTTTCACCTGGTCGGTCCGGGTGTGGACGACCATGCCGTCGCGCACCGGGGTGGAGCAGGAGGTCTGCAGCTTCGGGATCCCCTCGATCTCGACCAGGCACATGCGGCAGGCCCCGACCGGCTCGCCCAGCTTCGGCTCATAACAGAAGACCGGGATCTCGACGTCGCCTCGCTTTGCAGCATCGTGGAGCATCTCGCCCTCGGTCGCCTGCACCTCGCGTCCGTCGATGATCAGCGTGACCTCCTTGCCGCTCACGCGAAACCCTCCTTGGTGTCGCACTTCCCTTCGCTATGCGATGGGAAGTGCGACCGCAACGGTGGGGTGTGGCCGCAGTTGGAGGTCGTGTCGCAGTTCCCTGCGCTATGCGGCGGGAACTGCGACCGCAGGTGGTGGGTCACGCTGCCACCGCCTCGGACTGAGAGGCGGCGATCGTGGCCTCGAACTCCTCGCGGAACTTGCGCACCATCGCCCCGACCGGCATCGCCATCGAGTCGCCGAGCACGCAGAGGCAGTGGCCGATGATGTTCTCCTGGACCGAGGCGACGATGTCGAGGTCCATCGGCGTCGCCTCGCCTCGCACCACCCGTTCCAGCATCTTCACCGTCCAGTTGGTGCCCTCGCGGCAGGGTGTGCACTTGCCGCAGGACTCGTGGTGGTAAAAGCGCGCAGTGCGCAGCGCCATGTGCGGGATCGAGACGCGGTCGTCGGCGACGATGATCGAGCCCGAGCCGAGCATCGAGCCGGCCTCGGCCATCGCCTCGAAGCTGTAGGGGAGGTCGAGCCCTTCGGAGGCCTCGAGCACCGGGGAGGAGGAGCCGCCGGGGTAGAAGGCCTTCACCTCGCGCCCCTCGGCCGGCCCGCCGGCGAGGTCCATGATCAGCTCCCGGGTCGGAATGCCGAGCTCGACCTCGTAGTTGCCGGGCCGCCGCACGCAGCCCGAGACCGAGACCACCTTGGTCCCCGGCGATTGCTCAGTACCGAAGCCCTTGAACCACTCGGCGCCCTTGCTGACGATGTGGGGGACGTTGGAGAGCGTCTCGACGTTGTTGATCAGCGTCGGCCCGCCGTAGAGGCCCTGCACCGCCGGGAAGGGCGGCTTCAGGCGCGGGTTGCCGCGCTTGCCCTCGAGCGCGTCGAGCAGCGCCGTCTCCTCGCCACAGATGTAGGCGCCGGCGCCCCTGTGAACGACCAGCTCGAGGTCGCGACGGGTGCCGAGGATGTTCTCGCCCAGGTAGCCCGCCTCGTACGCTTCGGCGACGGCGGCGTCGAGGACGTCGGCCTGGGAGTCGTACTCGCCGCGGATGAAGATGAAGGCGTGGCCGGCGCCGGCGGCGAGGGCGGCGATCGCGATCCCCTCGATCAGCTGGTGCGGGTTGCGCTGCATCAGCTCGCGATCCTTGAAGGCGCCCGGCTCGGACTCGTCCGCGTTGCAGCAGAGGTACTTGTCCATCTCGCCGCGGGGCAGGAAGGAGGCCTTCTTGCCCATCGAGAATCCCGCGCCCCCGCGCCCCCGCAGCCCCGAGTCTTCGAGCTCCTTGAGGATCTCCTCGGCCTCCATCTCGCGGTAGGCCTGCTCCAGCGTCGCGTAGCCGCCGTAGCCCTTGTAGCCGGCAAGCGTGCGCAGCGCCGGATCTTCGGCGTTCTTCAGCAGGACGCGTGTCTCAGGCATCGGGCCCTCCCGGCAGCGGGCGCTTCTCCAGTGCCTTCGCGGGCAGCACCGCCTCGCCGGCCCGCAGTTGCTCGATCGCCGTCGCTGCCTCGGCCGCCTCGAGTGGGCCGAAGTAGCGCTCGTCGATCGAGGCCATCGGCGCGATGTCGCAGGCGCCCAGGCACTCGAAGCCGGTGACGAAGAACTCATCGTCGTCGCCGGCAGCGGCCCGGAAAGCGTCGAGCAGCTCGTCGCCCCCCCGCATCCAGCAGCTGATGTTGGTGCACACCGCCACCTTGTGGGTGCCAACCGGCTCGGTGTGCAGAAGGTCGTAGAAGCTCGCCACCGACTCCAAATAGGCCGGCGTCACCCGCATCACCGCGGCGGCCTGTCGAATCCCTTCCGGAGTACACCAGCCGTAGAGCCTCTGCACTGCCCAGAGCGCCGGGATCGAAGCCGATTTCCGGTCCGGATACCGCCCCATCAACGTCTCGATCTTCTCCCGCAACTCGGGCGGACATCCAACCTCATGAAGCTCGGGAATCTCCTCTGGCGAGCGATCGGGCACGCGCCCCTCGGTGATGGCGCGATCCACCGGAAGGTCGGGATTGCTGATGCCTGGGCCGTCTACGGGGCTCATCGATCGACCCCACCCAGGATCGGGTCGAGCATCCCCAGCGAGCAGATCATGTCGGCTATGTAGCTGCCCATCGACATGTCCCGGAAGGCCTGCAGGTTGACGAAGGAGGGATCGCGGAAGTGGACCCGCGCCGGCTTCGCCGAGCCGTCGGCCAGCACGAAGCAGCCGAGCTCGCCGCGAGGGCTCTCGATCGCGTAGTAGATCTCGCCGGGCCCGACCCGGTAGCCCTCGGTGACGAGCTTGAAGTGGTGGATCAGCGACTCCATCGAGGTCGAGAGCTCCGAGCGCGGCGGCAGCACGTACTTGCGGTCGTCGGCGATGAAGGGGCCTTCGGGGAGCCCGTCGAGCGCCTGCTCGATGATCCGCGTCGACTCGACCATCTCCGCCACCCGGACCCGGTAGCGGTCGTAGTTGTCGCCGACCGTCCCGACCGGGATCTTGAAGTCGAACTTGGGATAGGCGAGGTAGTCGAAGGCCTTGCGCAGGTCCCAGGGCTCGCCGGCGGCGCGCAGCAGCGGGCCGGTCACGCCCAGCTCCAGCAGCCGCTCGCGCGGGACGACGCCGGTGTCCTTGGTGCGTGAGAGGAAGACCTCGTTGCGGTCGAGCAGCGCCTGGTACTGGCCGACCCGCGCCGGCATGTCCTTGATGAAGGAGCGCAGCTTCGCCTCGAAGCCGCGGGGGATGTCCTCGATCACGCCGCCGACCTGGAAGTAGCGAGTGTGCATCCGCTGTCCGGTCGCCATCTCGAAGAGGTCGAGGATGCGGTCGCGCTCGCGGAAGCAGTACCAGAGCATCGAGATCGCGCCGAGGTCGAGCGCCGTCGTCCCCAGCCAGACCAGGTGGGAGTGGATGCGGTTGAGCTCGAGGAAGATCACCCGCAGATGCTTGGCCCGCTCGGGGATCTCCAGCTCGATCAGCCGCTCGACCGCGCCGCAGAAGGCCTCCATCTGGAAGAAGTAGGAGACGTAGTCCATCCGCTCGACGAAGGGGATGACCTTCCAGTAGCTCTTGTCCTCGCAGGACTT
>JASLIG010000104.1 GCA_030152805.1 Solirubrobacterales bacterium
ATTCCAGCAATGCCCCTACACCAATACAGAAGTCAAAAGATGCCTTTACTCGGCAACCAATGGCGGCGAAGTCGTCCTCGGCACGAAGAAAGTGCCGATCGAAAAAGAAGTGATCCTGCAGGGCGGCTACTCCAGCCCCAACTTCGAAGAAGAAAACCCCGAATTCCTGTTCGCTAAATTCTTTGCCGCGACCAACGGCATAACGCTCTCTAAAGGCGCCCAGAACGTTCCCGGCGGCCTCTTGGGCATCGTGCCAGAAGAAAAATCCCCGGCGCTGGTTAAAGCGCTGATCAAATTCTTCTTCGAAAACAAAATCACCGGCGTCACCTCGACCCTCGAACTGGCCAAAGCGGCCACCGACATCAGGATCAGCGAAAACCACCTCGCCGAAGGCGAAGGGATCGCGCTGAAAATGCCGGTCAAGGTCCACCTGGAAAACCCCTTCCTCGGCAAAAGCTGCTACGTCGGGTCGAGCAGCTCGCCGATCAATTTCCAGCTGACCAGCGGCGTCACCAGCCCGCCCGGGCCCAACAAATCGATCTCGGGCAAAGTCGGCGAAGTCGAATTCCTCGAAAGCGCAAAGATCCTGAAGCTCAAAGGAAATGAAATCGTCGACAACTCCTGGTCGGCGCCTGCCGCCAGCGGTTGTGGGGGAATCATCTCCTTCCTCGTCACCCCGATCATCAACGGCCAGATCGGCCTGCCCGCCGCAGCGGGCAAAAACACCGCGATCCTCAAAAACACGGTCATGACCTCGACCGCGAACGCGGTGAAAAAAAACAATGAAGAAAACCCATAGCCCGAATACAGCGAAAGGAGAAGTGAGACGATGAACCGCATGTCAAAGAACATCATGCGCGGGGCCATCGCCGCGCTGCTCGCGAGCGCGGTGTTCGCGGCCAGCGCAAGCGCCAGTCCCGTCTGGAAGTTCGAAGGCAAAGAACTGAGTGGAACCGAAACGGTCCTGGGCGCCGCCCTGGACAGCAAGTTGACGGTCCCCGGCCTGACGACCAAATGCGCGAATTTCCTCTACAAACTGAAAATCTCAAACTCGGCCGGCACCGGCAAAGGCGAACTGGTCGAACTGCCTCTCTATGAATGCACCACCGACAGTCCCGAAGTGTGCACGGTCAAATCGATCACGCCCGAAACCCTGCCGTGGCCGGCGAAACTGACCACGGTCACCCCCAGCAACTACATCGTCATCGAAGGAGTCAAAGTCTCCATTGTCTATGCCGGTGAAGAATGCGCGCTGGGCGGGTTGACGGTCAAAGTCACCGGCACCGCCGGCGGCCTGGTCGACAACGCGACTGAAACCGCGACCTTCAACGCGGCGAGCTTCAGCGCGACGAAAACCAAACTGACCGCGCTGGGCAGCTCGATTCAGTGGGAAGGCGTCTTCCCCACCGAAGCATTCGAAGTGCACCGCCTGGAGGCGATATCCGTCTCCTGATGTCCAGGGCACGGCATGCGAGCGCCAGGACCCTCCTGGCGCTCGCGGCCGTGGCCGCCCTCGCTCTCGCCGGCTGCGGGGGAGGGGGGTCGAAGGAGACGACGGGCGCCGCCGCGACTCAGCAAGGAGAAGCTGCTTCGCGGGCCGAAGGGGGCAAGGAAGGCTCCGCCTCCCAGGGCGCCAAAGGACAGGGACAAGGCACAGGCTCCCAAAGCCAATCCTCCACCCCCCAAAACCAGGGCAAGCACGGCAAGCCGATCACCCTGCCCAAGGGCGAACCCGAGCCCCAGGCCACCCCCGCCGAGGAAGCCAACGCCACCGTCGTCGACATCGCCCTGCAGAGCCCCGATGTTGCCCAGGGCGGGGCGCTTCCTGCCACCTTCACCTGCGACGGCGAGGGCAGCTGGCCGACCCTGCAATGGCAGGGCGTCCCGGCCGATACCAAGGAACTCCTCCTCCTGGCGATGAACGTGCAGCCGGTGGGCGGCAAGATCTTCTTCGACTGGGCGCTGGCGGGCATCGATCCAAACCTCGAGGGCATCGAGTCGGGCAGGCTTCCCAAGGGCGCGGTGCAGGGCCAAAACAGCTTCGGCAAAGCCGACTACCGGATCTGCCCGCCCCAGGGTCAATCCGAAACCTACGTCTTCGCCCTCTATGCCCTGCCCAAGGCGCTCTCAGCCCAAAAGGGCTTCGATCCCGCCGCGCTGCGCACACGAGCGCAGGCGATCTCCCGCGACGCCGGCCTGCTCGCCGCCTCCTACGGGCGCTGAGCGGATAGAAAACACCGCTCAGCAAAACTTGACCGCATAGCCGTAAGGGCGGATGCTGCTCCCTGGGCGGGGGCAACCCGAAATGAGAGGAGCATCAGATGCGGTATGGAAAGCATGCAGCCAAGCTGCTCGGCCTGGCGGCCGTGGCGGCGCTCGGCGCGATGGCGCTGGCGGCATCGGCGCAGGCGGTTGCGCCGGGGTTCTTAATCAACCTAGAATCCGTGGGAACATTAAAAGCGACCTTTAGCGGCGAACAGGTGGGCCGTGGCGCCCTCTTAGTTCCGGGGCTCAACTTCGAGATCAACTGTGAAAAATTCACGGTCGACGAAGGACTAATCAATAGTAGCACCGACGCAAAAAGTATCCTCTTATACACAGAATGTACAACGTTATCGATTCCTAAAGAATCCCCAGAAGAGATCCACTGCCACGTAGCCGAACCGATCAAAGCTGAAGCCTTAATCTTACCGGCTGAGATTCTCAGCGGCGCAGCAGCTCTCTTAGCTGAGAAAATCAAAGCTTTAATCAGGCTCTGGTTACCGAACGCCGCTAAACCCTTAACGGAAGAATGCATCCTTCCCAATGACAACGTCGTCACGGGTGAGATCTGCTTGCGGCTTGATGGAAACAACTCCAGCATTTTGGAAGTATTAACAAGCCAGGCGATCTCTGGGGAATGCAAGGAAAGAAAAACCTTAGAAGCCTTAGGTGAAGATATAGGTGGAGGCTTTAAAGACAAACTGAAGTACGGTGCCCAAGAAGTCTTCGTCGATGGTACAGCAAGATTGAGCTTGACCGGAGTACACAAAGGTCTGTTCCTTGGAGTCTGCTTATTCTGAAGATGTAGGAATAAGTAGTAATGTAATGTGTGAGATAATTACCGCGTTGCCTCCTGGGACGGTGTGGTAGTGATGCGAAAGCCAAGAGAGATAGCAGGAGTTGCGGGTGTGTGCCGGTGCTGCAAGACCCACGCCGCTCCCCTCGAGGCGAGCGGCGTGGGTCAAACCGGGCGGCGTGGGGCTTTAACGCGAATTGGATTCCGAAAAAGCCTGCGGGAAAAAGGGGGAAAGGGGAAAGCGTCGCAGCTATGGAAGGGAAAGTTTTCTTCAAAAAAGTCACGAGCTCAAGCCGCTTTCGTGAGGCTGATTTGGATAGCCGTTAGAGCGGCAGAGAGAGTTAGAAAACATAGGGCGTCAAAATTTGACCTGCGCGGCCCGGGCATCGATGCTTGGTGCTTGGCCGCGCGGGGAGCCGTGGCAGAGCTTGCCAGGGCGCTCGTCGGGCGGAGGATCGCTACGCGATCCGTTAGCGCGCTAGTCCATCGGGAGATCAGGAGATTGATAATGCTTGCGAAGAGAGTAATTGCGGCCACTACGGCCCTTGCGATTGTGGCGGTGGCCATGCTGAGTATCGCTGGTACAGCTTCGGCGGAACTCACCGGCGCATTCACTAGATTTAAATTCTGTCCTCGGACGGGCAGCGAAGCCACCCGGTGCGTGTATTCCGTTACTGATGGCGGAGAAGTCGTTCTGGGTTCCAAGACGGTTCCGATCGTCAATCCAGTGACGCTGCAGGGTGGCTATGGAAAACCCAACTTCGACGAAGAAAGCCCCGAATTCCTGTTTTCTAAATTCTTCGCTGCTAGCAATGGAGTAACTCTTTCCAAAACACCACAACCCGTCCCGGGTGGCCTGCTGGGTATTCTGCCACCGGAATCCTCACCACCGGTGATCAAAGCGCTTGTAAAAGTGGCCACCGAAAATGGCTTGACCGGCGTCAATTCGACACTGGAACTCGCACGTCCGGCTAGCGAGATCAAAATCAGCGAAAACCATCTCGCCGAAGCGGAAGGGGTGGCTCTGGTGCTGCCGCTCAAGGCACGCTTGGAAAACCCCGTGCTCGGTAGCTCATGTTATGTGGGTTCGTCGACAAACCCGATCTATTGGGAACTGACCACCGGGAAAACGAATCCCCCTGGGCCTAACGAATCGATATCGGGCTTTGCGGGGAATATTGACTTCCTGGAAAGTGGAACGATCGTGGAAGCCGAAAACGCCGTTCTCGTGGACAACGCGTGGTCCGCTCCGGCTGCCAGCGGTTGTGGCGGGTTGCTGTCGGCGGTGATGGATCCGATCATCAATCTCGCCTCGGGCCTGCCTGCGGAAAAAGGAACGAACACAGCCATCCTCGAAAACGACATCAGCGAGACGACGGTGAATTCGGTCAACTTAAACGACGAAGATCACCCATAATACGACTTCACGTCAGACATGGATGCTGGCTAGGCCAGCATCCATGTCTGTGCTGACGAAGGACGATCCAGTCCATTGAGCAAACATTAGGAGAGGGAGAATGAGGAATAGACGTATACCAGGGGCTTGCTTGGCGCTGCTTGTCGTGGCGCTCGGCAGCTTTGCATTTGCGGGCAGTGCGTCGGCGAAACTCACCGGCGAATTTACGAAGTTCCAGTACTGCCCTTATACCAACACAATTGTGACACGTTGTCTTTACTCGGTCACCTCGGGTGGCGAAGTCGTGCTCGGTAGCAAGAAAGTGCCGATCGTCAACCCTGTGACCCTGCAGGGTGGAACCACTAAACCCAACCTCGAAGAAGAAAGTCCTGAATTCCTGTTCGCCAAAATGGTCGAAGCGACGAACGGTGTGACGCTGTCGAAAACATCACAGCCAGTGCCGGGCGGTCTCGCGGGGTTCGTGAACTGCAAAGAAATCAGCAATATCATTCTGAAAGTTAGCTGCGAAGCGATTTTCGAAAATGGTCTTACGGGCGTCAACTCGACGCTTGAACTTGCCCGGCCGGCGAGCGAGATCAGGGTCAGCGAAAATCACCTGGCCGAAGGCGAAGGCATCGCCCTGAAACTGCCGGTCAAGGCTCACCTCGAAAACCCGCTCTTCGGGAGCTCTTGCTTCGTGGGCTCGAGCAGCAATCCGATTATCTGGAATCTGACCTCGGGCACGACCAACCCGCCGAAAGGCACTGCGCCGATTACGGGCAAAGTCGGCGAAGTCGAATTCCTCGAAAGTGCGCGAATCCTGAAGCTCAGTGGAAATGAAATCGTCGACAACACTTGGGCGGCACCGGCCGCCAGCGGTTGTGGAGGGATCTTCTCCTTCATCATCGACCCCATTGTCAATGCCTCATCCGGCCTTCCGGCCGCGGCTGGCAAAAACGTGGCCAAGCAGCAGAACACGGTCTACACCACGACCGCCAACGCTCTGAAAAAAAACAACGAAGAAAATCCGTAAGCGGTTCAACGGATAGCTGAAGGGCACGAGCGCCGGTTTCCGGCGCTCGTGCTCGTTGTGGGACTTTTCTTCGTGCCCGGCCCGTATATTCGGAGGCGATGACTGCTTTCGAAGCAGCTAACTGATGGCTCAGCGGATCCCGCGCGACGAGTCGCTGAGCCGCGTCCACGGCGTCGGAGCGCTCTTCTCGGCCGCCTACGGCAACGTCGGCTCCTCTATCTACTACGCGCTCGGCGTCACGGCCGCCTTTGCTCTCGGTCTGACGCCGATTGCCTTCGTCATCTCCGGGCTGATCTTCGCGGCCACAGCCGCGACCTATGCCGAGGCGACGGTGATGTTCCCGGAGGCAGGCGGGTCCTCGAGCTTTGCCCGCCACGCCTTCAACGAGCTGGTCAGCTTCGTCGCAGCGTGGGGGCAGATGCTCAACTACACGATCACGGTCGCGATCTCGGCCTTCTTCGTGCCGCACTACCTGGCGGTGTTCTGGCCCTGGCTTGGCGACAGTCCGGGTGACATCATCGGGGGCGCGCTGCTGATCGTCGCTCTCGCCCTGATCAACATCCGCGGCACCGAGGAGTCGGCGAAGCTCAACCTGGTCCTCGCCGTCGCCGACCTCGCCACTCAGGTCGTATTGGTCGGGATCGGGCTGGTGCTCGTCTTCAGCCCGCAGGTCCTGGTCGACAACGTCCACCTCGGCGTGGCGCCGACCTGGAGCGACTTCGCGCTCGGTATCGCGGTCGGGATGATCGCCTACACCGGCATCGAGACGATCTCCAACATGGCCGAGGAGGCCAAGGATGCGGCGCGGACGATCCCGCGCAGCGTCGGCCTCGTCGTGATCGCCGTGCTCGGCCTCTACCTGTTGATCCCGGTCGTCGCGCTCTCGGCGATGCCGGTGGTCAAGGACGCCGCTGGGCACTACGCGACCGCGCTCGGCTCCACCTTCGCCGACGACCCGATCCTCGGCATCGTGGAGAACCTCGGCCTTGCCTCGGACCCGACGGAAATCCTCCGCTACTACGTCGGCCTGCTCGCCGCGGTGATCCTGCTGATCGCCACCAACGCCGGCCTGATCGGGGTCTCGCGCCTCACCTACTCGATGGGCCAGCACCGCCAGCTGCCCGAGAGCCTGCGCCAGGTCCACCCCAAGTACCGCACGCCCTACGTGGCGATCCTGATCTTCGCCGCGATCGCGGTGATCACGCTGATCCCGGGCCAGACCGACTTCCTGGCGACGATGTACTCCTTCGGCGCGATGCTTTCCTTCACGATCGCCCACGTCTCGGTGGTTCAGCTGCGTCGCAAGCTCGGCGCTGCGGAGCGGCCGTGGAGGCCACCGTTCAACTTCCGCGCCTTCGGCACCGACGTGCCGCTCACCGCCGTCCTCGGCGGCCTCGGCACCTTCGCTGCCTGGATCGTCGTGATGGCCCTCAACCCGCGCACGCTCGCCGTGGGCGTCGGCTGGATGGCTTTCGGAATCGCCGTCTACGTCCTCTACCGCCGCAACCAGCGCCTGCCGCTCACCGAAACGGTCAAGGTGCTGCTGCCCGAGCCGCTTGGCGTCGAAGAGATCGAGTACCGCAGCATCCTTGTTGCCTTCGAGGACGACCAGCCTTTCTCCGAGGAGATGGTCGCGACGGCGGTCAAGCTCGCCTCCAAGCGCCGCCGCGGCATCCACATCCACGCGATGCTGACCGTGCCCACGCACCTGCCCCTCGATGCCGAGCTGCCCGACCAGGAAGCGGAGGCGCAGAGCAAGATCGAGCAGGCGAAGCTGATCGGCGGCCAGCGCGTCACCGGCCACGTCGAGCGCGTCCGCCCGGGTCAGGCGGGCTACGAGATCGCCGACGAGGCGAAGCTGATCGCCGCCGCTGCCGTGGTCGTTGGCTTGCGCTACCGCAACGGCCGCCCCCTCTACGACAAGACCCTGCAGACCGTGCTCGGCGAGCGCCCCTGCCGAGTCATCGTCGTCTCCGAACAGGGTGCCCAGCGGGGCACCGACCTGACGCCCGCGCTGGCGTAATATCGCCGGGTGGCCTCTCCTGAGCGGATTTATCGCGGCTCCGTCCGAGCTTTCTCGCTCGTCTTTCTCGCCCTTGGCCTGGGCCTCCTCGTCAGCACCCTGGCCAACGGCGGTGGGCCGCTCTCCGTCGGCACCCTGCTCGGCCTGGCCTTCCTCGCCGTCGGCGCGGGCCGGCTCTGGGTAGCGTCTCGTACGTGAGCGCTCCGGAGCAGAACGAGCCGCCCTCGAAACCGCGGTTGGAGCCGCTGTTGCACCGGGCCACCGGCGTGCCGGGGCTCTTCGTCGCCGTCTACTCGGCGGTTGGATTCTCGATCTACTTCGCGCTCGGTGTCGTCGCCGATCGCGGGCTCGGCCTGACGCCGCTGATCTTCCTCGCCGCCGGGCTCCTATTCGTCGTCACCACGCTCAGCTACGTCGAGGGCGGGGCGATGCTGCGCGAGCGGGGCGGCTCCTCCAGTTTCGCCCGCCACGCCTTCAACGAGCTGATCGCCTTCATCGCCGGTTGGGCGATCCTGATCGACTACCTGATCGTCGCCGCGCTGGCGGCGATCTCGGTGCCGCACTACCTGGAGCCGGTCTCCGGGCACCTCTCCGAAGCGGGCTGGGAGATCGGCGTCGCCGGCGCCGTGATCGCCGCCGCCTGCGTGCTCAACGTCTTCAACATCACCGGCCGCGGTCGCGAGCGCCCGCTCGCCATCCTTGCTCTCGCCGACATCGCCCTGCAGCTCGCCGTGGTCGTGGTCGGCGTCCTCGCGGTCTTCCACCCCGACCGCCTCACCCACGAGCTCGACCTGTTCACCAGCCCCGACTTCCACGACATCGTCTACGCAGCCGTCGTCGCGATGCTCGCCTATGCCGGGATAGAGGCCGCCTCCGACCTCGCGCCCGACATCGACGTCGCCCCCGGCGACCTCAAGCGCATCGTCTCGGTCGGCGCCATCGCCGTGCCCCTCGTCTACGCCGGCATGGCGGCGATCGCCCTGATGGCGGTGCCGGTCGTCGCCGGCCCCGACGGTCCCCAGACCGCCCTCGGCAAGGAATTCGTCGAGGCGCCCGTGCTCGGGGTCGTCTCCGCTTACCACCCGGCCTGGGTCTCGGACTCGATGCGCTGGCTGGTCGCGATCGTCGCCACGCCCGTCCTGTTCTGGGCGGTGACGACGGCGCTGCTCGGCGTCTCCCGTCACATCTACACGCTGGCGATCAATCGCCAGATCCCCAGCTGGCTGGGCAAGCTCAACAGCCGCCACGCGACCCCGCAGGTGGCGATCGCGATCTCCGGCCTGATCGCCCTCGGCCTGGTCATCCCCACCGACGTCAAGCTGCTCGCCGGCCTCTACGCCTTCGGCGCGATGCTGGCGATCACGATCGCCCAACTCTCGATCCTGCGCCTGCGCGTCACCCAGCCCGAGCGCCCGCGCCCCTTCCGCGTCCCACTCGACGTTGCCTGGGGCGGCTCCGGCGCTCGCCTGCCGCTGCCGGCGATCTTCGCCGCCGCCGTTACCGCGCTCGCCTTCCTCAGCGTCCTCGCCTACCACGAGACCGCTCGCTGGCTCGGTCTCGGCTGGATGACCTTCGGCTTGGTCTTCTACGTCGTCTACCGCAAGGTCTTCGAGGGGACGACGCTGACCAAGCGCGTCTCGGTCACCGAGAAGGCGCTGACCAAGCAGGTGCCGGAGGTCGCCTTCCGCAACATCCTCGTCCCCGTCTTCGGCACCAAGCTCGACGACGACATCGTCGCCACCGCCGGCCGTCTCGCCGCCGCCGAGCAGGAGGACGGGAGCGGCAACGGGGAGGAGACCCAGCTCGACCTCGTCTACGTGATCGAGGTGCCGCTGACGCTGCCGCTGGATGCGGAGCTGCCGCCGGGGATCGAGGCGGAGGCCGAGCGGGCGCTGAAGCGGGCCGGTGACGTCGGCGAGGAGTACGCGGACGTCAACGTCAACGCCGAGGTCGTGCGGGCGCGCGGCGTCGGCCCCGGCATCGTCGAAGCGGCGCGCCACTACGGCTCCGAGGCGATCGTGATCGGCGGTGAGCCGCCGACGAAGATCAAGGGCGGCGCCAGGCTCGGCGGCATCGGCGCCGCCAAGCCCGCCGAGATCGGCGCCGCCACCGAGTACGTGCTGAAGAAGGCCCCGTGTCGGGTGCTGCTCACCGCGCCTCCCGAGGCGACCCCAGAGCCGGCCATCGCGGACTAGACTCACGGCCGTGTTCATCTTGATCGTTGGCTGTGGCCGAGTCGGCTCCTCCGTCGCCCGCGCGATGCTGCGCGAGGGGCACGAAGTCTCCTGCCTCGACGAGGACCCGGAGTCCCACGCGCGGCTCGAGGTCGGGCTGGAGAAGGGCTGGGAGGACCTCGGCGGCATGTTCACGGTCGGGGCCGGTCTGGAGACCGACGCGCTGCTCGCCGCAGGGATCGAGCGCGCCGACGCCTTCATCGCCTCCACCGACGGCGACAACACCAACATCGTCATCTCCCAGATCGCCCAGCGCCGCTACGACGTGCCGACCGTGATCGCCCGCATCCTCGACCCGCTGCGCGCCGAGTGGTACGAGCGCCAGGGCCTGCACACGGTCTGCCCGACCCGCGTCGCGATCGACATGCTCGAGAGCGCCGTGCGCGAGGGCGCGCCGCGCGGCGACGCCGGCCCCGACGACGACGGCGCGGCGGAAGCCGCGTAGGCGGGGGGGCGGGGCGGATGTACATCATCGTCGTCGGCGCGGGGAAGGTGGGCTGGAACCTGGCCCGCGAGCTGCTCGAAAAGGAGCACGAGGTGACGGTGATCGAGAGCAACCGGCGCCGCTACCTGACCGTCGAGCAGGAGCTCGAGCACAACGTCTCCTACGGCGACGCCTCCGAGCTCTGGGTGCTGGAGCGGGCGGGGATCCAGCGCGCCGACATGGTCATCGCCGTCACCGGCGACGACGAGGACAACATGCTGATTTGCCAGGTCGCCCGCGAGAAGTACGAGGTCGAGCGGATCATCGCCCGCGTGAATAATCCGCGCAACAAGCCCCACTTCGACCTGCTCGGGATCAAGCCGAGCGTCTCGGCCACGGACCTGATCCTGCGTCTGCTCGAGCACGAGGTGCCCGAGTACGGCCTCGTCCACCTGCTCGACCTGCAGGAGGAGCAGCTGGAGATCATCGAGATGTTGCTGGGCAAGGACTCCGGGGTAACCGGGAGGCGTGTCGGCGATCTTGAAATGCCCGAAGGCAGCCTCTTGATCTCGGTGTTGCGCAACGGCAAGGGCTTCGTCCCCGGGCCCGACACGGTGCTCGAGGTCGGCGACGAGGTGCTGGCGGTGCTCGATCCCGGCCACGAGGAGCAGCTGAAGTCCTTGTTTGGCCCCTCCGGCGGAAACGGCAGTGGCTGAGCGCGAGGTCGATTTCCTCCTCATCGGCGGCGGTCTCGCCTCCGCAAGCTGCGCGGCGGAACTGCGCAAGCGAGGCGCCGACGGCTCGGTGCTGCTGGTCGGGCGGGAGCCGGAGCCGCCCTACGAACGCCCGCCGCTCTCCAAGGAGTACATGCGCGGCGAGGCCGAACGCGCCGACGCCTACGTCAACCCACCGGAGTGGTACGGGGAGAACGACGTCGAGCTGCTGACCGGCGCCAACGTGATGGCGCTCGACCCGGCGGCGCGCACGGCGAAGCTGCAGGGTGGGGAGGAGGTGCGCTTCGGCAAGGCGCTGATCGCCACCGGGGCGATGGTCAACATCCTCCGCGTCGAGGGAGCCGAGAACGAGGGCATCCACTACCTGCGCGCCTTCGGCAACTCCGACGCGATCCGTACCGACGCCGAGGCCGCCAAGCACGTCGTCCTGATCGGCGGCAGCTACATCGGCGCCGAGGTGGCAGCCTCGCTGACCGCGCGGGGCGCCAGGTGCACGATCGTGACGATGGAGGACGTGGCCCTCTCGCGCACCTTCGGCGAGCGCGCCGGCCGCTTCTTCCACGAGCTGCTTGAATCGAAGGGAGTGACGATCCATGGTGGGGAGGAGCTCGAGGCCTACGAGGGCGACGGCCGCGTCAAGGGCGTGGTGACGAAGAGCGGCCTGGCGATCGAGTGCGACGCGGTGGTTGTCGGCGCCGGCGTGCGCCCCGACGCCATGCTGGCGGAGCGCGCGGGCCTCGAGGTCGACGATGGGATCGTCTGCGACTCGAAGCTGCAGACCAGCGCCGAGGGCATCTACGCCGCCGGCGACTGCTGCTCCTACGACAGCGTCGTCCACGGTCGCCGTCTGCGGGTCGAGCACTGGGACGTGGCGATGCAGCAGGGCATGCACGCTGCTCGCAACCTGCTCGGCGAGGACGCCGACTACGACGTCGTCCCCTACTTCTTCAGCGATCTCGCCGACTGGGCCAGCCTCGAGTACGTCGGCCCCGCCTCCGAATGGGACGAGGAGATCTGGCGCGGCGACCCCGACAGCGCCGAATTCTCCGTCTGGTACCTGAAGGACAACCGAGTCGCCGGCTGCCTCAGCGTAGAGCGCTCCGAAGACCTGGCCGAAGCTCGCCGCCTCCTGGCCGACGGCGTCGACGTCTCCGCCCACAAAGCGAAGATCGCCGACGCCGACAGCGACCTTTCGGCTATCGAGGCCTGAACCGTTCGTGGTTTAGCCGACTCCACTCCATTTCAGTCCTTCATGTGCCCCGGCCAATTGTTGCCACCAGTTAGCGTCAAGTGACATTTTACTAGCGCCGAATAACATTTCTAATTCGGGGAATAACCCAGCAGGAGCTTGCCTCACTAAGTGTTTGATGGCTTCTTTTTCGAGACCTTCTGGGTCTTCCAGAACCATTGCACCCGTGACGTTGTTTTTTTCCGTTAGCACGCATGATTTCCCGCCATATTTGGTGACGGTCAGCGTTTTTCCTTCCGCCGGGGTCAGCACGTTGTAGGTCTTGCCTTCGTGTAAGAAAAGGTTGCTTTTGACTTTGAACAGAAGGTTGCCGACTTCGCAGGCAATCGGTTTTAAGGGAGAAATAGTGTTAACTTCACCTTCCGTAAATTCGAATTTCGCTGTCCCGTGCCCTTCTGAAGTCAGCGTCGATTCGTAGACTATGAATCCGTGGAAGACTAACTCGAGATTTAGGTTCGGCACTAAGAAGGTGTAGAGGCCTTGGTCGGGTAGCCAGCTGAGCGACGGGTTTAAGGAGACGAAACTTTTGCCGTTGACCAGCCAGTTCCCTTCCGCCTGGGCGGGCGCGGCCGCAAACGCCACCGCGCAGGCGGCGACCAGCAGGCACGACGAGAACTCGGCGAGCAGACGCTTCGCTTGATTCATCCTGATCCTCTCTTTTGGTTACGGTTGCGAGCGGTGCCGGTCGGGCACCGCGACGCGAGCCTACAGTCGCGTTTCAAATTGATCAATAACTTTGGACTAACGTCAACTGCCAACTACCGGCGATGCCAGGGCGAGCGATCGCGGGAAGCGGATATCCTCAGGCCAGTGCCTTTGCGGCCTGGTGTAATGGCAGCACGCCTCGCTCTGGACGAGGTAGTCGGGGTTCGAGTCCCTGGGCCGCAGCTCGCAGCTCGTCTCTGGCAAGCCTCGTGCCCGCAAAGCGTCTAATCGCTCTGCTAGTTTTGCTGCACTCATGAGCCCTCGCCTGACATCGATTGCCCTGCTTTTCGCGACTGTGCTGCTGATTGCCGGCTGTGGCGGAGGTGGAGATGGAGATGAAGGCTCGACCGAATCGACGCCGGCCACGACGGTGGCGACGAAGGTGCTCAGTAAGGCCGAACTGCTTGAACAGGGCAATGCGATCTGCGCCGAGACCATGCGGGCGATCGGTACGTCGGGGGCGAACGGCGAAAGCTCATACAGCGTTGCCGCACAGGTTGGCGGGCTCTATGCCGGCATGGTCAGCAGTCTCAAGGACCTCGGCAAGCCGAAGGAAGCAAATGGCTACGCCAAGTTCTTCGAAGCAGCCGATGAACTAGCTGCCATAGAGAGCGAGCTCAAGCTCGCCTCTGAACGGGAAGACAGGCCGGCAGTGGAAAGTGCCGAACTTGACGCCGAACGGGAGTTGGGGAATTTCCGCGCCGCCGCCGCCGAATATGGCCTCGAGGATTGCAACGCCTACCCAACCGCGCCGGAAACAGGCGCGCCGTCGGGGGGCGAAGGGGAAGCAGAAACCGGCGAAAGCCCGGAAGGAGCATCCGAAGCCGTGGAACCTGAAGCGGTCGAACCGGAAGCCGCCTCCGAAGAAGCGCCTGAAACCGGCGGCGCCGGTGGCACTGCCGAAGGCGGCGGCGCGGTTGGCGCCCCCGAAGGCGGCGGCGAAACGGGCAGTGGCGGCTCCGGCGGCGGCATCGGCGCCGGCTAGCCAAGCGGTCGCACTTTCAGTCGCATACCGGAAAGAGATGCGACCGTAAGGGGCGCCTCGCCCCAGCTCGGCCTAGATGTCGCACTTCCCTCCGGTATACGGAGGGAAGTGCGACATCTAGGCGGCTGAGGATTCTTGCCAGGCGCCGTAGAGGCGTGAGTAAGGGCCGCCGGCCTCGATCAGCTCGTCGTGGGTTCCCTGCTCGGCGATGCCGCCACCTTCGAGGACGACGATCTTGCCGGCGCGGCGGATCGTTGAGAGGCGGTGGGCGATGACGATCGCGGTGCGGCCGGCGAGGAGGCGGCTGAGGCCTTTCTCGATCGTTTTCTCGGTCCGTACGTCGACGTTGGAGGTCGCCTCGTCGAGGATCAGGATTCGCGGCTGCGCCAGCAGGGCACGCGCGAAGGCGACGAGCTGGCGCTGGCCGGCCGACAACTGTACGCCGCGCTCTCCCACCTGGGTCTCGATCCCCTCCGGCAGCGCCGCGATGAACTCGGTGGCGCCGACGGCCGCGGCCGCGTCTTCGATCTCCTCCAGGCTCGCTGCCGGTCGCCCGAAGGCGATGTTCTCGCGCACGCTCCCCGAGAACAGGAAGCCCTCCTGCGGCACGATGCCGAGCTGTCGCCGCAGCGCCTGTTGCTTCACGCCTGTCAGGTCGTGGCCATCGACCAGCACGCGTCCGCGCTGCGGATCGTAGAAGCGCGCGACGAGCTTCGCGAAGGTCGACTTGCCCGCACCCGTCGCCCCGACCAGCGCCAGCGTCTGTCCCGCCGGCACGTGCAGCGACACGTCCCGCATCGCCCAGTCCTCCGCGTCGGGGATGTAGGAAAACCAGACTCCATCCATCTCGATCTCGCCGCGCAGGGTGCCGGGGTCGATTGCGCCCGGCGCGTCGACCATGTCCGGCTCGGTGTCGAGCAGGTCGAAGATCTTGTCGAGGGCGGCCATGCCCTGCTGGTAGGTGGTGTAGAGCTGGGAGAGCTGCTGGATCGGTTCGAAGAAGACCTGCAGGTAGCCGACGAAGGCGACGATCACGCCGATCTGGATCGCTCCCTCGATCGTCTGGCTGCCGCCGTAGAGGAGGATCGCTGCGATCGCCACCGTCGAGAGCAGTTCGACCGCCGGGAAGTAGGAGGCGTTGAGGAAGACCGTGCGCATGTTGGCCTCGCGGTTGGCCTCGTTGAGCTCGGTCATCGCGGTCGCGTGGCGGTCCTCCTGGCCGAAGCTGCGCACCACCCGCACGCCACTCAGGGTCTCCTGCAGGTAGGCGGTCACGGCGGCGATCCGCTCTCGGGTCGCCCTGTAGGCGCCGGTGGAGACGATCCGGAAGACGATGCTGGCGATGGCGATCAGGGGGAAGGTGAGGAACGTGACCAGAGCCAGCTTGACGTCCAGCACAAGCATGATCGCGACCACGCCGATCAGGGTCAGCACGCTGGAGAACATCGTCACCACCCCGTCGGTGACAAGCTGGTTGAGCGCCTCGATGTCGTTGGTCATGCGGCTGATCAGCACACCGGGGCTGCGCCGGGTGAAGAAGCCGATCGACATCGTCTGCAGGTGGGTGAAGACGCGCTCGCGCAGGTCCTGCAGGGCGCGCGTGCCGACCCAGCCGACCAGGTAGGTCTGCAGGAACGAGGCGCCCGCGTAGAGCGCCGCCACGGCGAGGAAGGCGACGACGATCAGGTCCAGGGCCGAGGCGTCGCCGGTGTCGATGCCGGCGTCGATCGCCTGGCCCGCCAGGTAAGGCGGCGCGAGAGCGGTTCCGGTGGCGACCAGGAGCGCCGCGAACATGAGGAGCACCCGGCCGCGGTAGGGCCGCAGCAGCCCGATCATCCAGCGAACCTTGCGGGCGCGCTGGTCCTGGCCGCGCACCAGCCGCCAGAGCGCGACGAAGAGCAGCCAGATGTCCCGGTAGCGGTTGCGCTGCTCGGGCCCGCTCGTGCGCTCCGCGCTCATAGTCGCGCCATCTCTCCGCGCCGCTCGAGGTCGCGCTGCAGGAAGACCGAGTCGGCGAGGCCGTGCTCGGCGATCTCGCGGTAGAAGCCGCAGCCCGCGAGCAGCTCCTCGTGGCTGCCGCGGTCGACGATCCGCCCGCCGTCCATCACCACGACCTCATCGGCGAGCGAGACGGTGGAGAGGCGGTGGGCAATGATGAACGTCGTGCGCCCGGCCATCGCCTCGCGCAGCCCCGACTTGATCGCCGCCTCGGTGGTCGCGTCGACGGAGGAGGTGGCGTCGTCGAGGATGAGAACGCGCGGGTCGGCGAGCAGCGCACGCGCGATCGCGATCCGCTGCCGCTGCCCTCCTGAGAGCGTCAGGCCGCGCTCGCCAACGACGGTGTCGTAGCCGCCCGGCAGCTCGCGGATGAACTCCTCCGCCTGAGCGCGCCGCGCCGCCACCTCGACATCTTCACGGCTCGCCCCCGGGCGGGCGTAGGCGATGTTGTCGGCGATGCTGGCGCTGAAGAGGAAGCTGTCGTCGGCGACGAAGGCGACGTGGGAGCGCAGCGAGGCGACGTCGATCGAGCGCACGTCGGCGCCGTCGACCAGCACCGATCCCTCACTCGGGTCGTAGAGGCGCGCGATCAACGCCACCAGGCTCGTCTTGCCCGATCCCGAGGGCCCGACCAGCGCCACCGTGCGGCCGGCGGCCACCTCGAGGTCGATGTCGCTCAGCGCCGCATCCGAGGCGCCGTTCAGTCGCGCATCCGACATTGACCCCACTCCAGTGTGGTCAATGTCGGATGCGCTTGCGCGGGGAGCCTTGTAGCGCAGCGTTACGCCGCGCAGCTCCACCCTGCCACCGCCGGCGGGCAGCTCCGGCGCGCCCTCCGGGCTCTCGATGCGCGGCTCGCGGTCGAGGATTTCGAAGAGCCGGTTGCCCGAAGCGATCGCCCGCTGCGCCATCCCCATCGCCATGCCGAGCATTCGCATCGGCGAGGCCAGCATCACGACGTAGGTGTAGAAGGCGGTGAAGTTGCCGAGGCTGAGGTTGCCGGCGATCACCTCGCGACCGCCGACCAGCAGCACCAGGGCGATGCCAGCCTGGGGTAGTAGGCCGATCAGCGGCGAGAAGGTCGCCTGCAGCCGGGTCGAGTAGATGCTCTGGTCGAAGACGCGGGCGACGGCGCGTTGGAAGCGGTGGAGCTGGTGTTCCTCGCGGGCGAAGGCCTTGACGATGCGGATCCCCGAGATGTTCTCCTCGGCCTCCGCGGTCAGCTCGGCGATCCGCTGCTGCACCTCCTGTACGGCCGGGCGCGAGACGCGGTTGTAGCGGGAGGCGGTGTAGACGACGAGTGGGGCGGGGGCGAGGGCGACGAGCGTAAGCAGCGGATTGATCGCGATCATCACGGCGCAGGCCAGCGTGATCGTCAGCAGGTTCTGGGTGATGAAGATCAGCCCGTAGCCGAGGAAGAAGCGAATCGACTGCAGGTCGACCGTCGCCCGCGACATCAACTGTCCGGTCTGCTGGGAGTCGAAGAACCCGAGCTCGAGCCGCTGCAGGTGCGCGTAGAAGAGCTGGCGCAGGTCGAATTCGACCGCGAGCGAGACCTTGCCGGCGACGAGTCGCCGCACCACGGTCAGCCCCAGGCGCAGCAGGCCCGCTGCGACAATCGCCAGCGCCAGCGGCAGCAGGTCGGGCTTCTCGCCGCTCTCGATCGCGTTGACCGCCCGCCCGACCAGCCACGGGATCAGCACGGTCATCCCCATCGCCGCCCAGGCGAAGGCGAGCGAACCCCAGAGCTGGCGACGATACGGTCGCAGGAAGCTCATCAGACGCCGGTAGGTCCGCACGACACTCCACTATACAAAGTGAAGTATTGGCCTACAACGGATACGCCGCGCTAAAGCTGCGTTGCGATGAGTCCGATCAGGGCGGCGATCACCAGGCCTGAAAACCCAATCATCGTCTGCTGAAAACGATCGAATCGTTCGTGGATCCCGTCGAACCCGGCTTTCATCTCCGCACGCACGGCCTTGAACTCGTCGCCCATTTCCTTGCGCACCGCGGCGAATTCGCTGCCCATCTCCTTCCGCACCGCGGTGAATTCATCCTGCACCGCGGCGAATTCTGCCTTGGTCTCGGCGCGGAACTCGCTGACGTCGTTCCGCAAGTCATCGAGCCTGTCGTCGGTCCAGCTCTCCCTCATCAGGTGCATGATTGCACCGTAACGAGTTGTCTGTAGCGCGTGGCGCACAAACGTCTCGAGTTCGCAACGCGAATTGCGCGCTATCCGCCTCAGCCGAACGCCGCGGCCTTGGCGCTGGGGACCTTGCCGCCGGTGCACTTGGGGCCGTGGCCGGGTCTCGGCAGGATCTGGAAGTTGGTGACGGCGTGAAAGGGGGTGGTCGAGCCGTCGTTCTGGGCGAGGGTGATGACCAGGCGGTAGAAGCCCGGCTTCAGGTCGTGGTAGTAGATCTCGGGGCGCGTGGCCGGCGAGTAGCTGCCCTGCGAGCCGATTCGTTCGGCGAGGATGCCGTTGGGACCGGAGTACTCGGGGAAGTCGAACGAGGCGCCGACGAGGCGGCCATTGCCGAAGGGACTGTCGATCGCCCGCTGCAGCTTGACCGGGTCGACGCAGTCAGGGACGCGGTTGAGGCCAAAGCGGATATGGCCCTCGCCGAGCTGCGGTTCGCCGCCGAAATGGCGCGCCGAGAGTTGGAAGTTGTGGACCTCGACCTTGACCACGACCGCGCGAGAGCTCTGGCGCGCGCCGTTGCGCGGTGAGATCACGCTCACGCTCGGCTCGCCCGAGCTGGCGGGAGCCGTGCCCTGCGCGCGGGCGTCGTCCTTGCCGCCGCCGAGCGCGAGGACGATCCCGGCGGTCAGGGCGGCGGCCACGGCGACGACGACGATGGCGGTCCGCGCGGGCATGGCGTCGAACCTTAAGCGAGCACCCGCACCGCATGTCTAACGTTCAGCCCTTGATTCGACGCGCAGGCATTGCCCTCGCCACAATTGCGCTGCTCGTTCCCGCGGCCTCGCGCGCCGTCGCGCGGGGCCTCGCCGACCGCGTCCACGTCTTCGCCGGCACGATGCCCGGCCACGACACGTTCGGCGGCGGCCACAACTTCCCCGGCGCCGCGGCTCCCTTCGGGATGGTGCAGTGGAGCCCCGATACGAGCCCGGCCGACCTCAACGGGCGCGGCAGCTACGACTACCGCGACTCCCACATCAAGGGCTTCGGTCTCACGCACCTCTCCGGCGCGGGCTGCTCGCTCTACGGGGACTTCCCATTCCTGCCGACTACCGAACCGATCGAGTCCTCGCCCGCCGCGCCCGGTCCCTCGCTCGACGGCCAGTACCAGCCCGGCTTCTCGCACGCCCACGAGCGCGGCCGTCCCGGCTACTACTCGGTGCGCCTCAACCAGGCTCGCGGCGCCGCGATCGGGGTCGAGCTGACGGCGAGCACCCGCACCGGCATGGCCCGCTTCACCTTCCCCCGCGGCAAGCACGCCAGCGTCCTGATCGACGCCGGCGGCAGCGCCCAGCCCAACGACCTCGCCGCCGTCGACGTCGACCCCGCCCGCCGCGAGATCGACGGCACCGCCTCCAGCGGCCTCTTCTGCGGCCAGCGCCCGCGTTACCGCGTCTACGTCGCCGCCGTCTTCGATCGCGCCTTTGCCGGCTACGGCACCTGGCAGGGCGACGAGCTGCTCGCCGGCGGGACCAGCGCCAGCGCCAGCGAGTCTCCGCCGGTAAACCCCCAGACCACCGCGGACGCCGGCGCCTACGCCAGCTTCGACACGCGCCGCGACCGCGTGGTCGTCGCTCGCGTCGGCGTCTCCTTCGTCAGCGTCGAGGACGCTCGCGCCAACCTCGCCGCCGAAAACCCAGGCGAGGACTTCGGCACCGCCTCCCGGCGCAGCGAGAGTGCCTGGAACAGGTGGCTGGGGAAGGTCCGCGTCAGCGGCGGCTCGCGCCGCCAGATCGACACCTTCTACACGGCGCTCTACCGCGCCGGCCTCGCGCCGCGCACGTTCAGCGACGTCGGCGGCGCCTACGTCGGGATGGACGGCCTGCTCCACCGCGCCACCGGCCGCATCCAGTACGCCGACTTTTCCGCCTGGGACACCTACCGCACGCAGATCCAGCTGCTCTCGATCCTGGCGCCGCACCGCGCCAGCGCAATAGTCCGCTCGTTGCTGGCGGACGCGGCCGAGAGCGGCTGCCTCCCCCGCTGGTCCTACGCCAACGGTCAGAGCATGACCATGGTGGGCGATTCGGCCGACCCGCTGATCGCCTCCGCCGCCGCCTTCGGCGCCTCGCGCTTCCCCCACCGCGCGGCGCTGGAAGCGATGCTGCGCGGCGCCGACGAACCCTGTCGCAGCGCCAACGGCGAATATCTCGAGCGCCAGGGCCTGGCGCCGTACCTCGCGCTCGGCTACGTCCCATATGACCTCGACACCAACACCCGCAACGCCAACTCCGTTTTCGGCAGCCCGGACGCCGTCTGGGGCTCCGCGGCGACCTCGCTCGAGTACGCGCTCGACGATTTTGCGATCGCCCAGTTCGCCGCTCGCTCCCTCGGCCATGGCGCCACCTACCGCCGCTTTATGCGGCGTTCATCGAACTGGCGCAAGCTCTTTCCCCGCCGCGGCGGCAGCATCGAGCCGCGCTACGAAAATGGCGCCTTTCCAGCCAATTACGACAATCGACGGGGTGGGGGCTTCGTCGAGGGCAACTCGCTCCAGTACAGCTGGCTGGTCCCGCACGATCCCGCCGGGCTCCTCCGCATGATGGGCGGGAGGGAGAAGGCGACGCGGCGCCTCGGTCGCTTCCTGCGCAAGCTCAACGGCGGGCCCGGTGGCACCCATACCGACCACGCGCTGCTCGGCAACGAGCCGACCCTGCACGTGCCCTGGCTCTACGACTGGGCGGGACGACCGTACGGGACGCAGGCCGCCGTCCGCCGCGGGCTCCGCCTCTACGGCACCGCGCCTGACGGCTACCCCGGCAACGACGACCTCGGCACGCTCTCCTCCTGGTACGTCTTCGGTACTCTCGGGCTCTATCCCGCGGTGCCGGGCGTCGGCCTGCTGGCGATCGGCAGCCCGATCTTCCGCCACGCGTCCCTGGCGCTGCCCCACCACCGCCGCCTCTCGATCTCGACCAGCGGCCACGGCCCTTATATAGACGGACTTAGATTCAACGGCCGCGGGTACGAACGCCCATGGACCATGTGGTGCGCAGTGGCGCACGGAGCCCGTCTCGACTTCCGCCTCTCACCCCGCCCGAACCGCCGCTGGGGCAGCGGCCGCGCGGCGGCGCCGCCTTCGTTCGGCCCGGGCCGGGCGATGCCGACGAGCAACTGCGCGCCTTGACGCTCGCGCCAACCCGCAACGGCGCCCTCTGGGCCCTCGCCCTGCTGACCGCGCTCGGCGCCGCGATGCGCTTCGCCAGCATCGACGTGCAGAGCTTTCACCACGACGAGGTGATCACCGCCGCTCGCGTCGTCCCCGGCAGCTTCGACGACATGCTGCATGCGGTCAAGGGCAGCGAGTCCAACCCGCCGCTCTACTACGTGCTCGCCTGGGGCTGGGCCAAGGCCTTCGGCACTCACGAGGTTGGGCTGCGCTCGCTCTCGGCCCTCCTCGGCACGGCCACGGTCCCGCTCGCCTACTGCATCGGCGCCGAGTTGGCCAGCCGCCGCGCCGGCCTGATCGCGGCCGCCCTCCTCGCCGTCAACCCGATGCTGATCTGGTATTCGCAGGAGGCGCGCTCCTACGCGCTCCTCATCTTCCTCTGCGCCCTCTCCTTCCTCTTTTTTGCGCGCGCGCTGCGAACCCACCGGGCGCGCGATCTGGCCCTCTGGGCGCTGGCCTCGGCGCTCGCGCTCTGCAGCCACTACTTCGCCGTCTTCGCGGTCGGGATCGAGGCGCTCTGGCTGCTCGTCGCCCTGCGCGCCCGCTGGCGCGTCGTCCTGCCCGCGCTCGCCGCGGTCGCCGCGACCGGCCTCGCCCTGCTGCCGCTGATCGCGGCTCAGGTCAACCCGACCCACATCGGTTGGATCGAGGAAAGCCTCCTGTCCACGCGCTTCTTCGAGGGCGGTGTCACCTTCCTGATCGGCGAGACCGGCCACGTGATCGCCGAGCCGCCCCGCGAGCGCTACGCGCTCCTGCCCGTGATCGCGATCGGCGCCGCCCTGTTGCTCCTCGCGGCGCGTGGCAGCCGCAGGGAGCGCCGCGCCGCCGCCCTCGGTCTCGGCGTTGGTCTCGGCGTCCCCGCTTTGGCCCTGCTCGCGGCCGTTGCCGGCAAGGACTACGTGGTCGAGCGCAACCTGCTGCCGGCGCTGGTTCCGCTCGCCATGGTGGCGGCGGTCGGCTTCGGGGTCGAGCGCGCGCGTCGGCTCGGAGCGCTCGTCGCGCTCGCGCTCTGCGCTTACTGGATCGCTTTCGACATCCACGTCACCCAAACCCCCAACCTGCAGCGCCCCGACTTCCGGGCGCTCACTGCCGCGATCGGCCCGTCCCGTGGGCCGCGCGCGATCGTCACCTGGAAGCTCGCCGCCGACCCGGTGCGCTTCTATCTGCACGACGGGGCACAGCGCGTCTACAGCGGCGATTGGCCGGTCAGGCAGATCGACGTGATCGCCAAGTCGCGGGAAGGACGCGCCGTCACCGGCATCCCAGCGGTTTTCCACCCCGTCGCCAGGGTAAGGTTCGAGCGCCTCACCCTCACCCGGTATATGTCAGCTCGCCAGCGCGAAATCCCCTTCTACGTGCTCAAGCGCGTCGCTACCGGCTTCGGCTTCAACGCCGTCGTCGTCGACGGCCAGTCTCAGCGCGATCGCGCGCGGGCTGCGAGGCACCCGTGAGCGCCAGCGAATTTGCCTATCGGCTCGGCGCCGCCGCCCGCCGCCCGGCGAGCTGGTGGCAGCTCTGCAAGTTCGGCCTCGTCGGCGGCTCGGGTTACCTGATCAACCTCGGAGTCTTCGCTCTGCTCAGCGAGAATTTCGGCGTCCACCACGCGCTCGCCGCCGTCGGCGCCTTCTGCGTCGCCGTCTCCAGCAACTTCTTCTGGAACCGCCACTGGACCTTTGCAGCCGGGGACGGCCACGCTGGCTTCCAAGCGGCCCGCTTCTTCGCGGTCAGCGTCGCGGCGCTGCTGATCAACCTGGCGGTGCTCGAGGCGCTGGTCGGGGGGACCTCGCTCGGCGATCTCTCCGCGCAGGCGATCGCCGTCGCTATCGCCATGCCCTTCAACTTCCTGGGCAACAAGCTCTGGACCTTCGCGTAGAGCCGGGCGGTGCTCGCCGCCTTGGGCCGGCTTCCTGGCACCGGGGCGAGGCGGGAAAGCACGCTAAGATTCCCGAGCAATGGAGCACTCGACGGTTACCGAGATACCCTCGGATTGGTACCGCTCGGCGTTCCCGCCGGAGGAGACGCTGAAGCGTCCCTGGGCCGACCGCACCGGCGCCGAAGTCGACCGGGCGCTGGCGATGCTGGGAGCCCAAGGCGGCGAGCGGGTGCTCGACATGGCCTGCGGCACCGGGCGCCATTCCCACGAGCTTGCCCGCCGCGGCTTCGAGGTGGTCGGCGTCGACATCTCACCCGACCTGCTGGCGATCGCCGAGGCCGACGCTGAGTCGGAGTCGCTCGACGCCTCCTTCGTCACCGCCGACCTGCGCAAGCTCGAATTCGACGAAGAGTTCGATCTCGTGCTCAACCTCAACGACGGCGCGATCGGCTATTTCGAGACCGAGGAGGAGAACCACCGCACCTTCGAGGTGATCTCGGCGGCGCTGCGTCCCGGCGGCGGCAACCTGCTGCAGCTGCCGAACGTGCTCTACGCGGAAGCGCACCTGCCGCAGAAAACCTGGATTGCGGGGGAGGGCATGGTCGAATTGATCGACCATCGCTGGGAGCCGAACAGCCGCTACTTAGAAGGCTCGACGATGCCGATCCTGGTCGGCGAGGTCTTCGAGGGCGTGCAGCCGATTCCGTTCCGCCAGCGGCTCTACTCGGTCGAGGAGCTGACTGAGGTCTACGGGTCGGTCGGCATGGAGATGGCAGGTGCCTTCAGGGGCACGGGCAAGCCGCGGCCGCCAAAGGACAGCCAGTTCGAGGTCTTCGTCGCGGGCCGCAAGCCCGCCTAGGCGCCCCCGCCTACCAGTCGCCCTCCAGCCACCGCATCAGCTCTGGCATGCGGCTGCGCAGGTCCGGCTCTGCCGAGCCGAGCTCCATGCTGGCGACCTGAATCGCCCCGCCCAGGGCGAGTGTCGCCTTGCTCGGCTCGAGCGGCAAGCCGTGCTCGAGCCCTTCCAGCGCCACCGTGTCTCCGCGCAGCGCCCAGAGCGCCTCGCGCGTTCCCTCGGGATCCATCTCGGCGATCTCGACCACTCGGTCGATCGCCTCTTGCACCTCGTTGCCCGCGGCGGCGTCAGCGGCAGCTTCGAGCACTCGATCCACAAGCCGTTCGTCCAGACGACCGTCGAGGACGGCGGCGAGTTCTCTACCCTCAGTCACTGGGACCTCCCTCTTCTAACGTCCTCCTGCCTCCAGTTCCGTCAGCAGTCCCGGAGCCAAGCGTTACAGATTTCAGTGTAATTGTCCGGAGAGACGATGCAACCTTGCTGCATTGGTCAAATACTCTCGCGCATAACGCGAGTAGGGTCAACGCCCGCATGAAAAAGTGGGTCAGATGAGCAACGGAAGATCGAGCTACGACGCGGCCGCGATCGAGACCGCGAGGCAGGCCGCCTGGGCGGAGCGCGACGCCTTCGCCACGCCTGCTCCCAGCGCCGATCGTCGCTCGATCTACATCAAGCCCTCGAGCCCCTTCACCTCGGGCAAACTGCACATGGGCCACGTGCGCGACTACGCGATCGGCGACGCCTACGCGCGTTTCCGCCGCGCCCGCGGCGCCGACGTCCTCTTCGGCTTCGGCTTCGACGCCTTCGGCCTGCCCGCCGAGATGGCCGCGATCGAGCGCAAGGTGCCACCCGCCGAGTGGGTCGAGGCCTGTGGCGAGCGGATGCTCGAGCAGATGCGCCGGCTCGGCTTCTCCTTCAACTACGAGCGCGTCTTCTACAGCTCCGACGAGGGTCAGTACCGCTGGTCGCAGTGGCTCTTCCTTACCCTGCTCGAGGCCGGGCTGATCTACCGCGACGACACCACCGTCGACTGGTGCGATCACTGTCGCACGACCCTGGCCGCGCTGCAGGTCGAGGACGGTCGCTGCTGGCGCTGCCACAACGAGGTCCGCCTGATCCGGCGCCCGACCTGGTTCCTACGCATCACGCCCTACCTGGAGGAGAACGACCGCCGCCTCTCCGAGCTCTCAAACTGGGACGAGATCTCGCTCTCGACCCAGCGCTACATCCTTGGCCGCAGCGACGGAGTCGAGGTCGACCTCGAGGGTCCAGACGGGCAGGCACTCACGGTCTTCACCCCTTACAAGGACCTCGTGACGGCATCGACCTTTGTCCTGCTTTCCCCTCGGGCCCTCGAGTTGGAGGCGTGGCCAATCGAGACTGGTGTTGCCAAGCAGCTCGACGAGCTGCGTGCCGGCGGCTGGGAGCGCAGTGCGCGCGACGCCAAGACGGTGCCGTTGGTCGATACCGGGCTTGTGGCGAGCGCGCCTTGGGCCACCGAGTCCCTGCCCATAGTCGTCTCGCCCCTGATCGACGCTCGTTTTGGACCCACTGCAGCATTGGGGATCCCGGGGGGAGACGAGGCCGATGCCGCGATCGCCGGTCGCCTGGAGCGTGTGCCGGACTTCGGCGCCGACCAAGCGGGAGTCGAGTCATGGCGCGAGGCGCGCCCGGCCGTGCGCTACCGCGCCGCCGACTTCTCGATCTCGCGCCAGCGCTTCTGGGGGACGCCGATCCCGATCGTCCACTGCGAGAGCTGCGGCGCCGTGCCGGTACCGGAGCGAGAGCTGCCGGTCGTGCTGCCGCGCGACGTCGAGCCGACCGGGGAGGGGAATCCTCTGGCCGAACTGGCGGACTTCGTCGACGTCGAGTGCCCACGCTGCAAGGCGCCCGCCAGGCGCGAGACCGACACCCTCGACTGCCACTTCGACGCGCTCTGGCTTTGGGTGCCCTCGGCCGTGCCGCCCGAGGCGCGCGCCGGCGAGATGTTCACCCACCCCGATTTGCAGCGCTGGCTGCCCGCGGAGCGCCTCGTCGCCGGCGCCGATTCCGGTGGCTTCGTCTTCGACCAGCGGGTCGTCACCAAGGCGTTGCGCGACATCGGCCCCCTCTCGTTCATGGCCGAGGGCGAGCCCTTCGCCGGCTGCCTCTTCCACGAGATGGTGATCGCCGACGGGCGCAAGATGAGCAAGCACCTCGGCAACGTCGTCGATCCCGACGAGCTGGTCGAGCGCTACGGGGCCGATACCGTCCGCCTCGCCGTGCTCTACGCCGCCGGACCGGCGAAGACCCTCAACTGGAACGACGGCGCGCTGCGCTTCGCCGCTCGCTTCCTGCACAACCTCTGGGCCTACGCGAGCGAGCGCTTCGCCAGCGTCGAGGACGCGCCCGAGGACGCCGAGGCGGCCGCCGACACCGAGTTCATGCGCGAGCGGTTGGGCAAGTGGTGCGAGAACGGCCTCGCCCGCATCACGGCCGACCTCGAGGAGCTGCAGATGCACAAGGCGGTGCGCAACGTCACCCGCCTCTTCGAGCGCATCCAGGACTTCGAGAAGCGCGTCCTCGAGCGGCGCGGCGCGCTCAGCCGAGCCGATGCCGAGGCCCAGACAGCGGCCCTGGTGCTGCTCGCCCAGGCGCTCGCGCCCTTTGCGCCGCACGCGGCCGAGGGGCTGCTGCTCGCCGCCGGGAGGGAGGACGGGGAGGGGCTCCCGGGGCCGTGGCCGGAGACGCGAGGATTTATCCAGAAAAACTTGACTGTTCCAAGTTAAGACCTATAGTGAACGTGTGGCAGCCGGAGGCAGCTTGCCGTTTGACGCGGTTGCCCTCGACGAGGCCGAGAAGCGGTTCTGGAGAGGCCTTTGGGACACAGCCGTCGAGGATGCCGTAGTCGATCTCGGGATCGACATGGTGAGGTTCGGTCCGGTCACCGCTGCCGTCGTAGGCGAGGAACCGGAAGAGCCGGCGCTCAACTTCGTGCTCGGTGCCGGCGCCCCCGGCGCGGTCGAAGACGGCCACCTGCCCGCCGCGATCAAGTGGGTCGAGCGCCACGACGTCGCCTACCGGGTGCCGCTGATGCCCGGCCTGCCCGAGCATGACGCCGCCGCGCGCTGGCTCGAGGGCCACCGCTACCGCCTCTTGGAAGGTCCGCGGAAGCTGGTGCGGGATGGATCGCCGCCGCGCTTCGCGATCCCCGACCGGATCGACATCTACGAGCGCACCGACCCATGGGAAGACGAAGGCTTCGGCGATCCGCTCGCTGAGAGCCTCGGCTTCGCCAGCTGGGCCGCGACCTTCTTCCTCGACCTGCCCGGCTCCCCTGGCTGGGGCTGCTACTGCGCCGTCGACGGCGACGAGCCGCTCGCTTACGCGGTGATGTACTTCCACCACGAGGTCGCTGTGCTGGCGCTCGCCTCGCGCCTGGTGGGGGAGCGAGATGGCCTCGGGCAGCGGGCGGTCCTGCATCGCTGCATCAGCAATGCCGCCGCCGCCGGTTGTCGCTCTATCGTTGTCGCCGAGGCAGGGTGCGAGCCGGCTGTCTCCGATCGCGAGAGCCTGATCCGAGCCGGTTTCAAGGACTCGATCGGAACGGTCATCGGGCAATCCCGAGCGCGCGTTCCCATGTAAACAGCGTCTGCCCAGGCGTTTTTGCACTTTTGCTCAAAAAACACTTGACCAGTTGAATTCAATCTGTTATACGTACTCCTGCTGACGACCAAGCGCCAGTGGAGAGGTGGGAATCCCAGTCAGGGGCGACTCGCCTTGCGATGGCAAAAGGAGTGACCAGTCATGAGTCGAGTTGTTGGCCGAATCAGGAGTACCAGGGAGGCGACAGCGTCGTGGGCATTGCCCCACCTCCAGCCGACGACGCTGCCCGGTACCGCGGCCACATCGCCCTCCCACCTCTGGCAGCCTGGCCCCCGGAGAGGGGGGGCGGCCATGTAATGGGCCGTGGCGCTCGTGAGGCGTGGTTGGCTAACGCCGGTCACGCGGACAGTCGCGCCGGGGAGCGCAGTCGCAGGCCCCGACGCAGCCGTAGCTCAGGCCAGAGCCCAGATGCGCTGGTCGGAGGTTGGGCCCGCCCCGTGGAAGCTGACACCACCGGGGCGGGCCCACTTCTTTTGCTCAAAGGAAAGTTGATCGGTGTGGCGTGGCCTGCTATACCCACCTGCTCATGGGAAGCCCAGTACTCTTGCCGGGAGGATCTCCATGCTGAGCGATGAGAACCGTACGCGCTCCTGCGCAACCGAACTGGTCTGCCGCGACTGCGGCCGTCGCCTGCCGCTGCTCGACACGACCTTCAAGTGCCTCGGCTGTGGCAACGGGCTCGACATCGACTACGACTACGAGCTGGCAAAGGAGCGCCTAGCCGAGATCCCACCCGCCGAGCGCGAGATCAACATCTGGCGTTTCGAGGAGCTCCTGCCGATCGCCGACGCGCGAGCCCAAGCCCGAGTAGGCCGCTACAGCGGTCGCACGCCGCTGATCCACGCCGATCGTCTCGGCGCCGAGCTCGGTCTGAAGAAGCTCTACCTGAAGGACGACTCCACTTCACGCCCCTCGCTTTCCTACAAGGACCGTGTCGTCTCGATGGCGGTTGCTCGCCTGCTCGAGCTGGGTAAAGAGGAGATCGGTTGCGTCTCGACCGGCAACGTCGGCACCGCGGTCTCCTCACTGGCGGCCAAGGCCGGCGTTGCCGCCTACGTCTTTTACCCGTCGAACATGGAGCGCGGCAAGGCGCGTGCCTGCCGGGCGCTCGGCGCCGCCGTCTGCCAGCTCGACGGCAACTACGACCAAGCCAACCGAGCCTGCCGCGAGCTCGCCCTCGCCAGCGGCATCCAGTTCGCCAACATCACCCTGCGGCCTTTCTACGCCGAGGGAGCCAAGACGGTCGCCTACGAGGTGGTCGAGCAGCTGGAGTGGGAGGCACCCGATCACTTCGTCATCCCGGCGGCCGGCGGCACGCTCTCCTCGCGCGTCCACAAGGGCCTGGGCGAGCTCGAGACCGTGGGCCTGGCGGAGACCTCGCGTACCAAGCTGAACGTCGCCCAGGCCGAGGGTTGCAGCCCGATCGCGACCGCGATCGCCGACGGCACGGGCCAAATCGAGCCCCAATCGCCGCACACCGCGGCGCACTCAATCGCGATTGGCGCCCCCGGCGACGGCCCGCTCGTGGTCGACGCAGTGGTTTCGCGCGGCGGTGCCGCGGCAACCGCCACCGACACCGAGATCTTCGAGGCGATCGACCTGCTCGGCGCCACCGAGGGCATCCTCACCGAGCCCGCTGGCGGCACCACGATCGCCTGCACCGCCAAGCTCGCCGGCGAAGGCAAGATCGGCCCCGAGGACACCGTCGTCGCGATCGTCAGCGGCAACGGCTACAAGACCCTTGACGAGCACCCCGATAAGCCGTGGCCCGAAATGGTCGCCTGCGACGTCGACTCGATGACCGAAGTGCTCGACGAGTTCCGCCAGCACGGCGTCGGCGCCACGCTGGGCTAGGCGACCTCACTACACACGACTTCTCCGTGGGGCTCGGCGCTGGCCGATAAAATCCGTTCGCTCGCCATTTGCATCCATCGGGATTCCGCCCGAAGATGCCACGCGATCTACTCAGTCAACCGTAACCAAAATTGGCGGGATATTCGCTCGCTGAAATATAAGGAGGCAAAGTGAGATTCACCAAGATGCTCATCTTGGCAATCACAGCATCGATTGCCGCCATGGCGCTGATGGGGACGAGCTCGGCTGCAGCGCTCGACTCAATCGTGCTGTGCAAAACAAAACCGGCATCGCCTAGCGCATTATGTCCGGATGGAAACTTATATCCGTCCGGTACGGTAATCAAAGCGAAAGCGGCCAACCCGGAACTCTCGGGAGCGCTGACTGTCGAATGTCCGGAATCGGTCGCCGAAGGCAAAACGACCGCAGCATCGGGTAATCCCCTGACCGGGGAAATCACGTCTCTGACCTTCGGACCCGCTGGCAAATGCAGCACCTGCCCAACGGTAGACGTCGAGGGTCTTCCCTACAAAAATGTCAAAATTGCCGCCAACGCATCGGACGATTTCTTCCTCGTCTCTGAAGGGTTTGCTCTGCTCTTAAATTGCTTCACCTTCATTGATTGCTTATACAAAACCCCAGTGGGTGGCGTTGCACTCTTAATCGAAAACCGGTCAGGCGGCTTACCGCTGATCAAAGCCGAAGCGGAGACGCTGATCGGCCCCGGCGGCATATGCGGCAGCAGCAGCTCGTGGACGGCCACGTATGAAGTGACCGCCCCGGATCCAGTCTGGATCGCGTTAGACAAACCAATCATCTAGGCGCTGGCCGTAGGGCAGCAATCGGCTTTTGCCGGATCGTGCGGGGGAGGGCCGCTTCGGTGGCCCTCCTTTGCTCAGCTGATACCGGCCCTGAGTCACGCTGCGCGATGACCGAAGTTTGAAGCGCTTTTCGGCGGGTAGATACGTGCCCAATGCCGGGACAGGTAACAGCGCACGACGCGTGGACTAGATCATTTGGCCACCGAAGCGGTACTATTTAGAAAATGCTCTTGACTATTGGAGTATTCCTTGGTATCTATAGCACCGCGAAGGATCGTGCACGTGGAGAGGGCGTCGCCGAGGCGGGGGTTTTCCCTGGCCTATGGGAGGCCCCGGCCCGGCAGGATCGCGGTCGAGAGCGGTGCTCTGCAGTGCAACTCTGCAGTGCAACCATCTCGGCGCATTCCGTCCTCTGCACGCTGATCTGAGGCTTAGGCCTCTGGTTCCGCACGGCCCATCGCGTCCGTAACCAAACCGGAGGCGCCACGCGCGCCGCGGAAGGAGGCAAAGTGAGATTCACCAAGATGCTCATCTTGGCAATCACAGCATCGATTGCCGCCATGGCACTGGTGGGAACGAGCTCGGCCCTGGCTGTCGACTCGATCGTGCTCTGTAAAGAAAATCCAGGCTCAACCGAAGCTTTATGTCCCGAAAAAAGCTTATATCCGTCCGGGACAGTGATCAAAGCCAAAGCGGCCAATCCGAAACTCTCGGGGACGCTGACAGTCGAATGCCCGGAATCGGTCGTCGAAGGCAAAACGACCGCAGCATCGGGTAACCCACTGACCGGGGAAATCACGTCGCTGACCTTCGGGCCGAACGGCAAATGCAGCAACTGCCCGACGGTAGACGTGGAGAGCCTGCCTTACAAAAATGTCAAAGTAGTTGCCAAAACCGTCGGCGAAAAAGAGGAGTTCTTCCTCATTTCGGAAGGTTTTGCGCAGCTGTTAAATTGCTTCGGGTTCATTAATTGCTTATACAAAACCCCTGCGGGTGGCGTAGAACTATTAATCGAAAACCGGGCAAACGGTTTACCGCTGATCAAGGCGGAAGCGGAGACGCTCACAGGGCCGGGCGGCGTATGCGGCTCGAGCGGAGCGTGGACCGCCACGTATGAAGTCACCGCTCCGGATCCTGTCTGGATCGCGTTAGACAAACCACTCATTTAGTGCCAGCTGTGGCTATTCAGCCATAGCTGGATCGAGGAGGGGGTCGCTTCGGCGGCTCCCTCCCAATCGCTTTGCGCGGACCTATTTCGATATTCAAAAAGACCTTGACAGGAACTCACTCGTCTCTTAAAGTGCGGAGCGCGGACTCTGGCCGTCGCCACGGGCTGGTTCGTGTATTTGGGGCGCTGTTAAGCCGGGGATTGGGACTAGATGCAATGCAGGCGGGCATAGTGAGGTTGTTCTGTTGCGCGCGATAAGCGCAACCGCTCGGCCCCGCCGCTCTTGGGGCGCCGTCATAAGCGTTACGGGGGTGCTCCTGGTCAGCCTGGCGTCGCTGGCCGCGGCGCCGCGATCTCAAGCCGCCAGTACCCACGTCTTCGACCCGGTCCTGTCGCTTGAAGGGGCCTGCGTTGGCAGGGACGGTGTGCTCGACCCCGGCTGCCCCTATCTGCCAGCCGCCGAAGGGGGCCCGACGCCGTTCAAGAATCCCTGCGGGGTGGCCGTCGATCGGCACGGATATATCTACGTGGCGAATGCTGCGCCGGTTGGCAACTCCCCAACCTGGATAGACATCTTCGGCCCCGATGGAAAATTCCTCACGAAGATCGAAAACCAGCGTCGAATTTGTGGGCTTGCGGTCGATTCCCAGGGCAATCTCTACGCCGCTGAACGTACTGCCGGGATCGTCGTGCTTTTCAAACCCAGCTCATATCCGGTACAGTCGTCGACGACCTATCTGGAACCGCCGCTGACGATTCATGAAGGCAGCGAACCCTGCGAAGGCGCGAAGTCGGTGGCGGTCGATCCGTCGAACGATCAGGTCTACGTGGCAACCGGATGCACGGTGGTCAGGTACGACTCCGCGGCGAACGGGTCGACGCTGATCGATAACAGCATCGGCAAAGCGGTTGCGCGCGAATTCACCGGGATAGACGTCTACGGCGCAAACCATGACGTCTATGTGACGGCGAATCCTCGGTTCAACTCCAAAGGAGAATCGATCGACGTCAACGAAGCGCTGAAAATGCCCCGCATGTTCATCTTCGCGGGCAGTGACGGTAAAGCGAAGTGCGAAGCGGACGGTCACGAAAGGCCCGGGGGTGGACTCGGCTTCTTCATCGCCAGGGCCGGCATCGCGGTCGACCAGGCCAACGGCGAGGCCTACGTCGACGACATCACCGCCCACCAGGTGGTCTTCCAGTTCGACTCCGAATGCAAATACCTTGCTCAGCTGCCGCAAACCGCTGGCAAACCGCCGATGGAAGAACCGGAACTCTTCGGCGACATTGCGGTCGACGATCCGCTCGTCGAAGGCGAAGCCGGCTATGACAGCCCCAACGAAGGGTACGTCTACGTGGTGTCCGGTACCAAAGCGTCGAACTCCGAGTTGTACGCCTTCGGTCCCGGCATTCCGCCCCAGCCCCCTGAAATCGCTGCGCAGGCTGCTTCCGAAATCGGCGAGACCGAAGCCCAGCTGGAATCAAAAATCAACCCTAAGGGCCTAGCCACCAGCTACCAGTTCGAATACACGACCGAGTCGGATTTCGATCTCAATGGCTATGCCAATGCAAGTAGGGCGCCGGTTCCGCCCGGTGACGTTGCGCCAGCGGGGTCCTTCGTCACGGTCTCCCAGGGCGTGGGCAACCTGCTGCCCGGCGTCGACTATCGCTTCCGACTCGTTGCCACCAACCACTGTCTGACAGGAGAACCCGAAGTCGACTGCACGACGAGCGGCGAAGGCAAACCCGGCGAAGAAGGTGCGGACGCGAAATTCAGGACGTTTGACCGTCCCGGACTGCGAAGCCCGTGCCCGAACGAAGGCCTGCGCAGCGGAGACGCGGCACGCCTGCCGCAGTGTCGAGCCTATGAGCTGGTAACTCCGCCGGACACGAATGGACGGGCGCCGACCCTGGGGGCCCTCGGCCAGCCGGGCGGATTTGCCACCAACCCGTCGACTGCCGATGGCAACGGCCTTCTCTACGGGGTCGAAGGCGGGTCCCTGCCAAGCCTCGGCGGAAGCGGGTTCGACGACGTCTACGAGGCTCACCGGAACCCCACCGCGGGTTGGCTCAGCACGCTGGAGGCGCCCGACGGAACGCAGGCGCAGGAATCCTACCCGGTGGGATATTCGGCGAACCACCGGGAATCGATATGGGACGTCAGGAACAACGGCGGCTCGCTCGCGATCGATGAACTCGAAGGCGTCAAATACGTCCGGCGACCGGGGGGCGTTCTAGACCCCGCGTGTGCGGCGCCGGGAGAACCCGACGGGCCCTACGAATTCGTCGGTTGCGGATCCATCGGGCAGGACCGACACGCCGTCGCCAGGTGGATCAGCCCCGATTCGGGCCACCTGATCTTCGCCACGGTGAGGAATACCGCTGTTGACCCCAAACAGCTGGAGCCGAATGCGCCTCCGGGCGGTACGACTGCGGTCTACGACCGCACTTCGGATGGAGCGACGCACGTCGTTTCGCTTCTGCCAGGGGACGTGCCGCTGCAGGCAGGTGAAGACGCCGACTACGTGGGCAGCTCGGCCGACGGTTCGGCGGTCGCCTTCGGCGTTGGCAGCTCGATGTACGTGCGGCTGGGCAACGCCGAGACGAAATTGGTCGCCGGCAGCGAACCGCTGTTCGGCGGCTTTTCGCACGACGGAAGCCGACTCGTCTACCTCGATACCGACGAAGCGCCGAAAGAAGGCGAGGTGCCGCGCGGCACGATCCACCTCTACGAGACCGAAACCGGCGCAACCACCACCATTGGGGGCGCCGATTCGGCGCTGGCGTTCGTCTCTCCGGACGGCTCCCACGTCTACTTCGTCTCGAGCGAGGAATTGGACGGCGCGGGGGAAGGGCAGGCGGGGGCGGAAAACCTCTACGTCTGGGACAGCGCCGGCATCGGGTTCATCGCCGCGCTGGATCCGATCGACGTGGTCGGAAGGGAAGGGGTGGTTGGGAGCAGCCAACCCAGGGTCGGCGGCCTGGGCCAGTGGGTCACGGACGCCGTCAACCCCGACCAGCGCCGGGTCAGCGGTCCGGCGTCGGATCCCGCACGCAGCACGCCGGATGGCTCGGTGTTCGTCTTCGAGTCGCGCGCTGACCCCACCGACTACGCGAGCAAAGGGCACGTGGAGATATATCGCTTCGACGCGGGAGCCGCGCCCGGTCTGGGGCTGAGCTGCGTCTCGTGCAACCAGACGGGTGCGGCCGCCACCTCGAATGCCGAACTGGAGTCGAGCGTGGGGGTCCCGCTTCGCTTCGGGTCGCCGGTCAATGCGCTCACGCAGATCGGCAACGTCAGCGACGACGGAAGAACGGTCTTCTTCCAGAGCGGCGATCGCCTCGTCGCTCGCGATCGCGACGGCCTCTCCGACGTCTATGAGTGGCAGGCGCAGGGAGCGGATGCCTGTCAAACGCAGGGTGGTTGCCTGTACCTGATTTCATCGGGTCACAGCGCCACTGCGGACTATCTGTACGCCATCTCCGCCTCGGGCGACGACGTGTTCTTCGTCAGCTCGGACCGGTTGGCGCCACAGGACCTCGACGCCACGCCCTCTATCTATGACGCGCGCGTGGACGGCGGGTTCCCGCTCGCGGCCTCCCTCCCCCCGTGCCGGGAGAGCGGTTGCCAAGCGGCCGCCGGGACTCCTGCCTTCGCCCCGCCCGCAAGCGCGGCGGTCCATGGCGCGAAAAACGCATCCAAGCGGCGGCGCTGCGGCAGGGGTACGTCGGCTCATCGCAGTCGCGCCAAGGCCCACTGCAAGCACAAGCGGCACAAGCGTCGACATCATGGCAAGGGGGGGAGGCGATGAGGGCGCTTGCCGTCTCCCTGTTGGCGGCAGCGGCGATTGCGGCTCCGATCGCCGTGGCGCAGGCCGATCCCAGCGAATACGGGATCAAGTCTGTGAGCGCCTCGCTCTCGACCCATCAGGCCGGTGCGCACCCCGACTTCTCGCTTGCGCTGGAACTCCTCACGGATTCGAACGAACAGCTGCCGTCGACCACCCAGACACTCTCCATCGCCCTGCCGCCCGGCCTGCTCGCCAACCCCGAGGCTATCCCCAAGTGCTCGGTGCTCCAGCTCGTCTCGACCAACGTGGAAGACAAAACCAATGGCACCGGGTGCCCCCAGGATTCGCAGGTTGGCGTCACCGAAGTGCAGCTGTTCAGGAACGGCAGCTTCGTCCCGTTCACCGAGCCGGTCTACAACATGGAATCGCCCGGTGGAGACGTCGCCGGGCGCCTCGGCTTCATCGCGCAGTTCGTACCGGTGGTCATCGACGCGCGGCTGCGGCCTAGCGACTACGGGGTCACCGCGGTGGCGCAGGGACTGAGCTCCTTCATCCCGCTGCGCGCGGCCACCACGACTCTGTGGGGCGTACCGGCGAGCAAAAGCCACGACGGGCAGCGCATCACGCCCTACGAGGCGGCCAACAACAACGGGGTTCCCGAAATGCCAGGCGGGGAACGGCCCAGCGGTCTCGCGCCAGCGCCCTTCATGGTGAACCCGACCCGCTGCGGGAATACCACGGAGATAGGCGTCACCGCGACGAGCTACGCGGAACCCGAACGGCCCGTCAGCCAGCCGGCGCCGTTGCCCCTCATCACGGGGTGCGAGGGGCTCGACTTCCGCCCCAGCATCGATTTCTCGCCGACGACCAAATCGGCGGACTCGCCGTCTGGGATGGCCGTCGATCTCTCGCTCCCCCAGGATGGGCTCAAAAATCCAAACCTCTTCGCCCAAGCCGACCTCAAGCGCGCGGTGGTCACGCTTCCCGAAGGCCTGGCGCTGAATCCCTCCGCAGCCCGCGGTCTCGGCGCCTGCTCGGAGGCGGAGGTCGGCCTCGTCTCCGAGCACCCGATCGAATTCAACGCGAGCCCACCCGCGTGCCCGGGCTCCTCCAAGGTGGGCAGCGCCGAGATCAGGACCCCGCTTCTCGCCGGGCCGATAGACGGGGCGCTGTACCTCGCGCGGGCAGACGACAACCCCTTCGACACCCTCCTGGCCGGTTACCTCGTGGCCCAGGGGCAGGGTGTGACGCTAAAGCTCGCGGGGCGGTTCGACGTCGATGCTGCCACCGGTCGGATCACCGCGACCTTCGATGACAATCCCCAGGCGCCCTTCGAAACCGTGTCCCTCCACTTCAAGGAAGGCAGTGGCGGGGTGCTGACCACCCCGCCCGCCTGCGGTTCCTACGCAATTCACTCGATCCTCTCGCCCTGGTCGGCCCACGATCCATTCAACCCCGCCCCGAACGAACAGGTCGCGTTGGACGATCTCTTCGAGATCGGCTCCGGACCGGGCGGGGGGGAGTGTCCCGCCGGGCGCTTCGACCCGACCCTCGAAGCGGGTACGACCAATGCGCTCGCCGGGGCGTACAGCCCGTTTGTCCTGCGGCTGAGCCGGGAGGACGGCACGCAGCGGTTCGCCTCTTTCGCGACGACGCTGCCGCCGGGCCTCACCGGCCGGCTGGCCGGGATTCCGTACTGCCCCGAGAGCGGTATCTCAGCCGCGGCAGCACTCGGCGGCATTGGCGAGGGGGCGCGGGAGCTCCAGGCCCCCTCGTGCCCAGCCGCCAGCCGAATCGGAAGGGTCGTCACCGGCGCCGGTTCGGGGCCGAGTCCGTTCTACCTCGATACCGGGACCGCCTATCTCGCCGGGCCGTACCGGGGGGCCCCGCTCTCCGTGGTCGTGATCGCGCCCGCCATCGCGGGCCCCTTCGACCTCGGCAACGTGGCGGTGCGGACCGCGCTGCGAGTCGACCCGGGCACCGCCCAGGTCACCGCGGTGTCGGATCCCTTGCCGACCTCGCTTCACGGAATTCCACTGGACCTCAGGGACATCCGAGTCGCGCTGGACCGCCCACGATTCACCCTCAACCCGACCAACTGCAGGGAAATGCGCGTGCTGGCGTCGGTCGCCTCCACCGGGGGGAGCGTCGCCAGGCCGGAGTCCCGCTTCCAGGTCGGGGGGTGCAGCGGCCTGGGCTTCAAGCCGAAGCTCTCCATGCGCCTGACCGGCAAGACCAATCGCGGCGCGCACCCACGCTTCCAGGCGGTGCTGAGGCCCCGCAGCGGCGATGCCAACATCGCCCGCGTACAGGTCGCTCTGCCGCATGCGGAGTTTCTCGAGCAGGCGCACATTCGAACCATCTGCACCCGGGTTCAATTTGCCGCCCAAGAGTGTCCCGAGCGCGCGATCTACGGCCACGCAACGGCATACAGCCCGCTCCTCGACGAGCCCCTGCGGGGTCCGGTGTACCTGAGGTCTTCATCCCATCGGTTGCCGGACCTGGTCATAGCGCTGAGCGGCCAGATCGACTTCGACGCGGTCGGTCGCATCGACTCGATCAAAGGCGAGGTCCGGACCACGTTCGACGTACTTCCGGATGCGCCCGTGAGCAGGGTCGTCCTCACCATGCAAGGAGGGAAGAAGGGACTGTTGGTCAACAGCCGCAATCTCTGTCAGGCCCCTTCTCATGCGACCGCCGAACTGAAAGCACACAACGGCAGGGTCGTTCAACTGAGTCCAGTGCTGCACAACGACTGCAATGCGAGGCCCGGACGGCCGTAGGGGTCAGGGCTACATACAAGGAGAGAACCAAATGTTCAGATCACTACGTAGGCACTTCGGTACCGCCAGCCTGGCGGTCTCGGTCGTGGCGCTCGTCTTCGCCCTCGTCGGTGGCGCTTTCGCTGCCAGCGGCTTGCCCGGCGGCGGCAATGAAGCCGCCAGCTCGGCAAAGAAGGGAAAGAGGGGCCCACGGGGCCCGAAGGGAGCGACCGGGCCGCAGGGCCCTCAAGGTCCACAGGGACCGCAGGGATCACAAGGCCCACAGGGACCGCAGGGACCCCCGGGGGCGACGGGACCAACTGGGGTCACCGGCAAAACCGGGGCCACCGGAGTAGCGGGACCCCTGCTTGAAACGCTGCCGCAAGGCGAGTCGCTGACCGGCGCCTGGGGCCTCGCCAAGGGCGACCTCGCGACCGCGGAGATGTCGACGATCTCGTTCCAGTTCCCGCTCGCCGCGGCACTCGAAGCCAACGACGTCGTGTTCCTCAAAGAAGGAGAAGGGGAAACCACGGAATGCCCGGGCACGGTCACGGAACCGGAAGCCGCAAGCGGCAAAGTGTGCGTCTATACGCAATTTGAAACGGTCGTCGAAGGAACGCCGATCCTCGGCGGCAAGTTCCCCACGAAACAGGGCGTGTCGATGCTCTTCGTCGGGTTCAAAGGATTGCTGAGCGGAACCTGGGCCGTCAAAGCACCCTGAGGAGCTGAGCGAATCGACGATTCGCCGTCCCTGGATGCCGATCATCGGGCATCCGGGGGCGGCTGATTGACTCGTCAATCAATATGATCTTGCCATGGCTGAAGGCAATGGCAAGGTCGTCCCGGCCGACTTTCCGCCGCCGGTAGACGCGACCGAGGAGTTCGTCAAGCGGGGTCTCGACGGAAAGGACGATCGGATCGAGATCGGCGTCGCCATCGTCGGCGGCGGCACCGCTGGGCTCGCCTGCGCCAACCGGCTGCTGCAGCTGCTCGGCGAGGACCCCGAGACGATGGAGAAGCTGGGCGAGGTCCCAGTCGCCGTGATCGAGAAGGCGAAGACCAGCGGTGCTCACAACCTCTCGGGCGCGGTGATGCGGCCCGGTCCGCTGCGGGAGCTCTTCCCCGACCTCAGTCGCGAGCAGTGGCGGCAGCAGGGCTTCGCCTTCGGCGAGGTGAAGAAGGAGGCGATCTACCTGCTTCCCGACGGCAGGCGAAAGCTCCGCATTCCGCCGCCCCCGCCGCTGCGCAACCACGGCAACGAGGTGATCTCCGTCTCCGCCCTCTGTCGTTACATGCAGGCGCGGGCCGAGGAGGCCGGCGCCTACCTGCTGACCGAGACCGCGGCGACGCAGCTGATCGTCGAGGACAGCGCCGTCGTCGGCGTGCGCTCCGGTGACAAGGGCCGCGGAAAAGAGGGAGAGGAGCTGGGCAACTTCGAGCCCGGCACTGACATCGCCGCCCGGGCAACCGTGCTCGCCGAGGGCTGCTGGGGCCACCTCACCGACGCCGCCGTGCGCCAGTTCGACCTCGCCGAGGGGCGCGAGCCGCAGGTCTGGGAGCTCGGCGTCAAGGAGGTCTGGAAGGTGAAGCGGCCCCTGGACCGCGTGATCCACACGATTGGTGGCTGGCCGCTGAAGATCTCACCCAAGTACGGCCAGATCGGCGGCTCCTGGATCTACCCGATGGTGGACGAGAAGACCGGCGAGGACCTCGTCTCGATCGGCTTCATCGTCGACCTCGACTACGCCGACGCCACCACCTCCGCTCACGACCTGCTGCAGGAGTTCAAGACGCACCCGATGGTGCGCAAGGTGCTCGACGGGGGTGAGCGGATCAGCTGGGGCGCCAAGGCGCTTCCCGCGGGCGGCTACTGGGCGATGCCGAAACTGTCCATGCCTGGGGCGGTGCTGATCGGCGATGCCGCCGGCATGATGAACCTGACCGCCCTGAAGGGGGTCCACTACGCGATCAAGTCGGGGATGCTGGCCGCGGAGCAGATCTACGCCGCACTCAAGGAGGAGAGCGATGACTTCTCCGGCTATGAGAAGGCGATCGCCGATTCGATCGTCAGCAAGGATCTCTACGAGCAGCGAAATGCCCGCCAGCCCTTCCAGAAGGGCCTGCTCGAGGGCATGCCCCTGGTCGGCATGATGATCCTCACCGGCGGGCGATTTCCCGGCGGGCGCTGGAAGCTGCACCGCAACGACGCCCGGCCGATGTTCATCGGCGACAGCAGGGACTCCTACCCCAAGCCCGACGGCAAGCTCACCTTCGACAAGCTCTCCAGCGTCTTCATCACCGGCAACGCCACCCGCGACGATGCCCCCAACCACATCCGCGTGCAGAAGCGCGTCCCCCGCGAGCTCGCCGAGACCTGGGCCTGGATGTGCCCCGCCGGCGTCTACGAGATTCCCGAGGACGCACCCGAGAGCGGCGAGGTCGAGGTGATCGTCAACTACACCAACTGCATTCAGTGCGGCGCGATCACCGCCAAGGGCGGTCGCCTCACCACTCCCGAGGGTGGTGACGGTCCTCTCTACCAAAATACCTGAGAATTCCAATAGGTTTTGATCAACCGGGCGGTGGGAGTCTCGGCCGACAAGGAGAGAGCAGATGCGCAAGCGATTGATTTCGATGCTGGTCCTGGGCGCGCTCGTCGCGTTCATTGCGGGGGGAGTTGCCCTCGCGAAGCAGTATCCGCCGACCGTCGTCAAGGCGGGCAAGCTGCAGTTCACCGTGAACGGGAGCTTCAGCCCGACGGCGCTGCCGAAGGACAAACTGGCGCCGATCACGCTTCATATCGATGGCAAAATCGACACGACCGACGGCTCGCACCCGCCGGCACTGCAAGAAGTCATCGCCGAATTCGACAAGAACGGCGAAACCAACGTCAAGGGCCTGCCGGTCTGCACCGCGGGCAAACTGCAGGCGACGGATTCCAAACACGCAAAGGCAGCCTGCCCGACCGCGATCGTCGGCGAAGGCACGACCGACGTCGAGGTGGAATTCCCCGAATCGGCGCCCTTCATCGCGCACAGCAAGCTCTACGCCTTCAACGGCGGCTCAAGCGGTGGAACCACAACCCTCTTCATTCACGCCTACCTGAGCTCGCCTGTGTCGGCCGCGGTCGTCACGACCACCAAGATCACCAAGGTCCACAACGGCCGCTACGGGACGAAAACCGTCTCGACGATCCCGAAGATCGCCGGCGGCTACGGCTCGGTCAGGGCCTTCGATCTGACCTTCAATCGCAGCTTCAGCTACAAGGGCAAGAAGCAGTACTACCTCCTGGCCAAGTGCCCGGACGGCCACCTCAACGCACACGCGGTCTCCGTCTTCTCGGACGGCACGAAACTGATCGCCGACTTCGTGCGCAGCTGCACGCCGAAGGGCTGAGCCAGCCCCTCGACTCTCAAAACGGGTGGAAGGACGGCTCTCGGGCCGTCCTTCCAGCGCCGTCCAGTCCGCACGAGGCCCGGACTATGATGAAGCCCAGCGCTGAGGAGGAGCGGGTATGACGACCGAGGAGTGGGCACTCGCAGCATCTGTTTTCTTCTCGGGGCTCGCGTCTGGCCTCTTGGGGATGCTGACCACGATCATGCACCCGATGCTCGCAGCGATGGACGGTCGGGACTTCCGGAACTTCATGGAGGCGTTCCTTCGATTTGCGAGGAAGTCTTGGTTCAATTACGCCTGGTCGCTCGGGATGGGCATTGGGCCGATCGTCGCGGTCGTGCTCCTCTGGGATGATCCCGGCTCCACCTCGTTCGTACTCACCGCGATCGGCCTCGGTGTCGTGGTCGTCGGTGTGTACATAGTCGCGAACGTGTGGAAGGAGCCGCACTACGACGTGATATTGGCTTGGGATCCTGAGGCTATGCCAGCGAATTGGGAGGCGGGACGCCGGCGATATTTCACGATCAATTGGATCCAGTTCGCGACGACGTGGACGGCGTTCATCCTGTTTCTGGTGGCTCTGGTCTCTCTCTAGGTAGTCGTACCTCGATCAAGGTGGCGTATCTGGCGCACCGGGAAGCACTGAACGTGGCGTTCTGCGCTGCGATGCCGGAGGAGGGACGGCCGTGTTCCTGTTTCGCCCGGAATCCGCGTGACGACAAAACGCCGCATCTGGCCGTAGCCTTTCGTGCGTGCCTCGGGAGATTCTGCAGATCGGAGGCCTGGCGTGAGCGGGCTTCAAGCGGTCTACTACCGAGCCGCTGACGGCGCCGAGCCTGTCCGTGAGTTCATTGCCGGCCTGGACGTCAGGCGGAGGGCGGCGCTCCTACGCCAGATCGACCGCCTCAACGATCTCTCCGACACGATGCCGCACCTGCCGTTCCCACACAGCTCTCAGGTTGAAGGGGAGCTGCGAGAACTGCGCTGCCACATGGGCTCCGACCACTACCGGGTTCTGTATCGACGCTCGGGCCGGCTGATCGTCCTCCTCAATGCATTCCCGAAGACCACTGGCAAGTTGCCGAGGGCGGAGATCGAGACTGCGCAGAAGCACTGGGAGGACTTCCAGGCTCGGATGGACGCGCGTCCCCGCAAGCCGCCTCGCGCCGCGGGCCACGATGCCCCGTAAGCCGCGCAATGCGTATTAGCACGGCTGCTAACCTCCTTGACAACGTAAGGGCTGAAAGATGAGCAAACGAACTGATCCAGTCGGACGATCCGTTTCCGACCACATCAAGGAGTCCCTCAAGGACCCTGAGTTCAGGGCCGAGTACGAGCGCCTAGCCCCGTACGAGGAGCTTGCCCGTATCGTCATCATGCGTCGCGCCACCCTCGGCCTGACGCAGGCCGAGCTAGCCGCTCGGATGGGCACCACCGCCTCAGCGATCTCCCGCATCGAGAGCGGCCAGCACGCCACCAGCCCTCAGACCGTCAAGAAGCTCGCCGATGCGTTCGGCGCCCGTGCCGTCCTCGGCTTCGAGTTCGGCCCCGCGAAGCATCCCGAGCGCGAGCTGATCGTTTTGTAGAGATGCAGGCTGGTCGCGTTCTTCAGGACCCTCACAGAGCAGGAGCAATCTGAAGCACGAAGACGACCGAGTAAATCGCGTTGGCGGCCGTGGCGAGGACGATCATAATCCCCCCGATTATCCAGGCTCGCTGGGATGCTCGCCACAGCCCTGAGCGGTGGATGATCAACAGCCCCACTGCAAGTCGCGAGAGGGCAAAGCCGAGCAGGGCGCCGCTGAGGATGACGAACCCGAGCGCGATGGCGTTGAGGGTGCTCCATCCGGAGCCCGAGGTCAGTAGCACCGTTCCTCCCGCCATCGCCGCATTCACCCCACGGGTAATCAGAGTGTCGGTGCTGAGCGGCAGGATCAGCCTCTGCCAGCGCTTTAGTCGCCCACCAAGCCACGGCCGCTGTTTCGTGCTGAAGACCAGGCATTCGACGTTCTTTCCGAGCCCTGCCAGCACGATGCCAACGACGAACAGAAGCAGGCTGAACGACGACACAGGGGCGCCGCCTTCGTCAATCCATTTCCCAAGCGCAGCACCCACTGGACCAACCAGGATGGCCAGCAGAAGAAGCGGGAGCATCAAGCGGATCGGTCGCGGCGGCGAGCTAGCGGCCGCCCAGGGACCAGCACCTACGCGCACAGAGTCATAGGCCAAAGAGACCACCTCAAAGCCAAGGTCGAAGTCACCGCGGACCAAGGACTAAACCAGCCACGGCAGCGAAAGCTCCAGCACCCGCTCAGGGCCTATTCTTCGCGGCCGGCGAGAATGGCCTGACATTGCCACCGGGCTTGCTACGGGTATTTTGAGGCGATGACGGGGAGAGCGTTCCTATTGGCAATCGAGGAACGCGATGCCGGAGGAGGGACTCGAACCCCCGACACGCGGATTATGATTCCGCTGCTCTAACCAGCTGAGCTACTCCGGCGGGGCTTGGGATCGTAGCGATGGCGGGGCGGGGGTCGCCATGGGGCCGGAGGGCTTAGCCTTGTTGCGGTGACGCAGGAGCTGGACAGGGCGGTACGGACGGTTTTGCGGGATTGCCTGCGCGTGGAACCGGCTGAAGAGGTGCTGGTTATCTGCAATCCGGTGACCGAGGATCTCGGGGCGCTGATGCGGATCGAGGCCGAGGGGGACGGGGCGTACGCGACCTTGGCGGTGATCTCCGAGCTCGAATCGAACGGGGCGGAGCCGCCGGCGCCGGTGGCGGCGGCGATGATCGCGGCCAACGTCGTCTTGGCGCCGACGATCCAGTCGCTGTCGCACACCTACGCGCGGCGCGCCGCCAATCAGGCCGGGGTGCGGATCGCCACCCTGCCCGGTGTCACCGAGGACATGCTGGCGCGGCTGATGAATGCCGAGATGCGCGAGCTGCGCCGGCGCGGCGCGGCGATCGCGGCGGCGATGCGCAGCGGCTCGGAGGCCCGAATCACCTGCCAGCACGGCAGCGACCTAAGACTCGGCCTCGAGGAGCGCGTCCCGATCGCCGACGCGGGCGTGCTCGACGAACCCGGCGCCTTCGGCAACCTGCCCTGCGGCGAGGCCTTCATCGCGCCCACCGGCGGCGAGGGCACGCTGGTCGTCGACGGCTCGATCGCCGGCGTCGGCGCGGTCGAGACGCCGGTCGAGCTGACCGTCCGCGACGGGCACCTGACCAATGCGACCGGCCCCGAGGGGGCGACGCTGCTCGAGCTGCTGAGCAAGCACGGCGAGGACGGCACCAACGTCGCCGAGCTCGGCATCGGCACCAACGAAGAGGCGACGCTCACCGGCAACATCCTCGAGGACGAGAAGATCCTCGGCACCGCGCACGTCGCCTTCGGCGCCTCGGCGGCGATCGGCGGCAACGTCCAGGTCCCGGTCCATCTCGACTGCGTGATCCTCGAGCCGACGGTTGAGATCGACGGCGAGGCGATTGTCCGCGAGGGCAATCTGCTCGTCTGACCGTGCCGCCGCGGCTGCTCGCCGTCCCCAACGTCTCCGCAGGGGGCGACGCGGCGAAGGTCGCCGCCCTGCGGGAGGCGTTCTCGGTCGGCGTCAGCCTGCTCGACTGCCACTCCGACGCCGACCACGACCGCACCGTCTTCACCTTGGCCGGCGATGCCGCGGCGCTGCGCGACGCCCTGCTCTCCGGTGCAGAGCAGTCGATCGAGACAATCGACATGGGTGGCTATGGAGGGTTGCACCCGGCAGTGGGAGCGCTCGACGTCTGTCCGCTCGTCTGGTTCGATCCGGCGGCGCGCGGGGCGGCCCGGGCCGAAGCGGTCGCGCTCGCCGAGCAGCTCGGCGGCCTCGGGGTTCCGGTATTTCTCTACGGCGCGCTAGCGAGCCGCCCCGAGCACGCCGAGCGCGCCTACTTCCGCAACGGCGGCCTGGCGGAGCTCTGGCTGCGCATGGAGGGCGGTGGGCTGGAGCCGGACTTCGGACCGGGCCTGCCGCACCCGACCGCCGGGGTGACCTTGGTCACCGCCCGCCCGCCGCTTGCCGCCTTCAACGTCGAGCTCGACAGCGGCGATCCCGACCTCGCTCGCGCTGTCGCCGCCGGCCTGCGCGAGTCCGGCGGTGGCCCCCCGGGGGTGCGGGCGATCGGCCTCGCCCTGTCGAGCGGGCGCACGCAGATCTCGATCAACGTCCATGATCCGCTCGCGATCCCACTGGCCGAGGTCGTCGAGCGCGTGCACGCGCTCGCCGCGCCGCTCGGCGCCGCGCCGCTCGAAGCGGAGGTCGTGGGCCTCGTGCCCGCGGCGGCCCTGCGGGGGTACCCGGAGGACGTTCCGATCCGCGACTTCGATCCCGCCAGGCAGACGATCGAGGCCCGCCTGCCGGCCACGTCCTGAGGCGGAACGCTAGATTCACGGAATGGCTCAGACGAAGAAGAAGCGCCGCCGCAAGCACCGCGGTACCCAGGGCGGGCGCGTCGACACCAACCGCCGTCCGTCCCGTCCCCAGAGTCGCGCCGAGGCCAAAGCGCGCGCCCGCTCGAGCACGAAACGTGCTCCGCGCGGCGATAAGCCGCCGACCTGGCGCGGCGCGGTCATCCGCGGCCTCGCCGCCGCGGCGATCTTCACCGTCTTCCTCCTGCTGATCTTCAAACGCGCCCCCGGCGCTGCGCTGCTGCTCGGCGGCTTTATGCTCGTCCTCTACATCCCCGGCGGCTACTACATCGACCTGACGATGTGGCGCCGTCGCGAGCGAGCGCGGATGCGCTCCTCCGGCGGATCGTGAGCGTCGAAGTCCGCGGGCTCGCCGTCGGCCCGATCGCCGAGAACTGCTTCATCGTTCGCCGGGAGGATGGTGACAAGGCCCTGGTGGTCGACCCGGGGGAGGAGCCGGAGCGCATCCTCGCCGAGGTCGAGCAGACTGGTGCTGAGGTCGAGGCGATCCTGATAACCCACTGTCACTTCGACCACGTCGGGGCCGTGGCGCCGCTGGCGCGCGCGACCGGGGCGCCGGTTTACGTGCCCGAGATCGAGGTGCCCGTGCTCGCCGACATCATGTCCTTCGTATTGCCCGGCTTCGGCCCTTACGAGAGTTACGAGGCGGACCGGACCGTAAAGGGGGGCGAGGAGCTCGAGCTGGCCGGCCTGACCCTGGACGTGATCTTCACCCCCGGCCACAGCCCCGGCCACGTCACCTACTCGCTGCGGGGCGAGGATGCGATCTTCTCCGGCGACGTGCTCTTTCAGGGCTCGGTCGGCCGCGTCGATCTGCCCGGCGGCGACGGCCCCACTTTGCTGCGTTCGATCCAAGGCCTGCTCGACTCGCACTCGCCGGAGACGGCGGTCTACCCCGGGCACATGGGTGTGACCAGCCTCGGCGCCGAGCAGGCGACGAACCCCTTCCTCGCGCAGCTGTGACGCCGCCCAGGTTCCAGGCGCCCCGCGGCACCTTCGACGTGCTGCCCGACGCCGCCCGCCTGCGCGGGCGGGTCGAGCGGACCGCGGCGGCGATCTTCGCCCGCGCCGGCTACGAGCCGATCGCCACGCCGAGCTTCGAGGACACCGAGCTGTTCGAGCGCGGGGTCGGCCACTCGACCGACATCGTGCGCAAGGAGATGTTCACCTTCGAGGATAAGGGCGGGCGCAGCCTCACCCTGCGTCCCGAGGGCACGGCGCCGATCTGCCGCGCCTACGTCGAGCACGGCATGCAGAAGCTGGCGCAGCCGGTCAAGCTCTCCTACGTTGGGCCGTTCTTCCGCCACGAGCGCCCGCAGGCCGGTCGCTACCGCCAGTTCCACCAGCTCGGTGCCGAGGCGATCGGCACCGACTCGCCGCTCGCCGACGCTGAGCTGATCGGCTTGCTGGCGGAGCTGCTCGCCGAGCTCGGCGTGCCGGGGGTCGAGCTGCGCCTCGGCAGCCTGGGGTCCCTCGATACCCGCCGGGCCTACCTCGATGAGCTGAGGGTGCACCTGCGCGCGCACGAGGGGGAGCTGGCCCGCGAGGTGCGCGAGCGCATCGACGCCAATCCGCTGCGCGCTTTCGACTCCGACGACGAGGGCACGCGAGCCGTGATGGCGGCCGCGCCGAAGCTGGTCGAGCGATTGGAGGGGGAGGACGCCGAGCACTTCGGCGAGGTGCGCTCGCTGCTCGACGCGGCGGGCGTCGCCTACGTCATCGACCCCACGCTGGTGCGCGGCCTGGATTACTACACGCGCACGATCTTCTCCTTCGTCTGCGACCGGCTCGGGGCGCAGTCGGAGATCGGCGGCGGCGGTCGCTACGACGGCCTGGTCGAGCAGCTGGGCGGCAAGTCGACGCCGGCGGTCGGCTGGGCGGCGGGAATCGAGCGGATCGTGCTGGCGCTCGACGAAGAGCAGGCCGCCGCCGGTCGCGACGTCTTCATCGCCGTCGCCGAGGAGGGGCGCGAGCGCCGCTCGCTGGCCCTGGTGCTGGCGGGGGAGCTGCGCAAGGCCGGCCTCTCGGCGGAAGTCGACCTGGGTGGGCGCGGGCTCAAGGGGCAGCTCAAGCACGCCGATCGCGTCGGCGCCAGCCAGGTGCTGATTCTCGAGGACTCGGGGGCGCAGCTGCGCGACATGTCGAGCGGCGAGCAGCGCCCGGTCGAGACCGGCAACCTGATCGAGGAGATAACGGGGGGTAGGGCGTGAACGAGTTTCCGGCTTTGCGCGCCAACGGGTACCGCGACACCTGGTGTGGTCAGGTGCTCGGCGATCGCGTCGGCGGCGAGGCGCGCGTCGCTGGCTGGGTGCACCGCCGCCGCGACCACGGCGGCCTCGTCTTCATCGACCTGCGCGACCGCACCGGCATCGTCCAGCTCGTCTTCAACCCCGACGAGGCGGGCGGCGCCTTCGAGCTCGGCCACAGGCTGCGCGCCGAGGACGTCCTCAGCGTCAGCGGCACGGTCGTGCGGCGCTCGGAGGAGACGGTCAATCCCGAGCTGCCGACCGGGGAGGTCGAGTTGAAGGTTGCCGACGCCGAGCTGCTCGCCGACGCCGAGACGCCGCCCTTCCAGATCGAGGGCTTCGCCGGGGAGGTCGGCGAGGACGCCCGCCTGCGCCACCGCTACCTCGACCTACGCCGCGAGCAGATGCGCGAGGCGCTCGTCCTGCGCCACCGGGTGACGGCGGCAATGCGCGAGTTCCTCGACGGCGAGGGCTTTCTCGACATCGAGACGCCGGTGTTGACCCGCTCGACCCCCGAGGGCGCGCGCGACTTCCTCGTCCCCAGCCGCCTCCAGCAGGGCTCCTTCTACGCGCTGCCGCAGTCGCCGCAGCTGTTCAAGCAGCTGCTGATGGTGGCCGGTTTCGAGCGCTACTACCAGGTGGCCCGCTGCTTCCGCGACGAGGACCTGCGCGCCGATCGCCAGCCGGACTTCACTCAGCTCGACATCGAGATGTCGTTCGTCGGCGTCGACGACGTGATCGAGGTCAACGAGCGGCTGCTGGCGCACGTCTTCGAGCGGGTCAGCGGTCCCTCGCTGCGGCTGCCGCTGCGGCGCATGCCCTACGACGAGGCGATCGCCAGGTACGGCACCGACCGCCCCGATACGCGCTTCGGCATGGAGCTGGCCGACCTCGACGACCTTCTCGCCGAGACGGAGTTCAAGGTCTTCGCCTCGGTGATCGGCGGCGGCGGCACCGTGCGCGGCCTCAACGCCGGCCCCCGCGAGATGCCGCGCTCGGCGCTTGATGGGCTGATCGAGCGCGCCCAGGAGCTCGGCGCCAAGGGCCTCGTCTGGGCCTTCCGCGAGGGCGACGGCTGGCGCTCGCCAACGGCCAAGTTCCTCTCGGCGGCGGAGCTGAGCGCGCTCAACGAGCGGCTTGACGCCGAGGAGGGCGATCTGCTGCTCGTCGTCGCCGACACGCCGAAGGTCGCCAACGCGGTGCTGGCGCAGCTGCGGCTGGACCTCGCGGCGGAGTTCGATCTGGTGCCGGAGGGCAGTGAGGACCTGCTCTGGATAGTCGACTGGCCGCTGATGGAGGCGAACGACGCCGGCGGCTGGGAGCCGCTGCACCATCCCTTCACGGCGCCCGCCGCCGGTTTCGATCCGGCCGCCCCCGGTGCCGCCCGGGCCCAGGCCTACGACCTGGTCTGGAACGGCCAGGAGATGGGCGGGGGCTCGATCCGTATCAGCGACGCCGCCGTGCAGGGCCAGGTCTTTGCCGCGCTCGGCATCGACGCGGCCGAGGCCGAGGCGCGCTTCGGCTTCCTGCTCGAGGCGCTGCGCTACGGCGCACCGCCGCACGGCGGGATCGCCTACGGGCTCGACCGCATCGTCCAGCGCCTCGCCGGCTCCGATTCGATCCGCGACGTGATCGCTTTCCCCAAGACCGCCTCGGGCGCGGACGCGCTGACCGGCGCTCCCGCCCCGGTCGACGAGGTGCAGTTGCGCGACGTGGGGCTGCAGCTGCGCGCGAGGCCTACCGCAGGCAAGTGAGCTTCCTCGAGCGGATTCGAGCGGCCTTCAGGCGCTCGCCGGGACCGGGTACGACGCCGGTCCACCTCGACGATCCGCGCTTCGACAGCTGGGAGGTCGTGCGCGACTTCGCCGACGTGCGCACGGCCCGGGCCTGGCACCAGGCGCTGAAAGAGGCTGGCATCGAGGCGGTGCTGACGGTCGACTGGCCGCTCGATCGCTTTGGCCGGGGAGACATCGCCCTGCGCGTTCAGCCCGAGGACTGGAGCGAGGCGGAGATGCTCCTTTCCAACCTCGACGATTGATCGCTCGCGGTGGCACCCGCGCGGTGCTACGGTTGCCCCGAGGCTCGAGCCCGTGCGTGAGCCGCCTCACCGTTTGACCCAACACAAACGGCGCGGGAGCTGATCTCTCAAGACCCCGTGGGGTTGCGAGGAGGCGCCCACCCTTTACTTCAAGGGATCAAAGCCAGAGGCGGTACCGGCGGGCTGGAGCCTCATTTGCGTTGCACATTCGTGACATCGAGCGCGCCACCCGTGCGTCTCGACCGCTCACCATCGTTCCCATGCACGATGCGGCGGCTGTTCCCCATGTCAGACATGTAAAAGGGACGTCGCACGGGCTCGATCGCGCCGTCGCGGAGCTGGCGGAACGGCAGCACGGAGTGGTTGGGAGGGGGCAGCTCGTTGGGCTTGGGCTCGGCCGGGGCGCGATCGAGGACCGCCTGCGGCGGGGCCAACTGCATCGTGTTCAGCGCGGGGTCTACGCGGTGGGGCACGGGGCTCTCACGCAGAGGGGGCAGTGGATGGCGGCTGCGATCTCCTGTGGGAGCAACGCGGTTCTCAGTCACCGGTCCGCCGGTCAGCTGTGGGCGCTGCTTCCGCAGTCGGAGGGCTCGATCGAACTGACCAGGCCGACCCGGTTCCGGTCGCGGCCGGGGATTCGTTCGCACTGTTCACCTCTGCCGACTGACGAGGTCACCGAGATCGATGGCATTCCAGTGACCGGTCTTGCCCGGACCCTCTTCGATCTGGCGGCGCTGCTTGCGCCGCGCTCCCTTTCGAATGCCTTCAACGAGGCGGAAGTCCGCGGTCTGACGAGCAGGCTCTCCGTACCGGAGCTGCTGACGCGGTACCCCGAACGGGTTGGCTCAGCCGCCTTGCGCGCAATCCTGGAGGGACAACGAGGAAGTCGGGGGATCACGCGGCGTCAGCTGGAGCAGCGTTTCGCCGCGCTCCTGGACGAAGCGACTGGCCTGCCACAGCCGCGATTCAATGCCCACCTGCAGGTTCGGGACCGTTTCTTCGAGGTGGATTGTCTTTGGGCCGAGCAGCGGCTGATCGTCGAGCTGGACGGTCGCGCAGTGCACGGGACTCGACGGGCCTTCGAGGCGGACCGGGAACGCGATCGATTGCTGGCGACCGAGGGTTGGCGGGTGGTTCGAATTACCTGGAAGCAGCTAGATGAGGACGCGCTACGAGTGCTCGGTGATCTGCGGCGTTTGCTCAACGGGGAATGAAATACTGCGCCGTTGCCCGGCGATGCCTACCCTTTGTGAGGTGGACCGGGAGATATTCGACGCTTATCTGCACGACCGCAGCCGGCTTGGACCGGCGGGGGAGGGTGCCTTCACGGGTGCCGCGGGGGGAGCTGCGTGCAGAGATCTCTCGCGGATATCGCTTTTGGTGAAGGCGGGCCGGATTGGATCGGTCACCTTCGATGCGGAGGGCTGCGGGGCGATGCGGGCGGCGACCGCCGCTGTGGCCGAGATGGTCGACGGCGCGGCGGTGCTCGACGCGGCGCGGATCGGGACGGACGAGGTCGATGAGGCGATCGGGGGGTTGACCCCGGCGAAGCGGCACGCGGCACAGCTCGCCGCCGATGCGCTGCACCGGGCGCTGGCGCAGGCGTCGGCGTCGGCCGAGCGGCTTGCGGGCCCTGGCGCGGAGCGGGTGCTGGTGGCGATGTCGGGCGGCGTCGACAGCGCCGTGGCGGCGCTGCTGGAACGAGAGCGGGGCGCGGAGGTGGTCGGGGTGACGCTGAAGCTCTGGGCCGACCCGGACACCGACGGCGCCAAGGCGTGTTGCTCTCCCGAGGCCGTGCTGGGAGCACGCTCGCTCGCGCACTCGCTGGGCATCCCGCATCTCACCCTCGATTTGGAGGAGGAGTTCAGGCGGCGGGTCGTCGCCGAGTTCGTCTCCGGGTACGCGGCCGGCAGCACCCCCAACCCCTGCATTGCCTGCAACGGCGAGGTGCGGATCGCGGCGATGGTCGATCTGTCCGAACGACTCGGCGCCAGCCATCTCGTCACTGGCCACTATGCCCGCATCGTCGAGGACGACGAGGGGCCGCTGCTCGCGGCTGCCGCCGACACGAAGAAGGACCAGAGCTACATGCTCGCGGCGCTGCCGCCGCGCATGTTGGAGCGGGTGCGCTTCCCGCTCGTCGAGCTGACCAAGCCGCAGGTGCGTGAGATCGCCGCCCGCCACGACCTCGCCGTGGCCCGCAAGCCCGAGAGCCAGGACCTCTGTTTCCTCTCCGGCCAGGGCAAGGCCGATTTCCTACGCCGCCACGGCGGGCTGCGCGAGCGCGAGGGCAACCTGCTCGATCGCTCCGGCAACGCGATCGGCCGCCATCGCGGGCACCACAACTTCACCGTCGGCCAGCGGCGCGGCATCCGTGTTTCCGCCGAGGAGCCGCTCTACGTCCTCTCCACCGACGCCGCCAAGAACACGGTCACGGTCGGTCCGCGGCGCGACCTGATGGCGCGCACGGTGCGGCTGCGCGACGCCGTGCTGCATCGCGACGGGGAGTGCGTCGACGCGGTGCGGCTGCGCTACCGCTCGCAGCCGGTCCCCGCCGCGCTAACCGTGACGGGGACCGGAAGGCATGCCGAGCTGGCGGTCGAGCTGGGCGAGGACTTCGCCGGCGTTTCACCGGGGCAGACCGCGGTGCTGATGCACGGCGAGGCGATCGTCGGCCACGGCACGATCGCCGGCTGAGAGCCGGCTACTCCGCCGCCTGGTGTTCGTCGTGGCGCAGCTTCGCCGCGGCTTTCACGCAGCGGCTGAATTCCGTGCCTTTCTCGCCTTTGACGTGCTTTTTGCTCTTGCCCTTGCACACCTGCCCCGGGGCCTGTCCGGGGTTGTTGGCGGCGTGAGCCATCGCCGTCACGCAGCGCGAGAACGCGGTGCCTTTCTCGCCTTTGACGTGCTGCTTGCTTTCGCCCTGGCAGTACTTGCCGTAGGCCTTCGCCGGGGGAGGCGGGGGTGGCGCTGGCGTGTATTCGGGCCCGTTGCCCTGGCCTTGGCCCTGCCCGTGTCCATGGCCGTTGCCGGGCGTGGCGGGCGCCAGCGCCGGCAAGGCGAGAGCGAACACCGCGATGACGATCGAAGCTTTCAGGTACGCCTTCATCGTGCCTCCTTCGACTCAGGGTTGACGATTCGAAACCAAGCCTGAAACGGACCGGCCTCGGGTTCGTCAGGGCGAAGCTTCGTCTGCCTTGTGGTGGCCCTTGGCGGCTCCGGGCTCAGACGCTGAGGGTGGCGTTGCGGGTGCTTCGGCTTCGGCCTTCCTGGACTTGCCCTTGCCACCCGCCGGCGCGCCGGCGGGTGGCCCTGGATTAGCGCCGTGGCCATGCGCAGCAGACCCCGACGACCCATGCTTTGCGTGGCCCTTAGCCTGCCCTTTTGCCTGGTGCTGCGCGCCGGTTGACCCGTGGGGGCCAGCTTCCGAGCCTTGAGGCGAGTGTGCCCCGGCCGCTGGAGCATGGCCATGGGAGCGCCCGTGCCCGCGGTTCGATGTCGAGCCGGCTTTGTGCGCGGCGGCGGTTTCCTGTCCGTGCTGCGAGGCTGTCGGCAGTGCCACAGGCCGGTCGGGCGGTGACTCCGCACCCGCCGCCGGTTGGGTCGGGTTGCCCCCGGCGGCCGACCGATCGTCCGCTGGCTTGGCAGCGGGAGCGACCGAGGCTCGGTGTCGTTCGACCCTCGTGACGGCGGCATGGCGAACGGCACGCGCGGGCTGGGAACCGCCCGGCCCAGAGCGCGGCTCCTTGACCGCATTCGCCTGTTTCGCCTCAGCGCCCCCGCCTTCCTTCGCCGCCTTGTCGCCCGGCAGCCCGGCGTCGATCAGACCGCCGCGGTCCGCGGCGGTCACCCCGACCGTCGCCACCACGGCGACCGTCGCCACCGCCTTCACGGCCGCCGACGTGGCAATCGCCTTGCCGGCACCCGCACCGAACGAGCCGGCTGCACCGCCGGCCAAGCCCCCACTCACCGCCTGCCCGCCGAGTAGCCCCTGCAGAATCGAACCGGCGGCCGCTGCCGGGAGCGGTGAGAGCGCCGCGAGGTCGCGCCGCCGCGAGGCGATCGCGTCGCCGAACTCGCGGCACTCCGGGCAGGCGCGCAGGTGGGCTTGGATGTCGCGGCGCCGGGTGACGCGACCGTCGGCTTCGGAGAGCTGGCGGGTCACCCGCTCACAGCTCATCTCGCGCCCCGCTTCCAGCTGGCGCAGGTTGAGTCGCGCCTCGTAGACGGTCTGACGCGCCACCGCGGCCGAGGTCGCGAAGGCTTCGCCGATCTGGGCGAAGTCGAGGTCGCCCAGCTCGCGCATCACGAGCGCGCTTCGCTGCCGCTCCGGCAGCAGCTCGAGATCGTCGAAGATCCGCCGCAAGCGCTCGCGCAGCGCCGCGGTTTCGGCTGGCTCGCCGACGGCCGTCAGGCGCTCCGGGTGGAGCTCGACGCTCTCGCGGCGCCGGCGCAGCAGTTCGATCGACTCGTTGTGGGCCACCCTGTACAACCACGGCTTGAGGTCGATCTGGCGCTTCTCGCCCGGCAGCGAGCGCAGCGCCTTGACCATCGTGTTCTGCAGCGCGTCCTGAGCGTCCTCGGAGCGCGAGACGATCGAGAGGCAGAAGCGGTAGAGCTCCTGGTGGTAACGCTTGAAGATAGCCGCGAAGGCGCTCTCGTCGCCGTCGGTGGCACGGCGCGCCAGGCGCGCGTCGGTGGGGAGCAGCATCATGTTGGGCTCGTCTCGACACCTTTGGCCATCCAGTCAAGGTTAGGGACGGTCTGTCCATCCCACAAACGCGAGACGACCGCGCCTGTCAGCCCGTAGGCTCTGCCCCGATGAAGGCCGCTGAGATCCGCCGCACCTACCTCGATTTCTTCGCCGAGCGCGATCACAAGATCGTGCCCTCGGCCTCGCTGGTTCCCTCGGTCCACGATCCCTCGGTACTGCTGACCACGGCGGGCATGCAGCCGTTCAAGCCCTACTTCCTCGGCCGCGAGCGCCCGCCTGCGCGCCGACTCGCCGATGTGCAGAAGTGCTTCCGCACGACCGACATCGAGGAGGTTGGCAACACCGCGCGCCACCTCACCTTCTTCGAGATGCTCGGCAACTGGAGCTTCGGCGACTACTTCAAGGAGGAGTCGATCCCCTGGGGCTGGGAGCTCTCGACGCGGGATTTCGGTATGGACCCGGAGCGGATCTGGGTGACGGTCTTCGGCGGCGACGAGGCGCTCGGCCTCGGCCCCGACGAGGAGGCGATCGAGGTCTGGCGGCGCGTCGGCGTTCCCGACGAGCGCATCGTCCGGCTCGGCCGCGGGGACAACTTCTGGCAGGCGGGGCCGGCCGGCCCCTGCGGCCCCTGCTCGGAGCTCTATATCGACCGGGGCACCGAGTTCGGCGCTGAGGACGATCGGCCCGGCGACGACACCGACCGCTTCCTCGAGTTCTGGAACCACGTCTTCATGACCTACGACCTGAGCGCGGACGGGACGCTGACCGAGCTGCCGATGCGCAACATCGACACCGGCATGGGGCTCGACCGCATGGCCGCGATCCTGCAGGGCGCGCCCTCGGTCTTCGAGACCGATCTGGTCCGGCCGCTGATCGACCTCGCCGAGGAGATGTCGGGACGCTCTTACGCTGAGGGTGGCGCGGTGACGCGGGCGATGCGGATCGTCGCCGACCACTCGCGCGGGGCCGCCTTCCTGATCGCCGACGGCGTCGTGCCTTCCAACGAGGACCGCGGCTACATCCTGCGCCGGATCATGCGCCGGGCTATCCAGCAGGGGCGGACACTCGGTCTCGAGGCGCCGTGGCTCGGCCGCTTCGCCGAGCGCACGATCGAGATCATGGGCGAGGCCTACCCCGAGCTCGTGGCCGAGCGCGAGACGATCGCTCGCTGGGTCGGCGACGAGGAGGAGAGCTTCGGCCACACGCTGGAGCGGGGAATGGTCCTCCTCGACGAGCTCGTCGCCAGAGCCGGGGAATCGGAGACCTCCTGGATCGAGGCGACCGACGCGTTCAAGCTCCACGACACCTATGGCTTCCCCTACGACCTGACCAAGGAGCTGCTCGCCGAGCAGGGCCTCTCGGTCGACGACGGCGGCTTCGACGAGCTGATGGAGGAGCAGCGCCAGCGTGCCCGCGTCGGTGCAGCCACCGCGCATGGCTCCGAGGACCGCCACGAGCGCATCATCACCTTTGCCGGCGCCGCCGCGCCGACCCGCTTCGTCGGCTACGAGACGCTGCGTTCGACGACGGGCCTGGCCGCGGTCGAGCGCGAGGACGGCCGCGCCCTGGTCAAGCTCGAGCAGAGTCCCTTCTACGCCGAGGGCGGCGGCCAGGTCGCCGACTCCGGCGTGCTGCGTTGGCCGGGCGGCGAGGCCCGCGTGCTCGACGTCTACCGGGTCGGCGACGATCAGGCGTTGGAGGTTGAGCCATCGGCGGAGATCGACCCGGGCGTTGCCGTGGAGGCCGAGGTCGAGCGGGAGACGCGCCACGCGACGATGCGCAATCACACCGCCACTCACCTGCTCCACGCGGCGCTGCGCGAGCGGCTCGGCACCCACGTGCGCCAGGCGGGCTCGGCCGTGCGTCCGGACAAGCTGCGCTTCGATTTCACCCACGGCCAGGGTCTGAGCGCCGAGGAGCTGCGCGACGTCGAGGACCGCGTCAACGGGTGGATCAAGGCGAGCCGCCCGGTGCGCTGGCTGGAGATGGAGCGCGCCGAGGCCGAGCGGCTGGGGGCGATGGCGCTGTTCGGCGAGAAGTACGGCGAGTGGGTGCGCGTGGTCGAGGTCGAGGAGGTCTCGCGCGAGCTCTGTGGCGGCACACATGTCGCCAACACCGCCGAGGTCGGCATCTTCAAGATCGCCTCCGAGGGCTCCAGCGCCGCGAACGTGCGGCGCATCGAGGCGCTCAGCGGCCCGGCCGCGATCGACTGGTTCCGCCAGCGCGAGGAGCACCTCGGCGAGGTGGGGGAGCTGCTCGGCTCGCCGCAGGACCCACTTGGCGGGGCCCGGCGCGCGGCGGAGCGCCTGCGCGAGGCCGGAGAAGGCGCCCAGCAGGCGCAGAAGGAGCTGCTCGGCGAGGAGGCGGAGCGGCTCGTCGGCGAGGCGGTCGAGGCGGGCGGGGTCGGCCTGGTGGTCTCGCGGACGCCACTGGCCGATCAGAAGCAGCTCCTGGAGCTGGCCAACCGCGTGCAGTCGAAGCTCGGCGGCGCGGCGGCGGTCGCGCTCGGCGGCGCCGAGGGAGACAAGGTCGCGCTCGTCGTCCTCGTCTCCAAAGAGGCAGTTGCCCGCGGCCTTTCCGCCGCGGCGATCGTCCGTGAGGCGGCCCCGATCGTCGGCGGCGGTGGGGGAGGTCGCGACGACATGGCGCAGGCCGGCGGCAAGGACGCGAGCAAGCTCGATGAGGCGCTGGGGGTCGCGCGGGCCGCGATCGAGCGAGAGCTCGGCTGAGCCGGATGCGCGTCCTCGCCCTCGACTACGGCACGGCGCGGATCGGCTGCGCGATCTCCGACCCGAGCGGAACGCTGGCGACGCCGCTGCCGGTGGTCGAACCACCCGTCGCCCGCACCGTCGCCGACCTCGTCGCCAAGCACGAGGTCGAGCTCGTGGTGGTGGGGCTGCCGCTGCACCTGAGCGGCGAGGAGGGCAGCCAGGCGGCCCTGACGCGGACCTTCTGCGACGAGCTCGACGCTCTGCTCGAGATCCCGGTCGAGACCTACGACGAGCGCCTTACGACCCGCATGGCCGAGGCGAGCAAGCGCGAAGGGGCCGCCGCGGCTCCCGATTCGCTGGCAGCCGCCCACCTGCTGCAGGCCTACCTCGCCGGTCGCGCCGCGATCGAAGAGAGCGGCGATGAGTGAGGGCCCACTCGCCGCTGAGCGCGAGCGGCGGCGCCGCGAGCGTGAAGAACGTCGGCGCAAGCGGGAGGGAGGACGCTTCAACGGTCGCCGGCTCGGAATGGTTGCGGCCCTGACGCTCGTATTCGTCGGCGCCGCCGCGATTGCAGCCCTCGCCTACAAGCACTTCCACCGCAGCGAGCCGCCACCCCCGGTGGTGGTGAAGACGATCACGGTGACGATCCCCGAGGGCTACAGCCGGGCGCAGACCGCCGAGCTGACGAAGCGGGAAGGCCTGAGCGGCAGCTACGAGGAGGCCAGCGTGCGCTCGCCCTATCTCAATCCGGCCAAGTACGGCGGCGGCGAAGCTAAGAACCTCGAGGGTTTCCTCTTCCCGGACACCTTCGAGCTGCAGCAGCACGCCAAGGCAGTCGAACTGGTCCAGCTGCAGCTCGAAGACTTCAAGCGCCGGGTCGAGGGCGTCGACATGAGCTATGCCCGTTCGAAGAACCTGACCGTCTACGACGTGATCACGATCGCCTCGATGGTCGAGGACGAGGCGGGGCTGGAAAGCCAGCGCAAATTCGTCGCCGCGGTCATCTACAACCGCCTGCGCGAAGGGATGCCTCTGGGGATCGACGCGACCACGCGGTTCGCCACCGGCAACTACACCGAGCCGCTGACCGAATCCGAACTGGCCACCGACTCGCCCTACAACACGCGTACCCACGCCGGCCTGCCCCCAGGGCCGATCAACAGCCCCGGCCTCGCCTCGATCGAAGCGGCGGCCCATCCGGCCAAGGTCGATTACCTCTTCTACGTGGCGGAACCGGGCGCCTGCAACAAGCTCGCCTTCTCCTCGACCGAAGCGGAATTTGAAGCAGACGTCGCCAGCTACAACGCGGCCCGTGAAGCGGCTGGTGGCAACTCGCCCGACACCTGCGGGGAATAGGGCGTGCCGCGACTCGCCGTGCTCGGCTACCCGGTATCGCACTCTCGCTCGCCAGCGATGCACGGCGCCGCCCTGGCCGAGCTGGGCCTGGCCGATGAGTGGAGCTACGAGGCGATCGAGGTGGCACCCGACGCCTTCGAGGGGCGTGTGCGGGCGATGCCCGGCGAGGGGTTCGCGGGGGCCAACGTCACGGTTCCGCACAAGGGGGCGGCGCTGGCGCTGGCCGACGAGCTCTCGGAGACCGCGCGCGAGATCGGTGCCGCCAACACACTGGTCTTCGATGATGGGGCGGGGGGCGAGATTCGCGCCGAGAACACCGATGCCGAAGGCTTTCTGCACTCCCTGCCGGCCTCGCCGGCCGGCAAGCGCACCCTCGTGCTCGGCGCCGGCGGCGCCGCCCGCGCGGTGGTCTGGGCCCTCCTCCGCGAGGGCGCCGAGGTGGCGGTTTGGAACCGGACCGAGCTGCGCTCGCGCCATCTCTGCGAGGAACTCGGAGGGGAGGCCGTCGCCGCGCCGGACCAGGGCGCCCACGAGCTGATCGTCAACACGACCGCGGTCGGGCTCGCCGGCGAGGATCCGTTCGCCGAGCTGCCGCTCTCGGCAACGGGTTTCTCGGCCGGGCAGACCGTGATCGACATGGTCTATGGAGGCGAGCCGACGGCGTTGCTGCGGACCGCGGAGACGGCCGGTGCGACCACCGTCGACGGCATCGAGATCCTCGTCCAGCAGGGCGCTCTCTCGCTCGAACTCTGGACCGCCCGCCCGGCGCCCCTCGACACCATGCGCGCCGCCGCCCGCGCCTGATGGTCCGCTGACGTCCTGTCTGCGGGCCGAATTCCAGCAAAGAGCGAACGCGGTCGGCCGCATATAGCCTTGGCGCGGTATGGGCGTGTTCCGATTCACAACGGCGGGGGAGTCGCACGGGCCCGGGCTCGTGGCGATCGTCGAGGGGATGCCGGCTGGGCTCGCGCTCGATCGCGCGGCACTGGACCGCGACATGGCGCGGCGCCAGCTCGGCCACGGCCGCGGCGGGCGGATGAAGATCGAGACCGACGCGGTGGAGATCCGCTCCGGCCTCCGCCATGGGCGCACGCTGGGCAGCCCGATCGCCGTCCTCGTCGCCAACCGCGACTACGCCAACTGGGAGGAGCGGATGAACCCGTGGCCGGTGGACGCAGCCGTCGAGGAGGTGCACCTGCCGCGGCCCGGACACGCCGACCTGGTTGGCGCCCAGAAGTACGGCCACGCCGACATTCGCAACGTGCTCGAGCGGGCCAGCGCGCGCGAGACCGCCGCCCGCGTCGCTGCCGGCTCGATCGCCCGCGGCTTCCTCACCGCGCTCGGCGTCAGCGTGCACAGCCACGTCACCCAGATCGCCTCGATCGGCGCGCCTGAGCAAGAGGACCTCGGCCCCGAGGACTTCGCCGCTGTGGACGAGGACCCGGTGCGTTGCCTCGACGCCGAGGCGAGCGCGGCGATGGTCGAGGAGATCAACCGCCTGCGCAAGGCCAACGAGAGCCTCGGCGGCAGCTTCGAGGTGCGCGCCTTCGGTCTCGTGCCTGGGCTCGGCTCCCACGTCTCCTGGGAGGACCGCCTCGACGGTCGCCTCGCCGGTGCCGTCGCCTCGATCCAGTCGGTCAAGGGCGTCTCGATCGGCGAAGCCTGGGACGTCGCCTCGCGCCCCGGCTCGGAGGCCCACGACGAGATCTTCTGGTCCGAGCAGCGTGGCTATTTCCGCGAGACCAACCACGCCGGCGGGGTCGAGGGCGGCATGACCAACGGCCTGCCGCTCTCGGTGCGCGCCGCGATCAAGCCGATCTCAACCCTGACCAAGCCGCTGCGCTCGGTCGATACCGAGAGCAAGGAGCCGGCGCAGGCGCTGCGCGAGCGCACCGACTCGACCGTGGTGCCGGCCGCGGCGGTCGTCGCCGAGGCAATGGTCTGCCTCGTCCTCGCCCGCGCCTACCGCGAGAAGTTCGGCGGCGACCACATCGACGACGTCCTCGCCGCGGTCGAGGTATACAAGAAGCGCATCGACTTCCGCGGATGAAACGGCTGTTTTCCATGCTGGACATGGGAAAGGGACGTTGCATCCGATGAAGCCGGCGCTCGTCTTTATCGGCTTCATGGGGGCGGGGAAGAGCACGGCGTTGGCCGCGGCGGGCGATGCCGGGCTCGCGGTCACCGAGATCGACGCGCTGATGGAAGAGGCGTTCGGCAAGCCGATCCGGACCGCCTTCGAGGAGGATGGGGAGGAGGCCTTTCGCAGCCGTGAGGCCGAGGTCGTCGGCTCGCTGTTGGAGGGCGCCGACGGCGGTGCGATTGCGCTCGGCGGCGGCAGCGTGCTCTCCGAGCGCGTGCGCGCCGCGCTCGACCGCCACGTCGTCGTCTGGCTGCAGGTCGACGCCCGCGAAGCCTGGCGGCGGATCGCCCGCAGCGACCGGCCACTCGCCCGCAACGCGGAGGATGTCGAGCGGCTGCTCGTCGAGCGGCTGCCCTTCTACGAATCGCTCGCCGATGCGATCGTCCCGGCTGGCGACCGCGGCCTGATCGCCCGGGCGATGCCGTCGCTGATCGCCCTCGCCGAGCTGCCCCCGGGCACGAGGATGCTCTGGGCGGCAAGCGCCTCGGGCGAGTACCCCGTCTTCGTCGGGTCGGGCCTGCTGGGCACGGGTCCGTGGCCGCTGCCGGGCGAGCGCTGCTGTATCACCGACAGCACGGTCGGCCCGCTGTACGCCGACCGCCTGGCTCCGCTGGCGGCGACGGTCGAGGTGGCGCCGGGCGAGTCGGCGAAGACGATGGCCGAGGTCGAGCGCGTGCTGCGCGAGATGGCGCGCCTGGGGCTGACGCGTGAGGACCACGTGGTGGCCCTTGGCGGTGGCGTCGTCGGCGACCTCGCCGGCTTCTGCGCCCACCTCTACCAGCGCGGCGTTCCGGTCGTGCAGGTGCCGACCTCCCTGGTGGCCCAGGTCGACTCCGCCTACGGTGGCAAGACCGGCGTCGACCTCCCGGAGGGGAAGAACTACGCTGGCGCCTACCACCTACCCGCGGCCGTGCTCGCCGACACGGACACCCTCTCCAGTCTCGCGGAGGAGGAGCTCGCGGCCGGCTTCGTCGAGCTGCTCAAGACCGGCCTGCTCGCCGGCGGGGAGCTCTGGGAGCGAACCCGCGCGATCGAATCGCTCGACCCCGCCGAACTCGGCGATCTCGTCTTCGCATGCGCCCGCTACAAGTGCGAGGTCGTCGCCGCCGACGAGCGCGACGCCGGGCTGCGTGCCGTGCTCAACCTAGGCCACACCGTGGGCCACGCGATCGAGGCCGCAAGTGGCTACGAGCGCTATCGCCACGGCGAGGCCGTGGCGATGGGCTTGCTCGCGGCGCTGCGCCTCTCCGAGGCGGCGCAGCTGCGCGACGAGGTCGAGTCGATCCTCATTCGTCACGACCTGCCGACCGAGCTCGATCCCTCGGTCGACTTCGAGCACACGATCGCCGCCTTGGGTCGCGACAAGAAGCGCACCGCCGCCGGCGTCGGCTTCGTCCTGCTCTCCCAGCCGGGCGCGCCCCGCGCTGGCGAGCTCGTCGATGCGGCTAAGGTCGAGGCCGCCGTGAAGGAGCTCTACGCGCGATGACCACCGCCCACAACCGCGTCGCCGTCCTGCACGGCGTCAACTTCGACGTCCTCGAGCGCCGCGATGCCTCTGTCTACGGCGGCCTCTCCCTCTACGAGCTGGAGGCGAAGGTGCAGGGTTGGGCCCGTGAGCTGGGGCTCGAAGCGATCTTCTTCCAGACCAACTCCGAGGGCGAGTTCTGCGAGTACCTGCACCGGGTGCCGGAGCTGGCCGACTCGGCGATCGTCAACGCCGGCGCCTGGAGCCACTACAGCCGGGCGATCGCCGACGCACTCGACGTCGCTCGCGTCCCCGCCGTCGAGGTGCACCTCTCCGACGTCGAGGCTCGCGACGGGTGGCGCAAGCTCTCAGTCTTCGATGGCCTCGTCCTGGCCAAGATCTCCGGCAAGGGTCCCGACGGTTATCGCGAGGCACTGGCGCTGCTCGCCGGCGAGCTCGGCGCCGGCACCGACTGATGCAGGCCCGCGGCGATCGCCTGGCGACGCTCGTGGCCGAGCGGGAGCTCGACCGCTTCCTCGTCACCGACCTGGTCAACGTCAGCTACCTGACCGGCTTCGGTGGCACCAACGGCGCCTGCGTCTGCGGCGAGGATGCACGCGTCTTTCTCACCGATTTCCGCTACACCGAGCGGGCCGAAGCCGAGATCGCTGACTGGGAGGTCGTCACGGTCAGGGACGACTGGCTGACCGGCATCGCCGCGTGCCTGCGGGGACGGACCGGCTTCGAAGATCACCACATGGCCGTGCGCACGATGGAGCGCCTGACGGAGAAACTGGCCGACGGGGTGACGCTCGAGGGGGCTGCCGGCACGGTGGAGAAGCTGCGCCGGGTCAAGGACGCCGCGGAGCTGGAGGCGATCGCCGCCGCCGCCGCGCTCGCCGACGAGATTTGGAGCCGCTCGCTGGAGCGTGGCCTGGCCGGTCGCAGCGAGCTCGACGTCGCCCGCGCCGCCGAGGCCTGGATGCGCGAGCACGGCGCCGAGCCCTCCTTTCCGACGATCGTTGCCGCCGGGTCCAACGGCGCCCTTCCGCACGCCGAGCCCGGCGAGCGCGAGATCGGCCGCGGCGAGCTGGTCGTCTTCGACATGGGCGCCAAGCTCGACGGTTACTGCTCCGACGGCACCCGCACCTTCGCCACCGGCGATCCCGGCGAGGAGGCCCGCGCGGTGTACGAGACGGTGCGCGAGGCGCAGGCGGCGGCACTCGCCGCGGTAAGCGCGGGCGTCAAGGCGGAGGACGTCGACGGGGTCGCCCGCGAGCTGATCGCGGCCGCCGGGCACGGGGAGCGCTTCGGCCACGGTCTCGGTCATGGCGTCGGGCTCGAGGTGCACGAGGAGCCGCGGGTCTCGCAGCGCTCCGAGGACATGCTGGCGGCCGGCGAAGTTGTGACGATCGAGCCGGGCATCTACCTGCCGGGGAAGTTCGGCGTGAGGATCGAGGATCTCGTCGTCGTCGAGGAGGACGGCTACCGCAACCTCAGCGGCCTGCCAAAGGAGCTGCAGACCGTCGATTGACGGCGGCTGCTCGCCTGCAGTCCTAACTTTCCTCCCCAGCGCAGCCGATCCCTGCCCGGTGAACGCAATGGCGATGCCCAGGCCCGAGTCGCTCGCCGCCGCCCGCGCGGATGCGCGCCGCGAGCGCCTGCTCGACATGGAGACGCGCGTGCGCCGTTACCGCGCCGCCTGCTTCGCGATCCTCGCCCTCGCTCTGGCTTCGGCCGGGCCGTCGGTCGGCTGGCTCTGGCTGGCGCCGCTCGCCGCCGGCTTCGCCGGCTTCGCCGTCGCCGACCGCTTCATGCAGGCGAGCAAGCGGCCCTGGCTCTGGGTGGCGGGTGCCTGGGGGGCGCTGCCTCTGCTGCTCGCCGGCGCCGTGATCGCCACCGGTGGCCCGACCAGTCCGGCGCTGATGTGGTTCGCCCTGCCGGCCGTGACCCTCGGCGTTCGCTTCGATCCCTGGGGCATGGTCGTCGGCACCGCCTACCTGCTGGCCGTCTTCCTGGTCAGTACCGTCGCCGTCGACCCCGCCAGTGCGGCGGCGCACAGCCAGACGCTTGTCGCCGCCACCGCCCTGATCCTCAGCACGGTGATTCTCTCCGGCGCCCTGGTCGAGTCCGACCGAGCGCACCGTCGGCGCTCGACGCTGGACCCGCTCACGGGACTCTTCAACCGCAACGCGCTCGAGCAGCGCCTGGCAGAGATCGACGGCGAGCCCTGCGATTCCGGCCGGGGGCAATCGCACGCGCTGCTGCTCTGCGACCTCGACCACTTCAAGCGGGTCAACGACAAGCTCGGTCACGCCGCCGGGGACGCCGTCCTGCAGGACATCGCTTACACGATGCGGGCGGTCCTGCGCGCCGGCGACACGATCTACCGGATCGGCGGCGAGGAGATCCTCGTCGTCCTGCCCGGGGCGACCGAGCAGGACGCGGTGGCGATTGCCGAGCGCCTGCGCGAGGCCGTGCGCAAGCGCCGCCCGGTGGGAGTCGGCGTGACGATCAGCATCGGCGCGGCGGTCTCGAGGCCCGACACCGTCAACACCGACGATCTGGTTGCTCGCGCCGACGCCGCCCTCTACTCGGCCAAGGCTGGCGGCCGCGACCGCGTCTTCGTCGGCAATTGAAGCTGACGGCTCCAGTCAGCGACTGAGGTCGACGTCGGCGGTGAGCCGCTCGGCAAAGGCGACGATCAGCTCGACGGTCGCCTCGACGTCGGCCAGCTCGACCATCTCGACCGGGGAGTGCATGTAGCGTAGGGGGATCGAGACGAGGCCGGTGGGAACGCCGGAACGGGCGAACTGGATGCCGTCGGCATCGGTGCTGGTCGAGTTGCCGGTGGCCCCGACCGTGTGGGCGATCCCGGCCTCCTCGGCCGTGGCGACGATCAGCTCGAAGACGCGAGGGGAGAGGGTGGCTCCGCGGTAGATCACCGGGCCGGAGCCGAGCGCGTGGCTGCCCAGCTCCTTCTCGTCGATGCCGGGGGCGTCGGTGGCGTGGGTGACGTCGACCACGATCGCCAGGTCCGGCCGCACCGCAAAGGCGGAGGTGCGGGCGCCGAAGAGGCCGATCTCCTCCTGCACGGCGGCGATCGCGGCAAAGCTCGCTTTCAGCGCGGCGCGCTCGTGGCAGCGCCGCAGCGCCTCGAGTGCGACGTAGGCGCCGAGCCGGTTGTCCATCGAGCGCGAGACCATGCGCCCACCGGCAAGCGCGAGCGGCTCGGTCGCGATCACGACCGGGTCGCCGACGCGGACCCGCTCGGTTGCCTGCTCGCGGTCACTGGCGCCGATGTCGATGTGCAGGGACTTCATCTCGACGACCTGCTTGCGCCCCTCGGCGTCGAGCAGGTGCAGGGGCTTGCGCCCGACGACGCCCAGGACCGGCCCGTTGATGCCCTGCACCTCGACTCGCTGGCCGACGAGGATCTGCGGGTCCCAGCCTCCGATCGGCGCAAACCAAAGAATCCCCTTCTCGTCGATGTGGCGGATCACGAGGCCGATCTCGTCGATGTGGCCGACGACGCTGAGCAGCGGCGCCGCCTCGCCTATGCGGGCAACCGAGGAGCCGATGCCGTCGGCGGAGAGCTCGGCGAAGGAAGCCGCCTCGCGCCAGACGGCTGCCGCTTGCGCCTCGTAGCCCGAGGGGCCCGGAGCGCGCAGGAGATCGTCGAGTAGTCGGGGTGTTTCGCTTGTCACAAGGGCGGCAGTATGTCGATTCGAACAGAGGTCCGCAGTCCGGTGGTTCGAATAGCGTTATGAGCGTGACTTCCAGCGGAATCGTGGCCGTGGTGACCGGCGCGTCGAGCGGGATCGGCGAGGCGGCCGCGCACCGCCTCGCCCGCGAGCCGGGCGCCGAGTTGATTCTCGTCGCCCGGCGCGAGGAGCGCCTGCGAGCTCTGGCCGAGTCGCTGCCCTGTGCCGCGTCTTACGTCGCCGCCGATCTCACCGACGAGGACGCGCCGGCTCGGGTTCGCGATCACGTGGCCGCACGCGGAGACCGCCTGACGCTGCTCGTCAACAACGCTGGCTCTTCCTGGCGGGCGAGTTTCGCCGAGGGCGGTTACGCCAACGTCCATCGACACATGCAGCTCAACTTCGACGCCGCCGTCCGACTCACCGAGGCGCTGCTGCCGGCGCTGCGCGCCTCGGCGCCGAGCGCGGTCGTCAACGTCGCCAGCACGGCGGGTCGCGTCTCCCGTGCCCGCACCGGCGCCTACTCGGCGAGCAAGTTCGCCCTGATCGGCTGGAGCGACTCGCTCTACTCCGAGGAGCGCCCCAGCGGGGTCCACGTCGGCCTGGTCCTGCCGGGCTTCATCGCCACCGAGGGCTTCCCGGCGACCGAGCTGCGCGAGAAAGCGCTGACCCGATGGATCGTCTCCAGGCCGGAGAAGGTCGCCGAGGCGATCTTCGAAGCGGGTCCGGGGGGCAAGGCCGAGCGCTACGTGCCGCGACCCTACGCGCTCGCCGCAGTGGCGCGAACGCTGGTGCCGGGGCTGGTCCGCCGCGTGCTCTCCGGTGGCGCGGCCGGCGCTCTCACCACGAGCACCGGGGCCGACGCCGAGTAGCGCTGTTGCCGCGTCGTGTCCTGGCGCCGGAGGGCGCCGGCCCGCTCCGTTCAGGTGAAGCGCGACGGGGTCAGGCGGCAGTAGTGGAATTCGAAGACGAAGCTGACGTTGTTGGCGGCGTTGGCGGCTCGTTCGACGCGGATCTGTTCGTGCGCGGCCTTGATTTCTTCGCCGCCCTTCAGCGCCACCCCGAGTTTGCGCAGCTTTTCCCCGACGATGCCGAGATATTTGAACCACTTGAGCAGGCGGGTGTCGTCCGCTGGCGGCCGCGGTACTGCCGAGATCTTCTTGACGGTGGCATCGAAGGCGGCCGAGGCGTGGATGAACTGGGCGCCGGCCTGCTTCATCTTGGCCAGCACTCGGCTCTTCGCCTTCGTCCGCACGTTCTTGAGGATCCGTTTGTTGGCTTCGGTGTTGGCTTGGCAGATCGGCTCGACCTGTTCGACGTACTGCCCGCGCGTCGGCGCTTCTTCGGCCCGCGCCCCGGCTAGGGGCAGGGTCGCCAGCGCGACGATCGAGACGACTGCTGTGCGGACCCCCTTCATTCCCTGCTGGGCACGTTAGAGGATCGTTCCCGCGTCGCGGTGTTGAGTTCCGGAGAAGGCGCTGCCCGTCCTCGCTTCTCTAGGATTCGCCGCCGTGATCTCGACCAACCAGTTCAAGAACGGCTCGCACATCGAAATCGACGGAACGATCTTCCGGATCATCGAGTTCCAGCACGTGAAGCCGGGCAAGGGCGGCGCCTTCGTGCGCACCAAGCTGCGCAAGATCGAGGACGGCACGGTCCAGGACAAGACGTTCCGGGCCGGAGAGAAGTTCCGCCCGGTGCACACCGAGTCGCGCAAGATGCAGTACCTCTACGACTCCGGCGACGCCGCGGTCTTCATGGACACGCGCGACTACGAGCAGATCGAGATCCCGCGCGAGGTGGCCGGCGAGGCGATGCGGTGGGTGCTGCCCAACGCCGAGGTCGACGTGCTCTTCGTCGACGAGCGGCCCAGCGACGTGCAGGTTCCGAGCGCGATCGACATGGTGGTCGCCCAGACCGAGCCCGGCGTCAAGGGCGACACCGCCTCGGGCGGCGGCAACAAGTCGGCGACGCTCGAGTCCGGCGTCGTCGTGCAGGTGCCGCTCTTCATCGAGGAGGGCGAGAAGGTCCGCGTCGACACGCGCAGCGGCGAGTACGTCTCCCGCGCCTGAGCCGGGGCTCGTCTCTCGGGCGCCCGAAGGCGAATTGACGCGTCGCGAGGTGGAAAGCGGGCCCCAAATGTGGTACTTGTTGGATGGTTTCAGGGTACGTCTAAATCACCCTGCAGGGAAAACGCTTGGGAAAGCGGGGGTGCGGCAAGGCGCAAGCCCTCGGCAAGCTTCAGTCGGCAGTAGCTGTTTTTCCGTCCATCGAGCAAATAGACAGGAGATTCAGGGTTATGCAAAAGCACAGAAGGGGGGTGGCGTTCACGCCGCTCCTTGTCGGCGTGCTCGCGGCGCTGATGTTGAGCGCCGTTTTCGCCGGCTCGGCCATGGCCGGCCCCGCTTGGAAGTTCAACGGGAAAGAATTGACAGGCACGGAGACGATCTTGGGGGGGGCCGAAAAAAGCGGCCTCAGCGCGTGGGGAATGACGACCACCTGCGACAACTTCCTCTACAAAGTTGAAATCTCGAACAGCGGGGGGACGGGCAAAGGGAACGTCACCGAACTGCCCCTGTTCAACTGCTATACGGACACCACCTGCACGGTGGCGGCGATCGAAGCCGAATCGTTCCCCTGGCCCGCCAACCTGACCACGGTCAGCACCAGCAACTACCTCGTGGTCAAAGGAGTGGACGTCTGGATCCTCTACGGCGGCTGGTTCTGCCCGCTGTGGGGCGTTTGGGCCCACGTCACCGGATCGGCCGGAGGCCTGATCAACAACACGACCGAAAGCGCCACGTTCAGCTCGTCGAGCTTCAAAGCGACTGGCACCGAACTGAAAGCGTTCGGAGAATCGGTCGAATGGAACGGCTTCTTCCCGGCCGAAGCATTCCAATGGCATCGGGAAGAAGCGCTAAGCGTTTCCTGACGACGTCCGCGAAGGGGGTGAGCGCTGGGGTTCTCCCGGCGCTCGCCCTCTCGGCGCTCCTGCTCCTGGGTTGCGGGGGAGGGTCTTCCGATACCTCGGGCTCGACCGCTGCCACCGGCGGCGCCGCCGGCGAAGCCGGCTCCGCCTCCGGCCAAGCGGGCTCGGGTTCCGCGACCGGCGCGGGGGCGGACGCGACAGGGGCCGCCAGCGTGGGAACTCCAGGTCAGTCGTCCCCTGGGCAGCCGTCCTCTGGCAGGCACGGCGCACCCGTTCCGCAGCCCACCGCCCAGGAAGCGCCCAAGATCACCCCCCAGCAGCGCCGCGAAGCGACCGTGGCCAGCATCACCTTGCTTAGCCCGTCGAGCCAAGCGTCCAGCGGTGGCCCACCGGCGCTGCCTGCCCAGTACACCTGCGACGGCAAGAACACTTCGCCGGCGCTTCGCTGGCAGGGCGTACCGCAGGACACCGCCGAACTGGCCCTCTTCACGATGAACCTGCGGCCGGTCGACGGGAAGCTCTTCTTCGACTGGGCCGTGGCCGGCCTGAGCCCCGACCTGGAAGAAATCGAAGCCGGAAAACTTCCCAAGGGCGCCGTGGTCGGCCGCAACGGCTTCGGCAAGACGGCCTACGGACTCTGTCCGGAAGGAGGGGAAGAAACGTATCTGTTCACCCTCTTCGCCCTGCCAGAGAAGCTTTCGCCCAGTCAGGGCTTCGAACCGTTCGCGCTGCGTAAAGAAGTGCTCGACACCTCCGGCAACGTCGGCGTCCTGGGCCTGGGCTACGCGCGCGGCTGAGGCCGATTGCTCTGACTCGAACCGTCCAGCCGGCCGAAACGGGAGAATGGCGTCATGCGCCGTTCCGACCAGCGCCGCGACGCCGTTTTCGCCTGCTACCAGCGCGACGTCACCGGCCGACCGCTGGAGGAGTTGGTCGCCGACTCGCGTCCCTTCACGCGTGAGCTCGCGGCCGGGGTCGAGGCGCACCGCGATCGGCTCGACGCGGCGATCGCCGCCCACGCCAAGGGTTGGGAGCTGGAGCGGATCGCGCCGCTGGAGCGCAACCTGATGCGGGTAGCGCTATACGAGATCGAGCACTGCGAGGACGTGCCGACGGAGGTGGCGATCGACGAGGCGATCGAGATTGCCAAGGAGTACTGCGGCGCCGACGCGCCAGGCTTCGTCAACGGCGTACTCGGCGCGATCGCGCGCGAGCGTGAGGGCGTAAGTTGAACAGGCTTCGCGAGATCTCCGAGCGGCTCGCTGCGATCGCGCGCGAGTTGGAGGACGGGGGAACGGACGACGCGCACGCCGCCGAGCTCGCGCGGGAGGCGGCCGAGCTTGCTGCCGAGGCGGTGGAGGAGACCAATCGCCGCGTCCGCGAGGGCCAGGCCGCGGCCGAGTGAGCGACGCCCACCGCCTGTGAGCTACCCCGAAGAGCTGCGCGCGCTGGTCGATGCCGAGCTCGAGCGGCTGCGCTTTCCGGCGCCGGCGGCGACCGCCGGCCTGGAGGAGGCGATGCGCTATTCGCTGCTGGCGGGCGGCAAGCGGGTGCGGCCCGTTCTCGTCCTGGCGACGGCGCGCGCGCTCGGGGCTGAGCCGGAGCGCTTCCTGCCGGTCGCCTGCGCGATCGAGCTGGTCCACACCTACTCGCTGATCCACGATGACCTGCCGGCGATGGACGACGACGAGCTGCGGCGCGGGGCGCCGACCTCCCACGTCAAGTTCGGCGAGGACGTGGCGATCCTCGCCGGCGACGGCCTCTTCGCCGAGGCAGTGCGGCTCTTCTGCGAGCAGCCCGGCGAGCCGGCACGCGTGTTGGCGGCGCTGCGCGAGCTGAGCGCGGCGACCGGGGTCGACGGGATGGTCGGCGGCCAGTACGTCGACGTCACCGTCGAGGAGCGCGACGCCGAGGGTTTGCGGGCCCTGCATACGCTGAAGACCGGGCGGCTGATCGCCGCCAGCGTCGGCGTCGTGCTGACACTCGAGGGATTGGTGGAACCTGAGACAATCCCCTTTCGCCGATTCGCCAACGAGCTGGGCGTGCTCTTCCAGATCGTCGACGACATTCTCGATGTGACCGGAAGCGCCGAGCGGCTGGGCAAGACCCATGGAAGCGACGAGCGCCTTGGAAAAATCACCTACGTCAGCCTCTTCGGGCTGGAGCGGGCGCGCCAGCTCGCCAGCGAGTCGCACGCCAAGGCGACCGCAGCGCTCGGTGAGGCAAGCGGCGAGATGGGCGATCTGAAGCGGGTCGCCGACTACATCTTTACCCGGGACGAATGAGCGAGAACGGACACGCGGCAGACGATCAGGGCGAGTCGCCCCTGCTCGAGGGGATCGACGGACCGGCCGACCTGCACGAGCTGGACGATGAGCAGCTGCAGCGGGTGGCGCAGGAGATGCGCACCTACATCATCGACACGATCGGCGAGATCGGCGGCCACTTCGGCGCCAACCTCGGCACCTGCGAGCTCGCCGTCGCCCTGCACAGCCTGCTCGACTCGCCGCGCGACAAGCTCCTCTGGGACGTCGGCCACCAGGCCTACCCGCACAAGATCCTCACCGGTCGCCGCGAGGGCCTGCCGACGATCCGCCAGTACGAGGGGTTGGCGCCGTTCTGCTCGGTCTTCGAGTCAGAGCACGACATCATGGGCGCCGGCCACGCCTCGACCTCGATCGGCTACGCGGTCGGGCTGAAGGAGGCGATGCGCAAGGGGATCGGCGAGGACGGAAGAGTCGCGGCCGTCATCGGCGACGGCGCCCTCACCGGCGGCGTCGCTTACGAGGCGCTGCACGCGGCGGGCGGCCTGCAGACGCCGGTCGTGATCGTGCTCAACGACAACGGGATGTCGATCTCGCCCAACGTCGGCGCGCTCTCGCGCTACTTCAATCGCGTCCGCCTCAACCCGCGCCTCTACCACGCCCGCGAGGGGGTCGAGGACCGCTTGACCAAGCTGCCGCTCGGCTTCGGCAAGCGGATCGAACGGCTCGGGCCGGAGATCAAGTCGGCGATCAAGGCCTACTGGGCGCCCGGGCTCTTCTTCGAGGAGCTCGACCTCGCCTACATGGGCGTGATCGACGGCCACGACGTGCACGCTCTGCGCGAGGCTCTGCGCGAGGCCTTCGAGGCCGACCGCCCGGTCGTCGTCCACATCCACACGGTCAAGGGCAAGGGCTTCGGCCCGGCCGAGGAGGGCGGCCTGGAGGGCATGGAGAAATGGCACGCCGCCAAGCCCAACTCGATCGTCAACGGAGAACCGGCGCCCAAGCCGGTCGCCGTACAGGAGTCCGACTCGCCCGAGGCGATCGCGCCGGAGCGCCTGGAGGCGCCGCCGGCGCCGAGCGCGCCGCCGCAGTACACGCAGGTCTTCGCCGATGCGATCGTCGCCGAGGCCAGGCGCGACAAGCGCGTGGTCGGGATCACCGCGGCGATGGCGGGGGGGACGGGTCTGCAGAAGCTCGCCGAGGAGGTGCCCGAGCAGTACTACGACGTCGGAATCGCCGAGCAGAACGCGGTGCTGCTTGCCTCGGGCCTCGCGATCCAAGGAGCCAAGCCGGTCTGCGCGATCTACTCGACCTTCCTCCAGCGCGCCTTCGACCAGATCGTCCACGACGTCTGCCTGCAGGAGCTCGACGTTACCTTCGCGATGGACCGGGCCGGGCTGGTCGGCGACGACGGGCCGACCCACCACGGCGCCTTCGACGTCTCCTATTTCCGCCCGATCCCCAACGTGGTTCTGATGGCGCCGCGCGACGAGGCGATGCTGGTCCACATGCTGCGCACGGCGATCTCCCACGACGGCCCGGCGGCGCTGCGCTACCCGCGTGGCGCGGCCGAGGGGGTCGGGTTGCCGGACGAGGGCAAGGAGATCCCGATCGGCTCCGGCGAGCTGCTGGCGAGCGGCGAGCGCGTGGCGCTGCTCGGCTACGGCTACGGCGTCTCGGTCGCTCTGGATGCAGCCAGGATCCTCGCCGCTCACGATCTGAAGGCGACGGTGGCCGATGCCCGCTTCGCCAAGCCGCTGGACGGCGAGCTGCTCGAGCGTCTCGCGCTCGGCCATGACCTCGTCGTGACGATCGAGGAGAACGTCCTGCCCGGCGGCTTCGGCTCGGCCGTGCTCGAGCACCTGGAGGACGCCTTCGCCGAGCGCGCGGGAGAGCGCGCCCGCGTCCTGCGAGTCGGCTTGCCCGACCGCTACGTCACCCACGGCAAGCCGGCCCTGCTGCGCGAGGAGGTCGGCCTGACCGGCGAGGCGGTGGCGGAGCGCGTTCTCGCCGCCCTGCGCTCCGGCGAGCTGGCCCTGAGTTGAGCGCTCGTTCGGCGCCGGTCGGCCCTCGAAGCACCTGACCGGATCGAGAACCCGCCCCAAAAATTAGGGCTTGCGTCAAATCGCTCAATCGGTTAGCCTGCCGTCGTCTCTTCTGGGGTTACTCGAGGGAGGAGAGACATCTCTATGTATGTGGATCCGCACGTAGGGAGCGTCGTGGATCTACTGCCTTAGCCGCGCCGGTGCCAAGGGCACCGCGCCGCGGTGCCGCAAATTCCGGGGATCTGTATAGAAACGGTAGTGTCATCGCGTGGCTGGGGCCGCGAGGACGATGGCGGGGGTCGCCCCCCAGGAATTGCTGGAATCGCTGGGAGTTCACTCTCATCCGCTGATCGTCCTCTGCACCGTGGTCGCCTTGCTGGGTGCCCTCGCCACCGGCGCAGCGGTGATTCACCGAGTGGCGCAGGGCGCGGTCAAGTTGATCTGGCTCAGGCAGCGCTCGTTCCGCCGAGCGCTGCGGCGCCGCCAGCTGTTTGCGTCCTTCGTCGAGAGCCGAGTTCGAGATCTCGACAACAAGGAGGAATGGTCCGACCAGCGCTTCGCCGAGCTCGAGGCCGAGGTAGAGACGGTCGGCGTTGCTCGCCGGCGGCGTCTTTTCGGTCTGATCGGCAGCGGCGACGGGCTTCGCCGGGAGCGTTCTCTTTCGCGCGCGCTGGTTCGCAGTCGGGAGAAGCTGATCCTGCTGCAAGGCGACCCGGGTTCGGGCAAGAGCGTCGCTCTGCGCTTCGTCGCGCGGCGCATGGCGGAGCAGGCGATGCGCTCGCCCCGGCTCGATTCGGTCATTCCCCTCTACGTCAACCTCAAGAACCTGAAGCCAGTGGCGCGCCCGATCGACGCGAAGCTGATCGAGGACTACGTGCGTGAAAGCGTCCTCGCCGGCAGCAATCGCGACGTCAATCGCTTTCTCGATGTCGAGTTCGATCGCGGGCGCGAGGCGGGGACCTGGTTCTTCCTGTTCGACTCCTTTGACGAGATCCCGGCCGTCCTCAGCGCGACAGAGGCAACCGGGGTCGTGCGCGAGTACTCGGATGCGATCTTCAGCTTCATCCATTCGCTGAACGACTGCCGCGGGATCGTCGCCTCGCGACATTTCCGCGCTCCCCCGCGTTGGGGTCTGCCGACTTTCCGGATCGTTCCCCTCTCGGAGCGTCGCAAGCGGGAGCTGATCCGCAAGGCGGACATTGGGCCGGTGGAGGACAGCCTCCTGGAGGAGCTGCGCACGGCGAACCCCGACGTCGCCGGCCTCTCCGGCAATCCGCTCTTCCTCGGGCTCTTGACCGAATACGCCCATGACAATGGGCAGCTGCCGGCTGGATGGCACGACGTCTTCGAGACCTTCGTCTCGACCCGGCTCGCAACAGACGCCGGCAAGGTTGCCGAGATCTTCGGCATCGGCGAAGCCGAGCTTCGCCTTCGCGCCGAGCAGATCGCCTTCACGATGACCGCGAGCCACGGTTTGGGATTGAGCCCTCCGCGCGAGGAGCTGAGGAGCGCTTACCTTGCTGCCGGGTTCGGTGCGGCCGACCGCCTTTCGGTTGCAATGGACGCGCTCGAGTGGATCAAGTTGGCTCGCCCGGAAGAGTCCGCTGCGCCAGACGGGTCCGTCTTCACCTTCGCCCACCGACGGTTCCAGGAGTATTTCGCCACCTGCGTAGTTCTACGTGAACCAGATCGGATTCCACCACAACAGCTGCTCACGGACGCGAGTTGGCGAGAGACGACGGTGACGCTCTGCCAGGCCTACGCCGACAAGGCCGGGGAAATCCTCGCCGAGGCGGATCGCATCCTGGCGAAGGCCGCCAAGGACGACAACCCCGACAACGGATCGGCCTTCGTATGGCCCGAGGGAACGCTGCACCTGCTGAGCCTGCTGCAGAGCGCTTTCGCATCCAGGGCGGAGGGCCTGCCGCGGAGCCTGCACGAGCACATCGAGGCGGTCTTCGCGAAGGTCGAAAGGTGCGGCACCATCACCGATCGAAAGTGGGTGCTCGAGGTCGCGGGGATCGGGCGCCCGCTGAACCTCGCCGTGCGCCTGCGCAAGGCGCTTCGCGACGAAAGCGCATGGCTGCGCGAGGTCGCCTACCGGCAGACGGCCCGCCTCGGCATCGTCCCGGCAGACTTGGTGGCCGAGATCCGCATCGCGCTCGTGCTCAGGACCGCTGACCTGAGGTTGCTGCGAGATTGGCCGGCAACCCGCGCGCAGTTGCAGCGGATCAGGCCGTCTGCCGGGCTCATGCCCGTCGCCCAAATGCTCCGGGCCATTCCCGCGATCGACATCCTCACCGCGAGTGCGGTCCTCGTCGTGATCTGGCTGAGCAGGGGGCTTGGGCCTGTCGCAGGGATCACCGCTGCTCTGTTTGGCCTCTTGATGGTCCTCTCGTACTTTCCGGTTGCCGCCCGTTTGGCCGGGGGCAAGCTGAATCTGGCCGGTGACATCCGGGCACCAAGGGCCTGGCGACGGATTCTTGGCGACCTCAACGGACTCTTGGCGATGGCGGGGATGCAGATCCGGTTCTTCGTGGCTCTCATGGCCGCGCTGCTGGTGAGTCCTCGCAACGACTTCCAGCTCCTCCCGTCGGCGATGGTGTTCCTGCTGCTCACCTGGGTGCTCGCCGCAACCTTTGCTTGCGTCTACTCGCCGCCGCGAACTCCGCTCGGCTGGCTGTTCGTTCATCTCCGTCCCCTGCCCAGGATCGTGCAGACGGCGCAGCGACTGCTTCGTCTGCTGCTGAGGCCGCAGATGCTGATGGTTCTTGTCTTGCTCGCCGCGCTGGTCGTGCTCTCGACCTACTCCGAGGTAGGTGGCCTGACGCTGTTGATCCTCGGGATGGTGCCATTCGCGCTCGTTGCGTTCATCGAAATCGTGCTGGCGATTTCGGACGCGCTGTGGTTTCGCAGCTGGAAGCGAGATGGCATAGAGCCGATGCACCCAGAGCTCTTGCTCTATTCGCTGGAGGATCTGAGAAAGGTCTCCGGCGCCGCCCAGCTCGTGCGCACCGTCCGCACGCAAAGACTTCTGCCGGACACGGATGAGGCCCGGCTCATGCTTCGCGACCTGCTTGCGGCGATCGACCTCGGCAGGAATGCTCTGTCTGAGTCGGGCTTTCAGCCGCGCTCGCATGCGTTTCGTTCTTGGTGGGAAGACGGCGACGAGCAAGCAATGCGAGCAATCTCCCGCCTCCGCGCGGAGGTGGTCGACGAGATCGGTCAGCTGCTCGAGGAACTGGAAAGGCGCCAGGAGCTGCCGGTCGCCTAGGCGGGATTGTCCTCCACAAGGTCGGCAGCGAGCAGTCGCATGGCCAGGCAGATCACCAGATAGGCGATCGCGGCTGCCAGCAAGAGGAACTTGCAGACGGCGAAGATCGTCGCCAGCAGCGGGAAGGCGGCGCCGGCGCCTTCGAGGGTCAGCAGCAGGCAGACGTTCTCGAGCGCGTCGAAGGTTGCCACAAGCGCACCAAAGAAAACGGCGACCGCGCCGATTCTGGCGAGCCGCCGCCAGCCCCGCTCCCGGGCCAGATCGCGAACGGCGGCCAAGGCGAGGGTGAGGAAGGTCCCGTAGACGAGCAGGAAGCCGAAGTCGATCCAGAGCTGCTCGCGGGCGGCGTCCTGGCCGTCCTCGCCCCATTCGGAAAGGATCTCGTCGGCCCGATCCTGCCCTCCGTTCAGCTCGAACGGCACCATCCCCGGACCGCCCGTGTCCTTCATCCGATTCTCCGCCGGCGACATCGCCAGCAGCAGGACCACCACCGCGATTCCCGATGCAATCAGTCCCTGCCGCCGCGTCACGCGGCCACTATTCCACAGCCTTACCTTGGGAGCAAACAGGATGAAGCTCAGTAAGAACAGGATCGCTGCGGGCGGTGGTAATCGAACTCGGTTAGTTGCATCGAGGACCGGCGGCGGTGTTACCGCGTCGCCGCCGGTCCTCGACGTAAAGGGCTGGGCGTCAGCCCGGTTGCTCCTGCTTGTCAGAAACGTGCCGGTCCTCCCGCGGCTAAAGTGGCCGCGCTCGCAAACTGTTGATCGGAGGAGCGGTGAAGAGAGCTGGGGTCGTTCTTGGTTTCTGGTCCGCACTGCTCTGCTGCCTGGTGTTGATGCTGGCGCCGGGGGCCGGTGCCCAGCAGATCGTCGTCGGCCAGACGGCGCCGCCGACGAGCCCTCCGATCACCTGCAACGAAGCCTTTTCCTTCGTCGAATTCCAGAGCACGACCGCCGGCGGGAACAGCTATGTCTTCCCGAGCTCCGGCCTGGTCACCTCCTGGAGCGTCATGGGCGGATCGGTCGGCACGGGGTCGTTCGGCGTGAAGATCCTACGCCCGGTTATCGGGAACTCCTTCAAAATCATCGGCGGCGAAGTCGGCTTCTCGCTACTGCCGGGGATCGTCAACACCTACCCGCTCTCGGTGCAGGTCGAAGCGGGCGACATTCTCGGCATCCAGTACTACGGTGATCCGGCGCCGTGCGTCTTCCTGACCGGGCTCTCGGGGGACCGGATACGCTTTGACGAACGGATCGCGATGACCAACAGCGCCGTTACCTTCGACCCTAAAAACACCTATTCCGAATACCGCACCAATATCTCGGCGACCCTCCTTCCGTCGCCGGCGGTCAGCTCGTTCAGCCCGGTCAAAGGCTCGATCAAGGGCGACAAAGTCGTGATCTACGGTTCCAACTTCGCCGAGGTCAGGTCGGTCAAATTCGGCGAGCACTACGCCAAGCGCTTCACCGTCGGCTCGGAAGAGCAGATCACCGCCTTCGCGCCCTCGACCACGAAGCTGGAAAAAAACCTGCCGCTGAGCGTGACGACGGGCGCCGGCGTCGCCACTAGCGCCCAGACCTATTCCTACATCGGCTGCAAGGTGCCGTCGGTGTCCAGCAAGAAGCTGAAACCAGCGAAGCGGGCGCTGAAGAAGGCCGGCTGCAAGCTGGGCAAGGTGACGAAGGTCGAAGGCGCGACCGTGCGCACGGGCCGTGTTCTGCGTCAGCACCCGAGCCCGGGCACCCTCCGGGCCCCAGGCACCAAGGTCAAGCTGACGCTAAGTCCTTGAGCCTCACAACAGAAAACGCCCCGGCGGGGAGCCGAGGCGAATTCTGGGGTTACTACAGGGAGGAGAGATATGTATCTCTATATATGTGGATCCGTGGGAGGTAGGTGGGCCCTTTGATGCGTCGCGGGCGAATCATCGTGGGAAGCGATGAGCGCCATATGGGCGGCGCGGAACCCAGCCAAGAAGTCTTTCGGTCTGCCCCTTATCGGTCGTCCTCTATGAATCCTTGAATCAGAATACGAACGTATGTGCGATTTGTGTGTGAGTGCGATCACAGACCGCCCGTGCCTGGCGAGCGCCTCCGCTGAAGCTTGGGTTACCCGGTCGAGGAGCATGCAATCAGGGCTGTCCAAAGCGTGGTTAAAAACCTGTATTGAGGCCCGAGCGGGCGCCGCGGCAGCGAGGCGGCGCTACCGTTGCGCCGATGAAGAAGGCGCGAATCGACGCGGTGCTGGCGGAGCGGGGGCTGTTCCCGTCGCGCACCGCTGCCGCGGGCGCCGTGCGGGCCGGTGCGGTTCGGGTCGGTCACGACGGGCCGGTGGCCCTGCGGCCGAGCCAGCTGGTCGAGCTCGAGGCGCAGCTGATCGTCGAGGAGGGCCCGCGCTTCGTCTCGCGCGGCGGGATCAAGCTCGAGAACGCGCTGGAGGAGCTGGGGGTCGACGCGGCCGGACGCGACTGCCTCGACGTGGGCGCCTCGACCGGTGGCTTCACCGACTGCCTGCTGCAGCGCGGCGCGGCTCGCGTGGCGGCGGTCGACGTCGCCTACGGGCAGCTCGATCTGGGGCTGCGCGAAGACCCTCGGGTCAGCGTGATGGAGCGGCTCAACGCCCGCGGGCTCGAGTTGACCGACCTGCCGTTCGTTCCCGAGCTGGCGACCATCGACGTTTCCTTCATCTCACTGACCAAGGTGCTTCCGGCCGTAGCGGGCTGCCTTGCCGTGGGCGGCGAGGCTCTGGCGATGGTCAAGCCGCAGTTCGAGCTCGGGCGCGAGCGGGTCGGCAGGGGGGTGGTTCGGGACGCCGCCGATCGCCGTGAGGCGGTCCTCCTCGTTGCGCGCGCCGCGCAGGCGCTTGGCCTGTCGGTCCGGGGGTTTGCCTCCTCGGGCCTGCCCGGACCGAAGGGAAATCGCGAGACCTTCGTCTGGTGCAGCGGGGACGGCGAGGGCATCGGCGACCTGGAGAGCGCGGTCGGAGAGGTGGACGTCTGATGCGTGGCGAGTTTCCCCCCTCTAATGGGGAGGGACCCGGTGCCTGAGAAGACCGCGGCGCTGATCACCCACTCGCACCCGCCCTCGGCGACCGAAGCGGTGGAGGTGGCGACGGCGGTCGCGGCCGAGGCGGGCTGGCGCCTGGTCGCCACCGCTGAGGAGATCGAGAAGCACGACCGCGCGGCGGCGGGCGTCGAACGGGTCGAGTCGCTGCCGAGCGATCCCGACCTCTGCCTGGTGCTCGGCGGCGACGGATCGATCCTCCACGCGCTGCGCCGTTTCGCCCGCACCGGCGTGCCGGTCTTCGGCGTCAATTTCGGCACGGTCGGCTTCCTCGCCGCCGTCGAGCGCGACCAGGCAGCCGAGGGCATCCGCCGCGCGCTCGCCGGAGAGACGGAGACGATCGAGCTGCCGGCGCTCTCGATCGAGCTCGAAGGCGAGCAGCGCTTCGCCCTCAACGACGTCAGTTTCAGCCGCCGCCCGAGTGACCGCGTCGCCGAGCTGAGCTACCGGATCGCCGGCGAGGAGGTCGGCAACGTGCGCTGCGACGGCCTTGTCGCCGCCACCCCGGCTGGCTCGACCGGCTACAACCTCGCCAACCAGGGTCCGATCCTTGCCTGGGGCGTGAAGGGCTACGTGGTCAGCTACATCGCCCCGCACTCGCTGACCGCCCGTGCCCTCGTCGTCGCCCCCACCGACGTGCTGACCGTCGGCAACGCCACCGGCCGCGAGCCAGTCGACGTTGCCATCGACGGTGCCCAGATCGCCACCCTCGCCCCCGGCGCCGCCCTAAACGTCCGCTTCGCCGACTCCGTCGGCCTCCTAGCCCAGCTCCCCGGCACGAGCTTCTACCACCGAATCAGGGAGAAGTTCGGCCACCTCGCGGTCTAAGGCCTGTCCCGGTAGGGGTGGAACGTCTTGTACTTTTTCGGCAATTCCTCGCGGCGCCAGCCAGAGGCGTTCCACCGAAAAAGTTAAGTGGAACCCCTACCGGGACAGGCCTTAGAGCCGAGCCGTCCGGTTCTCTAGGGTTTTGACCCATGGAGCGCAAGTGGTGGACCCTCGTCCTGATCTCGATCGCGACGTTCATGCTGCTGCTCGACATCACGGTCGTCAACGTCGCCCTGCCGGACATCCGCACGGACCTGAACGCCAGCCTCTCCAGCCTGCAGTGGGTCGTCGACGCCTACTCGCTGATGCTCGCCGCGATCCTGCTCACGGCGGGGTCGCTGGGCGATCGGCTGGGGCGCCGGCGCGTCTTCACGATCGGCTTCGGCGTCTTCACCTTCGCCTCGTTCCTCTGCGGAATCGCCGGCGACCCCACCCTGCTCAATCTCGCCCGGGGCCTTCAGGGTGTTGGCGGCGCCGGCATGTTCGCCACCTCCCTCGCCCTAATCGGGCAGGAGTTCCAGGGCAGGGACCGGGCGACCGCGTTCGGGGTCTGGGGGGCGACGATCGGCGGTGCGGTCGCGATCGGGCCGTTGGTCGGCGGCGTGATCACCGAGCACCTCGGCTGGGAGTGGATCTTCTTCGTCAACGTGCCGATCGGGTTGGTGGCGATTGCGCTGACCGAGCTCAAGCTGGTCAACGTCGCTGCCCAGGACCCGCAGCGGATCGACTTTCCCGGCCTCATCACCTTCTCGCTGGCACTGTTCTTCCTGATCTTCGGCCTGATCCGGGGCAACCCGGAGGGGTGGGGCAGTGCCGAGATCGTCGCCTCGCTGGGCGCCGCGGCCCTCCTCCTCGCCGCCTTCCTGGTGATCGAGTCGCGCAGCGACCACCCGATGCTCGACCTCGCTCTCTTCTGCAAGCCGGCCTTCAACGGGGTCTCGGCGGTGGCCTTCGGCCTCTCGGGCGGGATGTTCGCGATGTTCCTCTACCTGACCATCTATATGCAGGGAGTGCTCGGCTTCTCGCCGCTGGAGGCCGGCCTGCGCTTCCTGCCCCTGACCGTGCTCTCCTTCATCGCCTCGCCGATCGCCGGCGCGCTCTCTCATCGGATCCCGATCCGCGTCCTGCTCGGCGTCGGCCTCGCCACCGTGGGGGTGGGGCTGTTCCTGATGCACGGCGTCGACGCGAACTCCGAGTGGACCGCCCTGCTCGCCGGCTTTCTGATCGCCGGCGTCGGCATCGGCATCACCAACCCCGGCATCGGGCAGGCCGCGATCGCGGTCGTCCCGGTCGAGAAGTCGGGGATGGGCTCTGGAATCAACACGACCTTCCGCCAGGTCGGGATCGCGACCGGCGTCGCTTCCCTGGGGGCGATCTTCCAGTCGCGCGTGGACTCGAAGCTCTCCGAGCTGCTGCCGAACGCGCCCGACGGCCTCGGCGAACTGGTCGCCTCCGGTGGCACCAAGGCCGCCGTGGCCGTCGCGCCGCCGGGATCGCGTGCGGAGGTCGCCCACGCCTCCACCGTGGCCTTCGTCAGCGGCTTCAACGAGATCATCCTGATCGCCGCGATCCTCTCCTTCATCGGCGCCGCCCTCGGCTTCTTCCTGGTTCGATCCAAGGATTTCGTCCAGGCCACCTCCTCTGAGAGCGAGACCGCGGCCGAGCCCGTCCCTGCCTAGCCGCCTCTCGCGGCGGCAGGACCCGCCGCGCCAAGTGCTACACAGAGACCGTGCTGCGCGAGCTGCGGATCGAGAACCTGCTGCTGATCGAGCGGGCGGAGCTGCGGCTCGGCGAGGGGCTCAATGCGATTACGGGGGAGACGGGGGCGGGGAAGACGATGCTTGCCCATTCGCTCGACCTGCTGATGGGAGGGAAAGCGCGATCGCAGATTGTGCGGCCCAGTGCTGAGGAGGCCTGGGTCGAGGGCGTGTTCGACCTGCCCGGTGGTCTGCTGGCCGAGCCGGAGATGGCGGAGTTGGCCGAGCGGTTGCCGGAGGGGGCGGAGGAGGTCGTGCTGGGGCGACGGGTGTCGGCGAGCGGACGGACCAGCGCCTTCGTCGGCGGCCGCGCTGCCTCGGCTGGGGACCTGAAACTGCTCGGCGGCCACCTGCTCGCCTTCTACGGCCAGCACGAGCACCGCAAGCTGACGATCTCCTCGGCGCAGATGGAGGTGCTCGACGGCTTCGTCGGTGAGGCGCACCTCGGAGTGCGCGAGAGCTACCGCGAGGCGCACCGGGAGTGCTCGAGGCTCGAGGCGGAGCTGGCCGAGCTGCGCGACCGCGACGGCTCGCGCGAGCGAGACCTCGACCTCTGCCGCTTCGAGCTCTCTGAGATCGAGGCGGTTGCGCCCGATCCGGCGGAGGAAGCGGAGTTGGCGGGCGATCGGGAGCGGCTGCGCCACGCCGAGGGTCTGCGCGAGGCCGCGGCGGGGGCACACGCAGCGGCGCTCGGGGCCGACGAGGACGGCGGGGGCGCGGCGGGGGCGCTGGCCCAGGCCGAGGCCCTGCTGCAGGCTGCGGCCGGTGTCGACGCCGACCTCGATGCGCTCTCGGCCCGGCTCGGCGCCCTGACCATCGAGCTCGGCGACGTCGCCGGTGAGCTGCGCGACTACCTCGAGCGGATCGAGGCGGACCCGGGTCGCCTCGCCGCAGTCGAAGAGCGACTGGAAGCGCTCGATCGCCTGCGGCGCAAGCACGGCGGCAGCGTCGAGTCCGTCCTCGCCCACGCTGAGCGCTGCCGAGCCGAGATCGCGCGCCTGGAGAACGCCGAGGGGCGCGGTGCCGAGGTCGAGACGGCGCTGACGGAGGCCGAAGCGCGGCGCGCCAAGCTCGGCACGAGGCTCAGCAAGGCGCGCGCCAAGGCAGCGGCGCCGTTGGAAGGGGAGGTCGCGGCGGAGCTCGAGCGGCTGTCGATGCCGGGCGCCCGGCTCGAGGTGGTTCTCGAGCCCCACCCGGCCGGGCTCGGCCCCAACGGCGCCGAGACGGTCGAGCTGCGCCTGGCGCCGAACCCGGGCCTCGAGCCGGCGCCGCTTCGCGACGCCGCCTCGGGCGGCGAGCTCTCACGGGTGATGCTGGCGCTGAGCGGCCTCGGCGGCGCGGCCGGCGCCGGCACGCTCGTCTTCGACGAGATCGATGCCGGCGTCGGCGGCAAGACGGCCCGAGCCGTCGGCGAGCGGCTGCGGGCCCTGGGCGAGGGTCGCCAGGTGCTCTGCATCACCCATCTGCCCCAGGTCGCCTCGCTGGCGGATACGCATTTCACCCTGGAGAAGGACGTCTCCGGAGAGCGCGCCAGCGCCGCCGTGTGCAAGCTCGACGGCGAGGGCGTGGTCGAGGAGATCCGCCGCATGCTCGGCGGCGAGCGCAACGACGAGGCGGCGACTCAGCATGCCCGCGAGCTGCTCGCGGCTGCCTAGCCGGCCCTGGGCGCTTTGAGTCGCTTGTGATGGGGGTTAATCTGCTCCAGTGGCAACCGCCGCGCCCCGCCGCCGCCTCCCCGCCCTGTTCTCGCTCTCGCGTCGCAACGGAGCGACGCCGAGCGAGCCGATAGAGGGGCGGGTGCGCCTCGGCCGCCGCACCAAGCACCTGGTCAAGCGGCTGGTCCCCGGCGACGTCGCCGTCATCGACCACGTCAACATCGACCGCATTGCCGCCGAGGAGCTGATCGCGACCGGCGTGCGGGCGGTGATCAACGCCGCCGCATCGTCGGACGGGCGCTATCCGAACGCCGGCCCACTGCTGCTGGCGCAGGCCGGAATCACGTTGCTCGACGCCGAGGTCGGCGATCCCTTCGAGCTGCTCGGCGAAGGCGACCGGGTGACGATCGAAGGGGAGGCGGTGCTCGCCGCGGGGGAGCGGGTGCTGGAGGGCCGCGTGCTCACCGTCGAGGAGCTCGAGCGCCAGCGCGACGCGCAGCTCGAACGGGTCGACGAGGCGCTGGCCGAGTTCGCCGAGAACACGGTCGCCCACGTCCGTCAGGAGACGGACCTGCTGACCGGCAGCGTCGAGTTCCCGCCGACCCGCGCCTCCTTCCGCGACCGTCACGTGCTGATCGTCGTCCGCGGCGACCGCCACCGCCGCGACCTCAAGGCCTTGCGCGCCTACATCCGCGACGTGCGGCCGATCGTGGTCGCCGTCGACGGCGGCGCGGACGGCGTCCTGGAGGCGGGCATGAAGCCCGACGTGATCCTCGGCGACATGGACTCGGCCGGCGACGAGGCGCTCCGCTGCGGTGCCGAGCTGATTGTCCACGCCTATCCCGACGGCCGCGCCCCCGGCCGCCAGCGCCTGCTCGACATGGGCCTCGACCACACGCTGCTGCCGGCCGCCGGCACCAGCGAGGACGTCGCGATGCTGATGGCCCACGAGAAGGGGGCGGCGCTGATCGTCAGCGTCGGCGCCCACTTCAACCTGATCGAGTTCCTCGATCGCAAGCGCGGCGGCATGAGCTCGACCTTTCTCACGCGCCTGCGGATCGGCGAGAAGCTGGTCGACGCCAAGGGCGTGAGCAGGCTCTACAACCCGAGCTCGCCCTTCGGGCCGATGGTCCTCTTCATCGCCACCTTCGCCGTGCTTCTGACGATCCTCGTGATCACCTCGCCGGCGCTCAACGACCTCTTCCAGCTGGTCTGGCTGAAGATCAAGATCTGGCTCGGCCTGTAGCGCCGCGACGCCGCGGCATCTAGCCTCCCGCCGATGGGTTACAGCGCTCGCTACCACGCCACTTCGTTGATCGCGGTCTTCCTCGCGCTCGCCGCCGGCATCTTGATAGGCGCCGAGTTCGGCGGTGACGCCCTTACCAACACCCGCAAGAACCTCGAGCAGAGCCTCACCGGCAACCTCCAGGACGCCCGCGAACGCGCCGACGAACTGAATGGCCGCTTGGCGCGCTCCGACGAATTCGCCAGCCGCGTCTACCCGGCCCTGGTGCGGGGACGCCTCGCGGGCCAGCGGATTGGTGTGGTCGCGATCGGCGACCTGCCGGGTGACGCCACCTCGGCGATCGAGGATGCGCTCGGGCCGACCGGGGCGCGGCTGGTCGGGATCGGGGTCGTGCGCGAGCCAGTCGACCTGCGCGCCCTCGCTGGCGACCTGGCGAAAACGCGCTTCGCCGACATTCGCCGCAACGAAGACACGCTGACGGCCTTCGGCGCTGGGGTCGGGCGGCAGCTAATCCGGGGCGGCACCTTGCTCGAACGCGTGCGCCCGCACCTCTTTTCGCGGGCAAGCGGCAACTTCGGCGGGCTCGACGGCGTGATCGTCGTGCGCCAGACGCCGGAAGAACTGGGCACCCTGCAGCGAGCCCACGCCGCGGGGCTCGAATCGGCGCTGATGGCGGGGATCGCGGGAACGCGGAAGCCGGCGGTCGGGGTCGAGACCTCGACCACCGAACCGTCGTCGGTTTCCTTCTTCGCCGGCAACGACCTCTCCAGCGTCGACGACGTCGACACGGCGGCGGGCAAAGTGGCGACGGTCTTCGCCCTGCTCGGCGCCGAGGGGAGCTTCGGCGTCAAGGGCTCGGCCGACCGCTTGCTGCCCGACCTGTTGCCGCCGGCGGGGCCGGGCCGACCGTGACGTGGGTCGGCTTTCCAGTCGCGGTCGCGGTCGCGCTGCTGGTCGTGCCGGCCGGGGTGCGCGGGCTGCTCGACGCGGGCCTGGTGCGCTCGAACTACCGCGGCGCGCGACTCGCCTTTCCGCTCGGCGCCGTGCTGGCGACCGCGGCGCTGGTGGCGCTGGCGCCGCTCGCCTTCCTCAACGACCGGGCCGACCTCGACCTGCTCAGTCCCGACCTGCGCCGCTGGATGCCCTACCTGCTCGGCGTCGCCTTTCTCGGTTTCCTCGACGACTCGCTGGGTCGCGCTGAGGTGACCGGCGCGCCGCGGGGCTGGCGCGGGCACGCGCGGGCACTGCGTCAGGGCACCCTCTCGACCGGGGCGGTGAAGGCGCTCGGGGCGCTGGCCCTCGCCGCCTACGTCGTCTCCGGGCGCGGACTCGAATCCTGGCGCTACCTCGCCGACGTGGCGTTGCTGATCCTCGCCACCAACCTCTTCAACCTGCTCGACCTGCGCCCGGGCCGGGCGGAGAAGGGCCTGGCGCTGCTCGGCGCCGGGCTCTGCCTCGGCGCCTGGACCTTCGCGCCGCTGGAGCTGCTCGGCATCTTCGCCGGGCCCGCCCTGGTCGGCGCCGCCTTCACCCTGCGCGAGCGGGCGATGCTCGGCGACACCGGCTCCAACTTGCTCGGCGCCGTCGGCGGCGTCTGGCTGTTGACCACCCTGGGCCCCGACGCGCGCCTGATCGCCCTCGCCGCGGTCGCCGGACTGACCATTTACGGAGAGTTGCGTTCGATCTCGGCGACGATCGACTCGGTTCCGCCACTGCGCTGGCTAGACTCGCTCGGCAGAGCATGAGCCGCCCCTCCCAAGGAGATACCCGCTTCATCTTCGTCACCGGCGGCGTGGTCTCGGCTCTCGGCAAGGGGATCGCCGCGGCCTCGATCGGCCGTCTCCTGCGCTCGCGCGGCTACCGGGTGCAGCTGCAGAAGTTCGACCCCTACATCAACGTCGACCCGGGGACGATGAGCCCCTTCCAGCACGGCGAGGTCTTCGTCACCGAGGACGGCGCGGAGACCGATCTCGACCTCGGTCACTACGAGCGCTTCACCGACGAGAACACCTCGCGCTCCTCCAACGTCACCGCGGGCGCCGTCTACAACTCGGTGATCAACCGCGAGCGCCGCGGCGACTACCTCGGCGCCACGGTGCAGGTGATCCCGCACATCACCAACGAGATCAAGAACCGGATCCGGATCGTCGCCGAGTCGCAGTCGGTCGACTTCGTGATCACCGAGATCGGCGGCACGGTCGGCGATATCGAGTCGCTGCCCTTCCTCGAGTCGATCCGCCAGCTCTACACCGACCTGGGGCCGAAGCGCTCGATGTTCGTCCACCTGACCCTGGTGCCCTATGTTGGGCACGCGGGCGAGCTGAAGACGAAGCCGACCCAGCACTCGGTCAACGAGCTGCGCCGGATCGGAATCCAGCCGCACGCGCTGGTCTGCCGCTCCGAGGGGCGACTCGACCGCGAGATCCGCGAGAAGATCGCCCTCTTCGCCAGCCTTCCCGTCGACGCGGTGATCTCCGCCAACGACGTCGACAACATCTACAAGGTGCCGCTGGTCTTCCGCGCCGAGGGCGTCGACGATCTGGTGCTCGACCACTTCGGCATGGAGGCGCCGTCGTCCGACCTCTCCGAATGGGAGGCGATGGTGAGGCGCGCCGACGCCGCCGAGGGCAAAGTGAGGATCGCCCTGGTCGGCAAGTACGTGCAGCTCGCCGACGCCTACAAGTCGGTGATCGAGGCTCTCGAGCACGGCGGCATCCACCACGGGGTCGAGGTGGAGGTGGAGCTGGTCGACTCCGAGGACTTCGACGCGGAGCGGCTGGCGGGCGCCGACGGCATCCTCATCCCGGGCGGCTTCGGCGAGCGCGGCATAGAGGGCAAGGTCGCGGCGGCGCGGATCGCTCGCGAGCGCTCGATTCCCTATCTGGGGATCTGCCTCGGCATGCAGATCGCCGTGGTCGAGTTCGCCCGTACGGTTGTCGGCATGGACGGGGCCAACTCGGCCGAGTTCGACCCGGAGACGCCGTTCCCGGTGGTCGACCTGCTGCCCGAGCAGAAGGAAGTCTCCGAGATGGGCGGCACGATGCGGCTCGGCGCCGACCCGGTCAAGTTGCACGAGGGCACGAGGGCGCGCGAGATCTTCGGCGAGGCGGTCATCTACAAGCGCCACCGCCACCGTTACGAGGTCAACAACCAGCTGCGCCGCCGGCTCGAGGACGAGGGCCTAGTCTGCGGCGGCACCTCACCCGACGAGCGCCTGGTCGAGATGGTCGAGCTGCCCGACCACCCCTTCTTCGTTGCCTCGCAGTTCCACCCCGAGTTCAACTCACGCCCCAACCGTCCCGAGCCGCTCTTCCGCGAGTTCATCGGGGCGGCGGCGCGGCACGCGGGGGAGCGCCCGGCCGACGGCGCGGAGTTGCCGGAGGCGGAAGCGCAGGGCAGCGAAGCCGGCGTGCGCCAGTCGCACTGACTTGGTCGTAACTCCCGGTTAGCCTGTCCAGCCGTGGAGAGATTGCACGAGACCTTCGTGAGGCTGTGCGAGATCCGTAGCCCCACCGGCGAGGAGCGCGAGGTGGCAGACACGATTGCGGCAGAGTTGCGGGCACTGGGGCTCGAGGTGAGTGAAGACGAGGCCGCCGGGCCAGCAGAAGCGGGGGCGGGGAACCTGCTCGCGCGCCTGCCGGGCCAGAGCGATGAGTGGGTGATGTTCTGCGCTCATATCGACACCGTTCCGCATAAGGGTCAGATCGAGGTCGTCGAAGTCGATGGGGTTTTTCGCAGCGCCGGTGAGACGATCCTCGGCGCCGACAACAAGGCGGCCGTCGCCGTCTTCATGGAGCTGGTGGCGCGGCACGCGGGAAGTGACGGGCCACCGCCGGTCGGCATCGAGCTGCTGCTGACCGTCGCCGAGGAGCAGGGCCTGCGCGGAGCCAAGGCCTTCGACGTCTCGGGGCTTCGCTCGAAGGCCGGCTTCGTGCTCGACCACGCCAGCGCGATCGGCGAGGTCATTGTCACCTCGCCGACGCAGCAGAGCGTGCGCGCCGACTTTGTTGGCGTCGAGGCCCACGCCGGGATCCGCCCGGAGGACGGCAGCAGCGCGATCGCGGCGGCGGCGGCGGCGATCACGCGCATGGAGCTGGGGCGGATCGACGAGGAGACGACCGCGAACGTCGGCGTGATCGCCGGCGGCACCTCGGGCAACGTCGTCCCCGGCCATTGCGAGATCGTCGCCGAGGCGCGCAGCCTCGACGCCGGGCGCGCGGCCGAGGTCGCGGGCTCGCTCAGCGATGCCTGCACCTGGGGCGCCAGCGAGCACGGCTGCGACGCCGACGTGCGGATCGAAGAGCTCTTCCGTGGCTACAGGATCCCGCCGTCCTCGCCGGCCCTGGCGCTGGCCGAGGCGGGATTGCGCAGAGCGGGCCTCGAGCCGGAGCGGACCGCGACGGGCGGCGGCAGCGACGCCAACGCCCTGATCGTCGACGGCTTCGACTGCGTCCTGCTGGCCAACGGAACCGAGGCGAACCACACGCCGGACGAGTCGGTCAGCGCCCGCAACCTCGACGCGATGCTCGAGGTCTGCGAGGGCATCGTCGCCGAGGCAGCCGCGGCGCCCGCGCCGTGAGTGGCCGCCTCAAGCTGCGCCGCGGCACCGTAGTCGCCGAGGAGCCGTTGACGGTCGAGGTCGACGGGGAGCGCCGGCCCGCCTGGGCCGACACCGTGCTGCTCGGCGAGATGCGCAAGGGCGACGAGGTCGTCGTCAACGTAGCGGCGCTGGACCTGGGTCTCGGCTCGGGGGGATTCGACGTCGTCCACGTCAACCTCACCCGTGGCCTCGAAGGCGGCGGCCCCTCCGGCGACGAGCACGTTATGAAGCTCAACTACACGTCCCTCCAGCACGCCGTCGACCCCCTCGAGGGGTGCAACGCGTTGCCGTCCCCAGGGGACGGCAACGCGTTGCACCTGATCCCGGCGCTGGTCATTCCGTTGCACGGGCACCTGGCACCGGCGGTTTGGGCGGCGCGCCAAGCGGCTCCACGCATCAAGGTCGGCTACGTGCAGACCGGGGGAGGGGCCCTGCCCGGCTCGCTCAGTCGCGACGTGGCCGAGCTGCGCGAGCGGGACCTGCTCACTGGCCACATCACCGCGGCTCCCGCCTACGGCGGCGAGCGCGAGGCGATCTCCGTCGCCGCCGCCCTCGACGCCGCCGCCCACAGTCTCGGCTGGGACGCAGTCATTGCCGGCCCAGGCCCCGGCATCATCGGCTCCGACACCGGCCTAGGCCACGGCGGCATCGCCGCCCTCGACAACGCTCACGCCTCCCTTGCCCTGGGTCTCCCAACTCTCCTCTCCCCACGCCTCTCATCCTCCGACCCCCGCGAGCGCCACAAACCCGTAAGCCACCACACCCTCACAGTCCTCAAGATGCTCCTCTCCTCAGTCGAGATCCCCGTCCCCTCCGGCAACCCGGTAGTCATCGCGACCCTCGCCGAAGCCGCCGCATGGCGCCACCGCCTCACTGAGGCGCCAGCCGACATCTCGGGCTACGAGTCAGCCGGACTCCCGTCCCGCACGATGGGCCGCACCATCTCGGAGGATCCCCTCTTCTTCGCCGCAGCCCTGGCCTCAGGCAGAGCCCTTGCGGCTGCTTCGGCGGGTGGCACGGGCTGAGGGGGGCCGAGAACGGACGCCCTGCGCCCGCCCGCAGGCCCCCCTCAGCCCGTGGCGGGTCCCGCGGCCAAGCGCATGGTCTCTTGCCAATCAAGGGCTCTTTCGATCAAGGGCGAAGCTCCCCGCCATGGTCGTCGCCGATCCACCGCGCACTGAGTCCCGCTTCGAGTCGCTCGTCCTCGACTTCCTCGCCTATCTGGAGCTCGAGCGCGGCCTCTCGCGCAACACGCTCGATGCCTACCGGACCGACCTGCACCAGTACGGCGAGTACTTGTCGGCGCACGGCATCGACGCGCTCGACGCCGGCCCGGCCGACATTGGCGAGTTCCTCGCCGAGCTCGCGACGGGGAACGGTCGCCCTGCCTACTCCTCGGCGACCGTGCACCGCAAGGCCGCCTGCCTGCGCTCCTTCTACAAGCAACTGCGCCGCGACGAGCTGATCGGCGACGATCCGACAGCAGCGCTGAGCGCGCCGCGCCGGGCGAAAAAGCTGCCGCAGGTGCTCAACTACGCGGAGGTGCAGAAGCTACTGGCGGCACCGCGCGGCGACGAGCCCACGACGCTCCGCGACCGGGCGCTGCTCGAGGTGATGTACGCCTGCGGACTGCGCGCCTCGGAGACGATCGGCCTGGAGCTGGCAGACGTAGACCTGCACGAGGGCTTCCTGCGCGCCCGCGGTAAGGGCAGCAAGGAACGATTGGTGCCGCTCGGCCGCAAGGCGATCGCGGCGATCTCGTCTTACCTGCGCGGCGCCCGCCCGAAGCTGGTCGGCGAGCGTCATGAGCCCAAGCTCTTCGTCAACTTCCGCGGTGGACCGCTCAGCCGCCAGGGCCTCTACAAAATCGTCCAGCGCAACGCCCGCGAGGCTGGCCTCGCGGGCCAGCTCAGCCCGCACACACTGCGCCACAGCTTCGCCACCCATCTGCTCGCCGGCGGCTGCGACCTGCGCGCCGTCCAGGAGATGCTCGGCCACGCCGACATTTCCACGACCCAGATGTACACGCACCTCTCCGGCGACCACCTCAAAGAGGCCTACTTCAAGGCCCACCCCCGCGCCACCGCCCAGCCCTGAGGTCGCAGTTTCTTCCGCCTTGCGGAAGAAACTGCGACCGCGAGCGGTCAGCGGGGCCGATGTCGCGCTGCTGTCGTACTTGTTGCCGCATACCGGCGGGAAATGCGACCGCATGAGATAGAACTGGCGGATGCCCGAGCTGCCGGAGGTGGAGACCGTTTGCCGGCAGCTCGATCCTGAGCTGGCGGGACGGCGGATCGAGCGGATGGGGGTGCTCGACGCGCGCTGGTGCCGGCCGGTGGCGCCAAAAGAGCTCGAAGCGGCGGTTGCGGGGGCGACAATCGAGGGGCTCGGGCGGCGGGGAAAGTACCTGCTGCTGGGGCTCGACGGCGAGAGGACTTTGGTCATGCACCTGCGCATGACCGGCAACCTGGTCCTGGTCGAGGGCGAGGACAAGCTCGATCCCTCCGAAGGACGGCGCCTGTGCGAGGCGGAGCGCTCGGTCTCCGAGCGCCACCTGCGGGCACGCTTCACACTCGATGACGGGCGCGAGGTCTGGTTCACCGATCCGCGCCGCTTCGGCGAGGCCTTCCTGATCGCCAATGCGAACCTCGGCGAGCGCTTCGCCAAGCTCGGGGTCGAGCCGTTCTCCGAGGAGTTCACGGCCGATGCGTTGGGCGCGATGGTCGCCGGGCGCACGGTGCCACTCAAGTCGTTTCTGCTCGACCAAGCCGGTGTTGCGGGCGTCGGCAACATCTACGCCGACGAGGCGCTCTTCCGGGCGCGCCTCCATCCGCTCTCTCCCGCCGGGTCGATGAAGCCTGAGCACCACATCGCTTTGCGCGACGCGGTGGTGGCGGCGCTGGAGGCCGGGATCGAGGGGGGCGGCGCGTCGATCGACGATTATCGCGACGGCCGCGGCGAGAAGGGGACGATGCAGGACGAGTTCCTCGTCCATACCCGTGAGGGCGAGGACTGCCCCCGGTGCGGTGGGACGATCGTCCGGATCGTCGTCTCCAGCCGCTCGACCTACTACTGCCCGAGCTGTCAGGTGCGACTGCGGCGCCGTCCACGGCGCCGGCGTCCCGCGCGGAAGTAGCCCGCACGGTCGGCCAAACGGCGCCCGCGATGGTGGGCCGTCCGGCCCGTCGTTCATCGTAAATCGGCTATGGCTGGACGCTCGCTGAAGACCGAGGCAGTGGTGCTGCGCAGTATCCGCTACGGCGAGGCCGATCGCATTCTCCACCTCTACTCGAAGACCCGCGGGCGAATCGGCGCGATCGCCAAGGGGGCGCGGCGGCCGAAGTCGCGCTTCGGGGGGCGGCTCGAGCCCTTCTTCCGGCTGGACCTGGTCCTGCACGAAGGCCGTGGCGAGCTCCTCACCGTGACCAACGTCGCCACCCTCGACGGTTACCCGCGCTTGCGAGCTTCCGGCGCGGCCCTCAATGCCGGCGCCCGTGCCTGCGACGCGGTGCTGCGCCTACTCGACTCGACCGAGCCCAACCCGCCCGCCTACAACCTGCTCTGCCGCTACTTGGAGATTCTCGACGATCCGGCCGAGGTGGGGATGGCCGGCCTGGAGACGGCGCTTTCCTTCCGGCTCAAGCTGGCATTGGCAGCAGGCTTCGTCCCCGAGCTGGCCGCTTGCGCACATTGCGGCGAGGGCGAGCACCTGAGCGGCTTCTCCGGGGCCGCCGGGGGCGTCGTCTGCGTCAGCTGCGAAAGGGGCGCCTTTCCGCTTTCCGAGGCGGCGCATCGCTTCATGGTCGGCGCGATCGGCAGCCCGCTTGCCGAGGCCCCCGCCGCCGAGGAGAGGGCGCTGCGTCAGGTCGAGCGCGCCATCGGCGAGACGCTCGAGCATCACGCCCATGTACAGCTGCGCGCAGCCGCCTGAGAGGAGATGGGGAGGGGCTCGGCGGAGCAACAGCGGGGAGGCTCCGCCGAGCCCCTCCCCCTCTCCTTATGATCGACAGGTGCCCGTAACTGCCA
>JASLIG010000021.1 GCA_030152805.1 Solirubrobacterales bacterium
TACATGAGCGATAGCAACGGAGTTAACGGCAGCAACGGAGCCGCGCGCACGGACGAGAAGGTCCGCGTCGCGATCGTCGGCGTCGGCAATTGCGCCAACTCCTTCATCCAGGGCGTCCAGTACTACAAGGACGCCGATCCGGCCGACGAAGTGCCGGGTTTGATGCACGTCGATCTCGGTGGTTACCACGTCCGCGACGTCGAGTTCGTCGCCGCCTTCGACATCGACTCCGAGAAGGTCGGCAAGGACCTCTCCGAGGCGATCTGGTCGGGCCAGAACGACACGATCAAGTTCGCCGAGGTGCCGAGCCTGGGGGTCAAGGTCGAGCGGGGAATGACCCACGACGGCCTCGGCAAGTACCTCAAGGAGAAGATCACCAAGGCGCCGGGGGAAACCGCCGACGTCGTCGGCATCCTCGAGGAGACCAAGGCAGACGTGCTGGTCTGCTACCTGCCGGTCGGCTCCGAGGAGGCGACCAAGTGGTACGTCGAGCAGGCGCTCAAGGCGGGCGTCGGCTTCGTCAACTGCCTACCGGTCTTCATCGCCCGTGAGGATTACTGGGACAAGCGCTTCAGGGAGGCTGGCCTGCCGATCATCGGCGACGACATCAAGTCCCAGGTCGGGGCGACGATCGTCCACCGCCAGCTCGCCCGCCTCTTCCACGACCGCGGGGTGCGAGTCGAGCGCACCTCGCAGCTCAACGTCGGCGGCAACATGGACTTCTACAACATGCTCGAGCGCGAGCGGCTCGACTCGAAGAAGATCTCCAAGACCAACGCCGTCACCTCGATCATGGGCCACGAGCTGCCCGCCGAGGACGTCCACGTCGGTCCCTCCGACTACGTCGCCTGGCTGACCGACCGCAAGTGGGCGCACATCCGCCTCGAGGGCAAAGCCTTCGGCGACGTGCCGCTCAACGTCGAGCTCAAGCTCGAGGTCTGGGACTCGCCCAACTCGGCCGGCGTCGTGATCGACGCGGTGCGGCTGATCAAGCTGGCGCTCAACAACGGCATCGCCGGCCAGCTCGACGGGCCCTCGAGCTACCTGATGAAGTCGCCGCACTCCCAGCGGCCCGACGACGAGGCGCGCGAGCAGACCGAGGAGTTCATCGCCGCCAACGCGCGCGGCAAGGCGAAGGTCCCGGGCGGAGCGAAGGTTTCCGCTTAAGCTCGGGCACGTGCCCGCCGCGCAGCTCTCGATCGCCCAGGTCTCGCCCTTCCGGCGCGGAGTCGAGAACCCGGTAACCGAATTCGTCGAGCGGGTCTCCGCCGAACTGGAGGCGCGCGGCCACCGGGTGCTCAGCTTCGCCGCCGGCGACCCGGCACGCCAGGTGAAGAAAGCGCTGCGCGCGGAGCAGCCCGACATCGTCCACGTCCATGAGCCCTTCGCGCCGAGCATCGCTTCGGCGGCCCTGCGCCACTCCTTCTCCCTCAACGTCGCCACCTTCCACGCGCCACAGGAGCGGGTGCTCTCGACGCAGGTGGCACGGCCGCTGGTCGAGATCTTCTTCGGCCGCCTCGACGCCCGCACCGTCACCTCGGCGAAAACGTGCGAGCTGCTGGAGCGCTACTTCCCCGCCTCCTACGAGCTGCTCGAGCCGGGCGGCGCAGGGCGCGAGTGGTCCGCGGTCGCGGCCGACCTGGAGGCGCTCTACCTGGGACTGGCCGCGCGCCGCCACGACCCGGTCGGCAATGAGGAGGTGCAACGGCGGATTGCCGGGCGGCCGCTGATCGAGGTCGACCTGCACATGCACACCGACCACTCGCCCGACTGCGCGACACCGGTCGAGGTGCTGCTGGAGACGGCGCGCGATCGGGGTCTCGGCGCGATCGCGATCACCGACCACAACGAGGTCTCGGGTGCGCTGGAGGCGCGGCGGATCGCCGAGCAGATGGGAGACATCAAGGTGATCGTCGCCGAGGAGGTGAAGACGGCCGAGCAGGGCGAGGTGATCGGCCTCTTCCTCGAGGAGAAGATCCCGCGCGGGATGACGATGGCGGCGACGATCGCCGCGATCCGCGAGCAGGGGGGACTCGTCTACGTCCCGCATCCCTTCGATCGCTTCCACTCGGTGCCCGACTACGAGCACCTGCTCGACATCGTCGAGGAGATCGACGTGCTCGAGGTCTTCAATCCGCGCGTCGCGCTGACCGCCTTCAACGAGGAGGCCGAACGCTTCGCCCGCAAGTACCGGATCGTGCCGGGGGCGGGTTCAGACAGCCACGTCGCCCAGGGCCTCGGCAGCGTGCGGGTGCGGATCCACGACTTCAATGGACCCGAGGAGTTCCTCGAGGCGATGCGCGACGCCGACATCACCCGCAAGCACAAGAACCTCGTCTACGTGCAGGCGCTGAAGCTGTTGCAGACGACGGGGCGTCCGAAGGCGGCCAAACGCAGCGTTCCAGACGCCAAACCGGCGCGCGGCGGGCGCCCGCGCAAACGGCGGCCGGCGAGCAAGAGCTGATGCAGGCGGGGCAGGCGAGAGGAGCCGAGGCGGGCTCGTCAAAGAGAGCGCCCAGCCCCATGCCCGCCACCGACGACGAGATCAAGGAGAAGTACCTCGAGCGCGCGATCCGCGAGCTCAACCAGATGAGCCACGACCTGCAGGCTTGCCAGCACTGCCCGCGCGGAAAGCTGATGCCGGTGCTCGGTTCGGGCCACCCGCAGGCCGACGTCTTCATGCTCAAGCACGCCCCGGCGGCGGCGGAGATCGAAGAGGGCGTCGCCTTCTACGGTCGTGCCGGCAACGCCCTGATGAAGAGCTTCAAGCGGCTCGGCATCGACCCACTGGTCGTCTACGGCACGCTCTGCGTCAAGTGCCCGATCGCAGAGCCCGACCTCGCCGCCGAGGAGTGCATGCGCCGGGTGATCGAGGAGATGGCGATCGTGCAGCCGAAGATCGTCGTCGTCATGGGCGAACCCGCCCTGCGCGTCCTTAACAAGCTCCAGGTTCCGCTCTCGCGCCCGATCGAGCCGCGCGAGGGCGAGGTGCAGGCCTTCACGCCGACCGTCGATGCGCTCTACACGCCGGACATCGACGATTCGTTGGATGAAGAAGACGCCAAGGCGCGCTTTTGGCGATCGTTCCGGATGCTGGGGCAGTGGTACGAGGACCTGCCGCCGTACTGATCCGGGCGCCTCTGCGCAGATGCACTTGCGGATGACGCGCCTGGCCTGCGCATTGCGCCACCCGCCTCCTCCCGAATAGCTCTGCTATTCGCTCGTCGGCGTCCGTCGCACTGCTTGCCCAGTCACGTCCCCGCGAGCACCTCTGCTTGCGGCGACCGGCTCAGTCCGGCAAATTGAGTTGGAGACGGCGTAGCTCTGCGATTGCAGCTTCGACTTTTTGCAGAACTCCCGGAAGATTGTCGCTCTCGTCGATCCTAGGCTTGATCAACTCAGGGTAGGGTCCCTCGTCCCAACCAACCTATCGTTAGGCAGTCGACGCCGAGCTGTATCCGAGATTGACCACACCCTGGTGGGGCGAATCTTAGAAGCGTGGTGCTCAGGGGGCGACGGCTTCGGCGACGGCGGTCATCGCTTCGGCCTTGGCGCTGGCGAGGCCGCGAACGACGATCGTGTCGAGGGCGGCGTAGGCGGCGAGTTGCTTTTGGGCGTCCTTGGGGTCGGCGGCGGCGACGCCGACGGTGCCCTCGGGCTCTTCTAGGCGGGTGAAGTGGTTGCGGTAGCCGTCGTGGAGGTCGCGGTAGAAGGACTCCTCCTTGGCCAGGCGCTCGGCGGCGTCGGGGCCGACGGCGGTGCGGACGTAGCCAAAGATCGGGGGGGTCTCGCGGCCTGCTTCTTGGGCGCCGGTTTCGACCTTTTCGCGGGCACCGGCGGCGAAGTCGGGGGTCATCCAGTTGAAGAAGGTGCCGTCGAACTCGGCGCCGGCGAGGGCGCACATCTTCGGACCCATCGCGGCGAGGACGAGGCGGACTTCGGGCAGCTTCTCGCGCAGCTCGGGCAGCGACTCGCGCATGCGGGTCAGCGGCTTCTCCGAGAAGCCGGCGCCGACGCCGAGCCAGAGGCGGGAGGGCTCGAGTTCGAGCCGCTCGACGTCGGCGGCGATCGTCTCGGGCGGGGTGCGGTCGAGCGCGATCACGGCGACGCCGAGCTCGAGGCCGGGTGCAGCCGCGCCGAACTCGGCCAGGGTCTCCAGCCCTTTGGCGCCGGGATGGTCGTTGGACCACATCGAGCCGTATCCCAGCTCGGCGCAGCGCTCGGCCAACGGCCGCGCCACCTCTGGGTCGAGCCCGGCCGCGACTCCAAAGCCCCTGCTCTGCGTACCGCTCACGCTTAGGAGCCTATTGCTTGGTCTGCCGCGCGAGAGGCTTTGCGCTTCCGTTACACAGTGCGCACCTCAGACAACACGCTTCCTTCTAAGCTGCCATCATCGTGGAAGTGAGATCCTCGGAGTGGACAGACGGGCGGCTCGATGACCTCAACTCCAAGGTCGACAAGGGCTTCGAGCGGGTCGACGTCGAGCTTCGCGCCCTGCGGCTGGAGCTGGGTGGTATGCAGCGCACGATGGTTCACGGCTTCATCGCGATGACTGGCGGAATCCTCGCTGGCTTCGCGGTGCTGGGTGGGCTTATCGCGACCCAGCTGTAGCCGAGTCACTTCTCCAGCAGTGCCACGCACTCGATGTGCGGGGTCTGGGGGAACATGTCGACCGGCTTGACGCGGCGCAGGGTGTAGCCGGCCTCGACCATCTGGGCGGCGTTGGGGGCCAGCGTGGTCGGGTTGCAGGAGACGTAGACGATCCGCTTTGCCTCGCACTCGAGCAGGCGGCGGACGATCTTCTGCGAGAGGCCGGCGCGGGGGGGATCGACGACGACCACGTCGGGCTTGCCCGCCTTCTCGATCAGCGGGCGGACGCCGGTGCGCGCGCTGCCGGCCATGAAATGGGCGTTCTCGATCCTGTTGCGCTCGGCATTGCGCTCGGCGTCGGCGATCGCCTCGGGGACGATCTCCAGCCCCCAGACCTCACCTGCCTTCGCGGCCATCGTCAGACCGATCGTGCCGATGCCGCAATAGAGGTCGAAGACGCGCTCCTCGCCGCTCAGTCCGGCGTACTCCGCCGCGACCGAGTAGAGCCGCTCGGCCATCTCGGTGTTGGTCTGGAAGAAGGCGCCGTGCGACATCTCCAGCTTCAGGTTGAAGAGCTCCTCATGCAGGCGCTCCTCGCCGAGTGCGCCGGTGGGCCCGTCGGTGCCGCCCGAGTCGCCCTCGATCACCGTGTGCAGGTCGACGGGCGGTTTGGGGAAGCGCGCCGCCGCGGTGACCAGTCGGGTCTGGATCTGGCCGGTGCGCCAGCCCTCGCGGACGATCAGGTTGCGAAGCACCCCGGTGCGCTCGCGGGCGTCGTAGGCCGGAACCGATTCGAGTCGCGCCCAGTCGCGGACGGCGTTGCGGGCCGCGTTGCCGCGCTCGGACGCGAGCTGGCAATCATCGACGTCGACGATCAGGTCCCAGCGACCGCGCGCGTGGAAGCCGAGGATCGGCTCGCCGTCTCGCTCGCCGAAGGAATACTCGAGCTTGTTGCGGTAGCGCCACTGCTCCAGCGCCGGCTCGATCTCCTCCAGCACGAAGCCGTCGAGACCACCGATCCGCCGCAGTGCCTCGTCCACCTGGGCGCTCTTCTCGGCCAGCTGGCGCTCGTAGGGCAGCCCCTGCCAGGGCGCCCCGGGGCAGGGCTCGCCGCCGTGGGCGCAGCGGTCGGGGATGCGGTCGGCGCCCGGCCGCAGCAGCTCGACGGTGCGCGCCTCGGCGAAGCGCCGCTTCGCCTTGGTGATCTCGGCCCGGACGCGGTCGCCCGGCAAAGCGCCAGCGACGAAGACGACCAGCCCCTCCGCCCGTGCGACCCCGCGCCCGCCCTGGGCGAGCGAGTCGATCTCGACCTCCAGCTGCTCACCCCGGTGACGACGGGCCGCCGGTACCTCACCGGTGACCCCCTCCATCTAACGCAGTTTCTTGCGCGCCCGGCGGGCGGCCTGGGTTGCCTGTTTGCGCACCGGTTCGGCTCGGCCGCCGACCTCGCGCCGCGCCTGTTGGACCAGCCGTTCCAGTTCCTTCAGCAGCGAGTCGGTCTGGCGGCGCCCCTTTTTGACCAGCTCGGAGAGCATTTTCTCGGCGTCGCCACGGGTCATGCGGCCGCGTTTGACCGCGTCGTCGACGACCTCGTGCAGCCGCTCGCGGCTCAGCGTGACGCTGCGCTCGAGGCTCTCGCGGAACTGCTCGACGCTCTTGTCGAGGCCGGCCGTCGCACCCTTGCTCGCCGGTTTTTTTGCTGCTTTAGCCCCTTTTGTTTTTGCTTTTTTTGATGCGGGTTTGGCACGCGTGCCGGCTTTGGCTTTTTTCGTCGCTTTGCCGGTGGACTGTTTTTTCGCGGCCATTTCCGTGTCGCCTCCTGATCGTTAGGGCGGGTCTTCCCGCCTGACTATCTCATTCCTGCCGGGGAGCGGCTACCGACTACCCGTTTTGAACGTTCCCTCGACCGGGGCGTGATCGGAGAGGCGCAGCCGCAGGCCGTCGCAGGGGAGCTCACGCCGCTCGGGCGGCCAGGCGACGACCGGCTCGGCTGCCTCGAGGTACCTGGTGAGCACGTGATCGATTGCGTGGGGATGGGTTGGGCCGTCGAGTCCGAAGCGCTCGCGCAGTTCCTCAAAGGGCGCGGGGTCCTCGGCGGGCCGCAGATTGAGGTCGCCGCCGAAGAGCAGCGGCGAATCTCCCGCCCACTCCGTCGCTGCTTCGGCTGCCTTCAGGACGTCGGCCGTCGCAAGGTCGGGTCGGTCATTGGTCGCGTGCAGGTTGGCGATACAGAGGTGAGCGTCCACACCGAGCGCAATGCGGGTGAACGCCATCGCCCGCCGCTCGGGCCGGGCCTGGTGGATTGCGAGCTCGCGTCGCTCGACGATCTGCCCGATCGCACCGTTCCTTCTCACCAGGGTCAAGTTCGAGCCGCCCTCGCCGGAGGCGATCAGGTCGGGGTTGCGGCGAGCGACGAAGGCTCGCAAGGCGCCGAAGGAGTTGCGGGAGGTGAGCACGCGGTGCGCCTCGGCGTCGCAGGCTTCGGCCAGGGGCGTGGCAAAACGGGGTGGGCACTCCTGCAGCAGAGCCACGTCCCACTCCGCCCCGGCCAGCATCTCTGCGAACTTGTCGATCGCTTCGCGGTTCACCTGGACGTGCGTCTCGTTGCGCTCCTTGGTCGCGAGCAGGCGCGAACGCCAAGTGAAGAGGCCGGGGTCGGGGGGAAAGTCGCGACCGTGGAAGATGTTCCAGCTGACGGCCTTGAATTCCACGCCCGTAGTATCCGCGGCTTGAAGCGAGATTTCCTCACCGGCGAAGAGCTCGGCGCCTTCGAGCTCGGCAAGCTGCTCGACCGCGCCGCGGCGCTGAAAGCGGGGCGGCGGGAGCGGCTGGGGGCCGAGAGCCTCGCCGGGCGCAGCATCGCACTCGTCTTCGAGAAGCCATCGACTCGCACCCGCATCTCCTTCGAGGTCGGGGTCGCCGAGCTCGGCGCCACGCCGGTCGTGCTGCGCGGCGACGAAATGCAGCTCTCGCGCGGCGAGTCGATCGGCGATACCGCCCGCGTGCTCTCGCGCTACGTCGACGCGATCGTGATCCGCTCCGGCTCGCACGAGGCGGTCGCCGAGCTCGGCGCCGCGGCCGAGGTCCCGGTGGTCAACGCGCTGACGCCGCTCCACCATCCCTGCCAGGCTCTCGCCGACCTGCTGACGCTGCGCGAGCGCCGCGGCGACCTCAACGGGCAGCGCCTCGCCTACGTCGGCGACGGCAACAACGTCGCCCGCTCGCTGGCGATCGCCGGTGAGCTCGCCGGTGTCGAAGTGGTGGTCGCGGCGCCGGAGGGCTACCAGCTCGAGCCTGGCCACGAGGTGAAACTGACCGCCGATCCGCGCGACGCGGCCGCCGGCGCCGACGCCCTCTACACCGACGTCTGGGTCAGCATGGGAGACGAGGCCGAGGCGGCCCGCCGCCGCGCCGACCTGGCGCCCTTCCGGGTCGACGCCGACCTGCTCGCCGCCGCCAAGGACGACGCGATCGTCCTTCACTGCCTGCCCGCGCACCCGGGCGAGGAGATCGCCGCCGATGTGCTCTACGGCGATCGCTCGGCGGTCTGGGACCAGGCCGAGAACCGCCTGCACACCCAGAAGGCGCTGCTGGAGATGCTGCTCGCCGGCTGAACTCATGTACCCGGAGCTGCACATAGGGCCGCTCACCCTGCAGACCTTCGGGCTGATGTTCGCACTCGCTTTTCTCGCCGCCGGCGCCCTCGTGGCGAGGCGGCTGAAGGAGCTCGGCAAGCCGGTCGACTGGGCGTATGAGATCGGCTTCGCGGCGCTGATCGGCGGCATCGTCGGCTCGCGGGTCTACTTCGTCGTGCAGAACTACGACAGCGTCAAGGACGATCTGCTCGGCAACCTCTTCTCCGGCTCAGGCCTGGTCTGGTACGGCGGCGCGATCGGCGGCGCGCTCGCGGTGTTGGCTTGGGCCTGGTACCGCGACTTCCTCGGCTTCACCCTGCTCGACCTCGCCGCCCCGGCGCTGGCGCTCGGCTACGCGATCGGCCGCTGCGGCTGTCAGCTCTCCGGCGATGGCGACTACGGCAAGCCCTGGGACGGCCCCTGGGCGATGTCCTACCCCGACGGGACCGTGCCCACCGACCGCACCGTCCACCCGACGCCCATCTACGAGACGCTGGCGATGGGACTGGGCGCTTGGATCCTCTGGCAGCTGCGCGACCGCTTCCGCGCCGGGGTGCTCTTCGCGGCCTACCTGCTCTACGCGGGGGCGGAGCGCTTTCTGATCGAGTTCCTGCGCCGCAACAGCGAGGCGGCACTTGGCCTCACCACCGCCCAGCTGGAGAGCCTGGGGATGATCGCGATCGGAGCCGTTTGGATCGGTGTCGTTCGCTGGCGACACGGTACGCTTTCGGTGATGGCTCCCGCCAAAACGATCCAGCCCGTCGCGGGCTCGTAGCGGTGGCAGCCCAGAGGGAAGGCGCGCCGCCGCCGGCGAGCGCCGCCGAGATCATCAAGCGGGCCACGGAGTCGATCGCCGCCGCGGGCTGCGACGCGCCCGAGGATGACGCCAAAGCGCTGGTGGCAAAAGTGCTCTCGATGCCCGTCGACGACCTCGAGCTCGACGGATCGACCGAAGTAACCGCCGAGTCTTTACAGGAACTGGAACGACTCGTCGAGCGGCGCAGGGAGCGCGAGCCGCTCGAGTACATCCTCGGCAGGGCGCGTTTTCGCGAGATCGAGATCGCCGTCGACGAGCGGGTGCTGATCCCGCGCCGCGAGACCGAGCTGCTGGTCGCCGTCGGCGTCGAGCTGCCCGAGGGCGCGCGCGTGCACGAGGTCGGCACCGGCTCCGGCGCGATTGCGCTGGCCCTGCTCAGCGAGCGGCCCGACCTGCGGGTCACCGCCTCCGATCTCTCTCCTGAAGCGGCCGAGAAAGCCCGCGAGAACTCCGAGCGCCTCGGCATCGCGCTGGAGGTGACGTTGGCCAAGGGCATCCCCGACCACGTCGAGGAGGTCGACCTGCTGATCGCCAACCTTCCCTACGTCACCGCGACCTCGATCGACGAGCGCTCGCCGGAGATCCGCCGCGAGCCGAAGATCGCCGTCCAGGGCGACAGCGGCGAGGGCGACAGCGGCGAGGACGGCCTCGACATCATCCGCGCCCTGATCGAGGAAACGCCGAGCGGCTGGCGCATGGCGCTCGAGCACGACACCCATCACGGCCCGGCTATGCGCGAGCTGCTGGGCGAGGCGGAGACGCGGATCGACTACCGCGGCGACGAGCGGGTCACGGTCGGCCTGGCGCCATGAGCAGGGGGGCGCCCGCGAAGGCCGAGCCTTCGGAGGGCTCCCCAGAGAGCGTCCGCCGCGAAAAGCTCGAGCGGCTGCGCGCCGAAGGCATCGAGCCCTACCCCAGGGCCGGTTTCCCCAACCGCGACAAGATCTCGGCGATCCTCGCTGCCCATGACCCCGAGGCGCTCGGCGAGGGCGAGCACGCCGAGTTCAGCTACCGGATCGCCGGGCGGGTGGTCGGGCGCCGGGGTCACGGCAAGACGATCTTCCTCGACGTCCGCGACCTGAGCGGCTCGATCCAGGCCTACGCTCGGGTCGACGCCATCGGCGAGGAGGCGTTCGGCCGCATCGACGCCCTCGACATCGGCGATGCGGTCGGGATCGAGGGAGACCTCTACGTGACCAAGCGCGGTCAACTCGCGCTCGCGGTGCGCGAGTGCACGATGCTGGGTAAGGCGTTGCGGGATCCGCCCGACCTCTTCCACGGCATCGCCGACCCAGAGGTCCGCTACCGCCGGCGCGAGCTCGACCTGATGGCTAACGAGCGCTCGCGCGAGATCTTCCTGTTGCGGGCGAAGCTGGTCGCGGCGATCCGCAATTACCTGAACGAGCGCGACTTCGTCGAGATCGAAACGCCGATCCTGCAGACCCTCGCTGGCGGCGCGGCGGCCCGCCCGTTCACCACCCACCACCATGCGCTCAACCGCGAGCTGTTCCTGCGCACCGCGACCGAGCTCTACCTGAAGCGGGCGATCGTCGGCGGCTTCGAGAACGTCTACGAGTTGAGCAGGTTCTTCCGCAACGAGGGACTCTCCCCCAAACACAACCCCGAGTTCACGATGCTCGAGTGGTTCCTCGGCTGCGCCGGCTATGAGGGCGTGATGACATTCGCCGAGCAGATGATCTCGACCGTGGTCGAGCAGGTGCTGGGGACGACGGTCGTCGAGCGCGGTGACCACAAGATCGACTTCAAGGCTCCGTGGAAGCGGATCACCCTGCGTGACGCGATCCACGAGGAGACCGGCGTCGACATCCTTACCGCGAGCCGCGAGGAGCTGGTCGACCTTCTCGACGAGGACGTCGAGCCGGGGGCGGACTGGGCCTGGATCGTCGACGAGATCCAGGCCAAGCTGATCGAACCGAAGCTGGTTCAGCCCACCTTCCTCGTCGACCTGCCGCGTGAACTCTGGCCGACCGTGAAGCCGGTGCCCGAGCATCCCGACCTGTTGGGCGAGGCGTTCGACGGGGTCGTCGACGGCCTGGAGATCATTGGCGGCGGCACCGACACCAACGACGCGGACATGCAGCGCGAGAACTTCGTGCGCCAGCGCCAGCGCCAGCACCCCGAGAGTGAGGAGGCGCCCTATCCAAGCGACGACGAGTTCGTGCGGGCGCTCGAATACGGCTCGTTGCCCGCGGGCGGCTCGGGCATCGGCATAGACCGGCTGGCCATGATCCTCGCCGGCGTCGACACCCTGCGCGACGTGATCATCTTCCCCTCGATGCGCCAGGCTTAGAACGCCGAGCGGAGGAGGCCGCCGTCGATGGGGATGACGGCGCCGGTTATGTAGGCGGCGCGGTCGGAGCAGAGGAAGGCCACCAGGTCGCCGTACTCCTCGGGCTTGCCGAGGCGGCCGGCCGGGACTTCCTGCGTCGCGGCTTGTTCGGCGGCGTCGAGCGAGCCGGCGGCGTCGGCGAGTCGCTCGGTCGCGAAGCGGCCGGTGGCGACGGTGTTGACGGTGATCCCGTCGGCGGCCACCTCGCGCGAGAGCGTTTCGAGGAAGCCGACGGCGGCCATGCGGTGGGCGTTGGAGAGGTTGAGGCCGGGGATCGGCTCGCGGGTGGAGCTGGAGCCGACGTTGACGATCCTCCCCCAGCCGCGCTCGCGCATGCCCGGCACGACGGCGCCGGCTAGGACACGTGGGGCGAGGACGAGCGAGCGATAGGCGCTCTCCCAGTCGGAGAGCTCGTGGTCGAGTGCGCCGCCGAAGGGCGGGCCGCCCGTGTTGAGGACGAGGATCTCGATCGCGCCCAGCTGCGCCTCGACCTCGCCGGGCAGCTCGGCCAGGCGATCGAGGTCGGCGGCATCGGCGGCGAACGGCGTCGCCGCCCCGCCGATCTCGGCCGCCGCCCCGGCGAGTTTCTCCTCCGACCGGCTGGCGATCGCCACCCGCGCGCCCTCGTCCGCCAGCGCCGCCGCGATCGCCCTGCCGATGCCGCGGCTGGCGCCCATCACCAGCGCGACGCGATTCTCCAGGCCGAGATTCACAGGGCCAGTTTCAGGCCGGTTTCCCGCTCGGAGACCTCCCACAAGCGGGAGATCGCCCGGCTCATGCCGGGGCGCAGCACCGGCCTGCGCGTCGGCGGGCCACTGCCGACGAAAAGCGGCCCGTAGAACTCGCCGCTCTTGGCGCCCGGGTCGGTCGCCGCGCGCAGCTGCGAGAGTGCGCCCTCGGCCGGTGACATGCCGACGTTGCGGGCGAGCGTCAGGAAGAAGCGCTGGGAAAGGCCGCCGCCGGTCTCCTTGACGCTGACGGCCTGCAGCTCGGTGTTGGAGAGGCCGGGGTGGGCGATCAGGCTGGCCGCCGGTGCGCCCGCCGCCGCGAGCTGCCGGTGCAGGCCGATGCCGAAGTGGAAGTTGGCGAGCTTGGCTTGGTTGTAGGCGCGCCACGGCCCGTACTTGCCATCGAGATTGGGATTGGCGGGATCGACTGCTTTCCCCAGCAGGTGGGCTGTGCTGGTCACGGTGACGACGCGGGCGGCCGGGGCGTTGAGCAGCGCTGGCAGCAGCCGTGCGGTGAGCGCGAAGTGGCCGAGATGATCGACGCCGAACTGCATCTCGAAGCCATCGGCGGTGCGACGCTCGGGGATGCCCATCACGCCCGCGTTGTTGACGAGCAGGTCGATCGTCTCGTGGCCGGCGAGGATCTCCTCGGCGGCGCTTTGCACCGAGGTGAGCGAACCCAGGTCGAGCTCGACGATCGTCAGCTTGACGTCTGGAGCGGTAGCGCGGATTTGCTCCAGCGCCTCGGCCGCCCGTTCCTGATTACGCGCGGCCATCACCACCGTGGCTCCCGCCCCCACCAGCCCTCTCGCCGTCTCCAAGCCGAGTCCCCCGTTGGCGCCGGTCACGACGGCGGTCCGGCCGCTCAGGTCCGGGATGTCCGCGAGGCCCCAGCTCATTGCGTTCCCCAACTCGAGTCGGCGGTCATCGTGGCCGCAGGCTACCCGCAGCGCGGTCGATTGCGCAGAGGTAGGCGAAGAGCCCGACCGCGACCAGGGCCCCGAACCAGTGCAGCCCGATCAGGACGAAGACCGCGCTGATCAGCCCCGCCGCCACCGCCCGCACCAGGGTCGGCGGCGGTTCCAGCCCGACCACGCGAGCGGTGACCCAGGCGCAGGCGAGCCAGGCGAGCGGTCCCGTCAGCCACCCCCAGTTCGCGAAGAACCCGTGCGAGAAGATCAGCGCCAGCAGCAGCGAGAGCACCGCCACTGCCACCAGCTGCACCACCGCCACCCGCCAGAAGACCTCGAATCTCACGGCGGCATCTTCCCACCGATCGCACCGCGCCACCGCCGAGGCACGCGTGTTCCATAATCACCAGACGGCCTGGGCGGTTAGCTCAGTTGGGAGAGCACCTGCCTTACAAGCAGGGGGTCACTGGTTCGAGCCCAGTACCGCCCATCACAGCGCCGGGTCATGTTTTTTGGCTAGGCCAAGCGTCTTAGTCTCTTCGGCGCACCTTTCGATAGTGGGATGGTCGAGATTGCGTGACTCGACTTAGGTTTGCAGCGGTTGCAGCGACGTTGGGCCTAGCGCTTCTGGCTGCCAGCCCCTCGCAGGGCGCGGTGACGCTCGGCCAGTCCTCGCCCCCCGGCAGTCCGCTGGGTTGCGAAGACAGCACCTTCATCGTCCAGACGGGGACGGCGGCCGGTAGCGATTACCGCGTGCCTCCGGGCGGCGGCGTGATCACCGAATGGAGCACCAGATCCTGGGTGAAAGGGAGCCCGGACCAGATCCTGCAGCTCGTCCTCTTCGGCAGCGACGTGAGTGGCGACAACGTCACCTTCGCCGGGTTCACCGGGTTCGAGCACGTGGCTTCGGTCGAAGGATTCGAGGCTCATTCGTTCAAAGCGCGGGTTCCCGCCTCCGGCGGTGAGCGACTCGGGCTGTACTCGCAGGCTGGTTCCGGCACCTACACCTGCGTCTACCTCAACAGCACGGGGAAAGCCGATCGAATCATCTGGGGGAAAAGCGCTCAGCCGACGATAGGGGCTCCGCCCGTCCTTGCCGGCTACGGCGAAGTGGTGAGAGAGCGGATCCCCGTCGAAGCCAAGCTCGAGCCCGACGCCGACCACGACAACTTCGGCGACGAGAGCCAGGATCTGTGCCCGACCGACGCGACGACTCAGGGCCCGTGCCCCAGGCCCGACACGTTGATCACCAAACACCCCAAAGCCAAAACCAGGAACAGGAAGGCGACTTTCCAGTTCAGCTCGACCGTCCCCGGCGCGAGCTTCGAGTGTCAGCTCGACAACGGCCCCATCCTGCCCTGCACCTCGCCGTACCAGGCCAAAGTCGACAAGGGCAAGCACAGCTTTGCAGTTCGCGCCACGATCAAAGGTTTGACCGATGCCTCGCCGGCGACCTTCAAATGGAAGGTCACGAAGAAGAAGCGGCATCGCCGCCACCGCTGAGGAGACCCCGGGGTAGGGTGTGCAGCGCGCTGGTCCTTAACATGGATTCATGATGCGTTCGCTATCTTGGCTTGCGGGACGAAAGGGAGGGGAGTAGCTCAATGAAGAAGAAGGCCGCGTTCATTGCCGTGCTCGCGCTGTTGATCGCAGCGGCGACAGCGAACGCGTTCAAAGTGCACCTGGTGATCGGCAACCTCGTGCTCGACGCGGAAGGCGATTTCGCCCCGAAGGCGCTGCCCAAGTACAAAAACGCGCCGATCGTTACGCACGGGGGCGGGACGCTCTCGACCAAGACCGGCGAACTGCCCCCGATCCTCGACAAATTCGTCCTCGAATTCGACAAGCACGGCGCCCTCGACACCACGGGCCTGGCGGTCTGCACGAAAGGCAAACTGGTGGCCACCGACGTGGCAGCTGCGCGCAAAGCCTGCGGCGCGGCGATCGTCGGCCAGGGCTTTGGCAGCGCCGTCGTCAAGCTCCCCGAACAGGCGCCGATCAAGGTCGGCTCGCCGATCACGCTCTTCAACGGGCCGAAGAAGGGCCCCGATGACACGATCATCGCCCACGCCCACATCGACTATCCCGGGCCGACGACCTTCATCGTCCCGATCGTGATCGAAAAAATCCACAAAGGCGTGCTCGGCTACCGCGTCAACGTGAAAATCCCCAAGATCGTGAATGGCTACGGCCATCCGATCTCCGGCTCGGCGAAAGTCGGCCGCAAATGGACCTACAAGGGCAAGAAACACAGCTACATCAACGCGCGCTGTGAAACCGGCCACTTCCTCGTCCACGGCGAATTCACCTTCAAAGGCGGCCCCGAAGAAACCCCGGGCCAGGCCGAAGCGAAGAACAGCGTGTTCAGCGCCAACTTCATCCTGCCCTGCAAGGTGCGCAGCTGAGGAGCTGAGAGTTTGTGAGCAGAGGCGGTCGGCCCGGGAGGATCCTCGTGATCGGGGCCTTGGCCGTCTTTGTTCTGGCGATCGTCGCGGTCGCTGGCGCAGCCCGTAAAACGGTCGACAAAGTCGAACTGCGGGCCGGCGATCTGGTGATCGTCGGCCACGGTGGCTTCCGGCCCGAAACGCTGCCCAAGTACCACGACGCGCCGATCGTCCTCTACGGTGGCGGCAAGCTCTCGACGGTGAGCGGCGTCGTGCCGCCGATCCTCGAAAAGTTCGCCTTCGAACTGGACAAGCACGGCCATCCGGACACGACCGGCCTGGAAGTCTGCACCGCCGGGAAACTCCAGGCGACCGACGTGCCGGCGGCGCGGAAGGCGTGCCCCAACGCGATCGTCGGCAAGGGCTTCGGCACCGGCGTCGTCACCTTCCCCGAACAGCGGCCGATCCCGGTCTCCTCACCGCTGACCGTCTTCAACGGTCCCAAGGTGCGCGGCGACGACAGCGTCCTCGGCCACTTCTACACGACGGTCCCGGTCGCGACCACCTTCATCGTCCCGGTCGTGATCGAAAAGATCCACAGGGGCGTCTACGGCTACCGGGTCGAAGCGAAAATCCCGAAGATCGCCGGCGGCTACGGCCACCCGATCTCCGGCCACCTCACCTTCGATCGCAAATGGCGCTACAAGGGCAAGCTCCACAGCTACGTCAACGCCCGCTGCGAAACGGGCCGACTCCAGGCCAAAGGCGAATTCACCTTCAACGACGGCACCTTCCTCACCGGCACCTTCTTCCGGCCCTGCAAAGTCCTGCCGGGCAGCGGCTAGCGAAGCTTCGCCCGCAGGCGTCGCCAAAGCGACGGTGGGCGCGGCAGACTGCGGCGCCACTCCGCCTCGGTTGGCAGCTCGCCCGCTCGGCGAGCGGCCATCACGCACTCGGTGTGCGCATGCCGACGTCGCTCCTTGTTGCCTTCCGGCGCGATCAGCACGTGCTCGCTGAGCGCCGGCAGGTACTCGTCGCAGAAAGGGCAGCGGTAGGTCGTCGGCTTGCGGTTCTGCGCGGGGCGCATCGACCACCAGCGGACCGGCTCACGATCGGCCGGCTTGCCGGCCACCCTCAGGCGCTGCCGTGCAGCTGCGGGGTGCGCGTGCCGCCGCGCTGGCGCTCGGTCCTGCTGACCAGGTCGAAGAAGACGTCGTTGCGGCCGCGCCGCACGCGGTAGGGGAAGAAGCGCCGGGCGCGGCGGTGAGCGGCCGTCATCGCGCGGAAGCTCGCCTCGTGGGCGCCGCTCCAGCGGATGCCGAAGATCTCGCGCACGCGCGGCGGCAGCGTCCCCTTGATGATGTGGTTCTGGGCGACGATGTTGCCTCGCGCGGTCGCCGGAACGGGCTGCCTGAAGGCGACCAAAGGCGCCATCTCGAGGCCGTGCGCGGTCGCCTGCAGATCGGGTGAGGCGAGTCGCTGCGCCCACCAGGCGCTGAACTCGCGGTAGCTGGCCGGCACCTCGCTGCGCGGCAGGCCGAAGAGCTCGCCGAAGCGCACGTAGTCCCGCCAGAGGTCCTCGCGCTCCTCGGCGCTCAGCGGTCGCACCATCGCCTCGTACATCGCTCGCCCCGAGTCGGCGATCACCGCCAGCGTCCAGAGCATCAGCTTCGGGTCGAAGGCCGAATAGGCCGTGCCGGCGGCGTGGACGCCGGCGGCCTCGGGCAGCGTCCCCTTCACTCGCTCGTGCAGCCGCTCGACCACGGCCAGGGCTTTGTCGGCTTCCTCGCGCGTGCCGAGCAGGATCGTCTCCTGGATCTTGGCCGTGCGGGCGAGCCGCTGGAAGGGCCGATCGGCTGAGCGGGTGCTCAGCATCGTGCCCGTGTAGGTGAGCGGCTCGAGCGCGCCGATCAGCAGCGCCCGCTGGCCGTAGAGGAGGCCGACGGCGCGCTCGCCGTGCACCATCCGCGCCACCGAGCGACCCGGCGGGAAGTAGTGGGAATCCGGATCCTTTGGGTACGCCATCGGTACGAGGATGCTACCTCGCCCTCGCGGCCTCCGGTGCAAGCGCGGCCGCGGCCTGCTCCAGCATTCCCGAGCGCGGGACGCCTTGCAGCTCGTGGGCGGCGAAGATCTCATCGAGGTCCTCACGGGTGAGCGTCTCGCGCTCGAGCGCGTTGGCGGCAAGGTTGTCGAGGCATTCGCGGTTGGCGGCGAGCAGTGAGCGGGCGCGACGGTGCGCTTCGCGCGCCAGTGTCACCGCGGCCCGATCGACGTCGCGCCGGGTCGCCTCGGAAACGGCGTAGTCGCCGGTCGGCAGCGCGATCGGCGGCGCCCCGTCGGCGTCGAAGGCGACCCCCATGCCGAACTCGGCGGCCATTTGCTTGCAGACCATGTGCACGCGAGCAAGGTCGTCGACCGCGCCCGAGTAGGAGGAGCCCAGCACCTCTTCCTCGGCGGCGCGCCCGCCGAGCAGGGTGACGACCTCGTCGAGCAGCTCGTCACGCGACTTCAGGTAGGTGTCTTCCTGCGGTGAGTGGCCGACGAAGCCGAGTGCCGGGCCGCGCGGCACGATGCTGAGGATCTCCGGTGGGTCGAGGCCGAGCAGGCGGCGGCAGAGCGCGTGGCCGGCCTCGTGGTAGGCGACGATGCGACGCTCCTTGGGATTGAGGCGCCGGGCCTGTTCGGAGCCGACCGATTGGCGCAGCAACGCCTCGTCGAGATCCTCGCGGGCCATCGCCTTGCGGCCGGCGCGGCCGGCGATGATCGCCGCCTCGTTGAGCGCGTTGGCGAGCTGAGCGCCGGTCATCCCGGTCGTCTTGCGGGCGACGTCGGTGAGGTCGAGGTCGGGGCCGAGCGGCTTGCCCTTGGCGTGGGCGCGGAGGATCGCCTCGCGGCCGTCGCGGTTGGGTGGCGAGACGAGCACCTGCCGGTCGAAGCGGCCGGGACGCAGCAGCGCTTTGTCGAGCTTGTCGACGTGGTTGGAGGCGGCGATGACGATCACGGTGCCGGGATCGCGCTCGAATCCGTCGAGCTCGACCAGCAGCTGATTGAGCGCCTGCTCGCGCTCACTCGAGCCACCATCGCCGCCTCCACTACTGCGTGCTCCACCGACGGCATCTAGCTCGTCGATGAAGATGACGGCGCGCCCTGACTTGCGCGCCTCTTTGAACAGCCGCCTGATCCGGGCGGCACCCCTCCCGACGAACATCTCAACGAAGCTCGAGCCCGAGGCGGCGAAGAAGTCGACGCCGGCCTGGGCGGCAACCGCCCGCGCCAGCATCGTCTTGCCGGTCCCAGGGGGACCAAAGAGCAGTACCCCGCGCGGCGCCTTGGCGCCGAGGGCGGCGAAGCGCTTGGGGTCGCGCAGCCATTCGGCGACGTCCATCAGCTCGTCCTTGGCCGCGTCGACGCCCTGCACCTCGTCCCAGAGCACCGGCGCCGTCTTGCTCGCCTTCACCGTCTCCGGCTTGGTCGTGCCCATCGTGCTGCGCAGCAGCTTGAGGAAGATGAGCAGGATGCCCGCCATGAAGACGACCCCGAAGACGGGGTACCAGTCGAAGGCAAAGCTCTGGATGTCGTTGGATGTCAACGCCTGGGGCAGGTGCAAGATTCTCCCTCGTCCGTTTTTGGGACTTCCTCAGAACTAACGACGGAGTGTGGGCGCAAAGCGCACGCACTCCAATCGCATATGTGTCCAGCTTGCGCCTGAAGGGCTAAAGGTCGCGGGGCGCGACGACCCCGCTCTGCAGGGCTCGCTCCACCAGGGCCACGCGCTTGCGGTTTTGCGGCAGGTCCTCGAGCTCGAGCTTCTCGAAGAGGGCGCGCATGTGCGTCTTCACCGCGTCGACGCTGAGGTGCAGCTCCTCGGCGATCGCCTGGTTGGTCGGCGGGGTGGCGAAGGCCGAGCCGTCTTTGAAGGGTCGGCAGAGGGCGAGCAGGACGCGTCGTTGGCCGGGGGAGACCGCCGCCGCCGGGGGAAGCTCGCTCGCCGCCACGGTGGCTTCGGGCGCTGACTCTCCGGGGCGGCGGAAGAGCACGGTGGTGCGGCCGAAGCGCAGCACCTCGCCGTCGCGCAGGCGGCGGCGGCCGTGGACGCGCTCGGCGCCGACGAAGGAGCCGTTGCGGGAGAGGCCGTCGTCGAGCAGCGTGCACTCGCCGCCGACGACCTCGATCTGGGCGTGCAGCGCCGAGACCTCCTCGTCCCAATCGATGCGCAGGCCGGCGGCCTCGCCCCGCCCGACCCAGAGCTCGCTCGTGCCCTCTTCGATCGTGACGATGCGCTGCTCCCCCGCGCTATCACGGAGGACGAGGAAGGGGCGGCCAGCGCGTTCGGCCTCGATCTGTGCCTTCAGCTCGGCGGCGCTCGTCTGTCGTGGCTCACCGCTCACGGGCTGATCCTAAGACCCGCTTTCCTCGCGCATCCGACATTGACCACACTGGAGTGGGGTCAAAGTCGGATGCGTCAGCCGCGTTCGACTTGCGATCCGCCGACGATGGCCTCCGTGCCGTCGTCGGCGAAGGCGATCCAGGCCTTGTTGCCGCCGTCGTAGTCGGGCGCCCAGAGCTTCAACGTCGCCGGGCGTCCCCAGACCGTCACGTCCTCCGCACCGGTCTCCTCCTCGCCGCGCCAAATCCGCACGAAGGGGTTGCCCTCACGCTCCTCGCCGATCGTGGTCGGCTCGCGGTGGCCGGGGTGGACGACGGTCTCCGGCGGCAGTTCGAGTAGCCGCATCACCGAGGCGCGCAGGTCGTCGAGGCCGCTCGCGCCGGGCGCCATCGTGCCGCCGACCGTGCCCTTGAAGAGGACGTCGGCGGTGAAGACGTCGCTGCCGTTGACGAGGTAGGCGATGTGGCCGGCCGCGTGGCCGGGGGTCGAGATCGCTTCGATCTCGAGACCGCCGGCGCTGAACGTCTCACCGTCGCCGATCTCCTGCGCGACCTCCTCCTCGATTTCAGCCGCGGCCTCGGCGTGGGCCACCATCGGCACGCCGCCGAGCCGCTGCTGTGCCGCCGCCAGGCCGGCGATGTGGTCGAGGTGCGGGTGGGTGATGAGGATGTGGGTGATCTCGATGCCGTCGCGCTCGGCCCGCTCGAGCAGCGGGCCGAGGTCGTCGTTGCCGTCGATCAGCACGCCGGTTCCGCCGGCTTCGTCGGCGACGAGGTAGGCGTTGGACAGCCACTGCGGGTTCTCGGTTCTCTCGACGATCATGCGCAGAAGTATCGCGGCTTGACGAAGAGCGGGAAGTCGCCGATGCGGCGCTCGCTGCCTCTCCGCGCTGTGCCCCAGTTTCGGTACGCAAATGGTATGGCGGTTTCTTTTCCCGCGGCCCGATGCTCGCTACGGTGTTCCGAGTCGACGTGAAGACGAGATTTTCGGCGGTGCCAGGGTTCCGCCCACACTCTTCACGATCACCGTTTCCCCCGCAATGGCGTTCCTCGCGTACATGCCAGCCGCTGCCTGCGCGCTTCCTGGTGAAGCCGCAGAAACGATCGAGCCGGGCCCCGCTCCGTGAGCCCGCGCCCGGCGGGGGCGCTTGCGGGCATAGCCATGATCTTGCTTCTCCTGGCGGTTCCGGGAGGGGCCGCGGCCGAGCGTCCCGGTAGGGCGATCTCGCTCGAGGTGCCGCAACCCGCGGTACCGATGCGCGACGTCGTGCTGGGCGAGCCTGGCGCCGCGACGGCGCGGATATCGGCATCTGCGCCGTCGCAGCGCTACTCGATCAACGACGGCAGCGGGGCGACGATCGGGGTGGCCGTCACTGAAGCCTGCGCTCAAAACTGCGATGTGACCGATCCGCAGGCGGTCGCCGACTTCATCGGCACGCTTATCCACGGCGACGAGGTCGACCTGCTCAGTGTCCAGCTCGATACCGAATTCGAGCTCGGCTTCGACTGCGGCTTCGGCGCCGAGGCCTGCTACTTCAGCGGCGAGAACAAGATCGTCATCGGCGGCTACAGGGAAGAGGACGGGGACGGGGCGACTTTCGAGTTCGTGCTTGCGCACGAGTACGGGCACCACGTCGCCCAGCATCGCGAGATGCCGGCGCCCTTCGGCAGCGCGATCGACTGGGGGCCGGAGCGCTGGGCAAGCCTCGAGGGCGTCTGCCAGGGGAAGCGCCACGGCCGCCTCTACCCGGGCGATGAGGGCACGCACTACTTCGAGGATCCCGGCGAGGCCTTCGCCGAGGCCTTTGCCCACTATCGCTTCCCCGAACTGCCGATCCAGTGGCGCTACATGTCGTCGCTGAGGCCGGGCCCGGCCGCCTTCGCCGCGATCCGGCAGGACACCCTTTCGCCCTGGCGGGGGCGGACGAGCTTCACGCTCTCCGGGCGCGTTCCGGCCAGGGGGGAGGGCGCAGCCGTCGAGTCCCTGCGTACGCCGCTCGACGGGTTGGTCAGCCTGCGCCCAAGCCGCCTGCGCAGGCACGGCTACGAACTGGCCCTTCGTAGCCGTGCCGGCAGGCTGCTCCGCAGCTCCCGCGACGGCGTCGCCCCCAGCCACGAGCTCGACTACACCGTCTGCGGCGAGCACCGCCTGCGCCTGGTCATCCGCTCAACCCGCCCCCACGGAGGCCCCTTCCGCCTCCAAATCCAGCGACCCTGAAATACTTGCCCTGGGCGCCCAGCCGCCCATCCCTCGGGGGCGTAGCTCAGTTGGTTAGAGCGCCGGCCTGTCACGCCGGAGGTCGCGGGTTCGAGTCCCGTCGCTCCCGCTGGCCCCGGGCTCGGCAGCGAGCGCGCCAGTCGCGAGCCTCCTCGGTGCGCGGGTCGCTGAGCAGGTCGAGGATCCTTGGTGGACAGCGGTCGTCGAACGGCCCCACGTGCTCGCTGATTGGCTTGACATGGAGGCGCTTCCCTTCGCGATTGACGATGAAGACGATGCCCCAAACCCTCTGTGTGCCCTTGCATCTGACAGCCGCGTATACAACGTCTCCGATCTTGACCGCATCAACCAGCTGCTGCCGTGCGAGGTTCTTTCCGAAAACGAAAGCGACCACCGCTCTCGCTGTCAGCCGTCCCGCAAAGTCTCCACTCGTCTAGGCCATGCCGCACTGAGTAAGGCTGTAGCGGCCGTGATTCGTCCCCGGGCGTGCCAAGGTCGAGCGAGGGGCAGCGAATTGCGACGAAAGACGACCTTTACTGCTACCGTAAAGGCCATGCCGAAGATCTCCACCAAGCATCAGGTGACCGTTCCCGTCGCCGCCCTGGAGGAGGCAGGGTTGCATGCCGGAGATCAGGTTGTAATCGAGGCTCTTGGGGAGGGTGAGGTGCGAATCCGCCGTGGCGCTGTGTCCTTCGAAAACGCTTTCGGTGTGCTCACGGGCTCCTACCCACCGGGCTACCTCGAGCGACTCGACGCCGAGGATGAGGCCCGTTGAAGCTCGTTCTCGACGCCGACGTGCTAATCGGCGCCCTCGACGGTTCGGACTCGCATCATGTCCAGGCACGCGAGCTCTTCACCAGCTGGCGGGAGCAGCAGGCGACGCGACTGATGAGCGTCGTCAACCTCTCTGAGGTATTGGTCGCTCCCGGTTCCGACCCGGAGCGGCTGCGGGCGGCACGCGAGGCAATCGCCGCGCTGGGCGTCGAGGTCCATCGACCGGGAGAGGCGATTGGAGTGCGCGCCGCGCGGCTACGTAGCCACCACCCGATCAGCCTTCCTGACGCCTATTGCCTCGCTACCGCGGGGCACAGCAATGGGACAGTGGCGTCCTTCGACCGCAAGGTGCTGCGCGCAGCCGAGGCGGAGCACCTTCCCATTGCGGCGATGGCCGCTGGCGCGTAAGCCCAACTACGACTTGTACAACTAGTGGTACCCTTGTCGCATGGCAGCTGCCCGAGACAAGAAGCCCATAGCGCTAGGCACGAGCGAGGCGCGGCGCAGTTTGCCGCAGCTCGTCAAGAAGGCGTCCTCGCGGCGCAAGCCTTCACCCGATCCTGAGAGCAACGCGATTCGGATTGCGACCCGGGGGCAGGAGGGATCGGCGTCGTTGGTTCCAACGGTGGACCTAGTTGCCGCCAAGGATCGGATCGAGGAATTGGAAGAGGAGCTCGAAAACGCCGGCTTGGCGCTGTTCCTGCAGGAGCGCCTGGCGAAGAGCGATGGGGAGCGGTTGAGTGCCGGAGATTTTCTGACGGAGATCGGGATGGGGGAGTTCGTTGGGCAGCTCCCCGGAGGCTGAGCACAAGGTCGAAGCCCTGACGGAGGCCACGGCCGATGCCAACCAACTTGACGAGACCTTGAAGCGCGAGGTTGCGCGCATCGTGGTCGACCTGCACGGCAACCCGCATCACGGCGAGCTGATGGGGGTCAAGCCTCCCCGCGTGCTGAAGGGCTGCCGCAGGGTCCGGTTCGATGAATCCGGTTGGCGCGGCAAGCCGCGCTACCGCTTCGTCTACCGCAACGAGCCCAGCGACGGCGCCCCCGCGACCAGCGTCGTCCTCGCGATTGGCCGTCGCGACCGGATGATCGCCTACGCCAAAGCCGCCCGCCGCGTCAAGGAGCAGGCGGCCCAGGAAGGTCAGTCCGGGTAGCAGTGCGTCGCGCCCCAGGTCGGCCGATCCAGCCGCCTGCCGGCGGCCAGATCGGCCAGTTGCGCAAAGCCGCCTAGGCGTGCTTGTAGACCTGCACGCTTGGCATGACCATGCCGACTGGCTTGATCGTCACTCTCACTCACCTCCCTCCCCCGCGTCGTCATCCCAGCGCCTCCGCCGGGACGGGGAGCTCGATGGTAGGGAGTTGCCGAGTATCAGCTATATCCCTAATGACCAGAAAAAACCTGGCCAAAAAGGCTTATGCTCCGCGTCGCTCTGAGTAGCCAATGAAACGCTGACTGGAGGAAGCGAGTGGGGGGACCAACGACGAAGCGCCGGCAGAAGCGGACCATCGAGGAGGCCGTCTCCTACGGCGTTGGGCACCGGATCCGGATCGAAGTGCTGGCGCTGCTGAACGAAGAGACCCGCAGCCCGAGCGAACTGGCCAAGCTCACACGTCAGCCGCTCACCACGATCAGCCACCACATCAAGGAACTCGTCAACGCCGGCTGCATCGAACTGGCGCGGATCGAAAAGGTCCGCAACGCCGATCAGCATTTCTACCGGGCAGTCAGGCTGCCCTTCATCAGCGATGAAGAAGCGGAAGAACTGCCCTTCGAGGCTCGGCAGGAATATGCCGCGGTGATCCTCCAGGCGTTGATGGCGGAGGGACTCGCGGCGCTCTGGGCAGGCAAGCTGAGCTCAGATCCGGTCTGGATGAGCTGGCGCTGGTTCAACCTCGATGCGCGGGGCAGGCAGGAAGCCCAGGAGGCACAGGCCGAGTTCTGGGAGCGCATCAACGAGCTCGAGGCTCAATCGCTGAATCGGGCTGCCGTGTCGGGGGAAGCCACCGTCTCGACCATCGTTGCCGCGCTCGGTTTCGAGCGCTTCCGGCAGGTTGGCACTGAGGCGCCGACGGTCCACCGCCTCACCCCAGGGAAAAGCTGAGTATCCGCTGAAGCTGTTTCGAGAAATCGGTATAGACCAGCGTGTTTCAATCTGAAACCGTCCAATACTCAAATGGGAATGAGTTCTCGAAGGGGTCGCGGGCGTTCGCGAGCCAACTATGGAGCCGGCAGCAAGAGGCACGCGAGCGGGCGCGAGATATCGCCGGCGCTGATCCACGTCCTCAACCACCCGACTCGCCGCCAGATCCTGCGCCTGCTGCACCAACGGCCCACGGCACTGAGTCCGAACGAAATGTCAGAGGCGATCGGCGTGGCCCTGTCCAATCTCAGCTTCCACGCGCGCACGCTTGCCGAGTGCGGCGTGATCCGGGAGGCGAGGACGCGGCAGGTCAGGGGATCGGTCGAGCACTTCTATTTCTCGATCGTCTCCGAGAACAAGCTGGTGGCGACGATCCTCGGCGGCACCGAGGACGACGACGGCCTCCCACCCCGGTAGTCAGCCCCGCGGCGCGTAGCGGTGGTGCAGCATCAGCGTGTTGCCGTCCGGATCGCTGAACGGGACCATGTGGCAGACGCCGCTGTCGAGCGTGTCGGCGAGGAAGCTCACTCCCTTGGCTTCGAGATCGGCCCGGGTCGACTCGACGTCGTCGACGTGGAAGGCGATCGGATGCGTGTTGGGACTGAACTCCCGCCCGATCGAGGCGGCGTCGAGGACCTGCAACGTCAGATTGCCGGTCTCGAACTCACCGCCCGGGATTTTGCCGTAGTCGACCGAGTGCTCCAGCCCGAGCACCTGGCCGTAGAACTCAACCGCCCTGGGGTAGTCCTCGACGAAGACGGTGGCGAAGTCAACGCCCCTGATCGGGCTCGGATCTGGCATCTGTCCTCCTGGCTGTGGTCGGCGAGCTGACCACCAATGTACGTCAGTCCGCAGGCCGGTCTGGTATTCAGAAGCCCATGGTTCTCGGCGACGACACCAAGGTCGTGCTGCTGGCGGCGGCGCTGATGTTTCTCTGGGCGCTGTTGCTCGGGGTGATGAAGTTCCGCCAGATGGATGCCTCCGAGGAGGGCTTGGCGCATCCCTACACGGACATCGCCCACCGCGCGGCGCTGCTCTACAGCTTCGCCCTGCTGCTGGTCGCGACCTTCGTGCAGCTGAGCGGCTGGGGGGTGCTGGTCAACCTGCTCGCCGCGGGCGCGTTGGCCTTCTACTTCTACGCCGCCGTCGCGGGCTACATGCTGCACGGCTGGAAGCGCGACACCGACAACCAGTTCCGCCGCCCTGGACGCGGTCTCGAGGCCTTCATGGCCAGTCTGATCGTGGGCGAGATCGGCGGCTGGCTGGTCCTGATCGCCGGCTTCCTCGACGCCCAGATCTTCTAGTCGCCTACGACGCAGTCCTTGGCGTCGGTCATCTTCACCGTCTGTTCGGTGTTGGGAAAGGCTTCCAGCAGGGCGTCGGCGATCAGGCGGCCGCGGGCGGCGTAGCCTTCGGAGGTGAAGTGGATGCCGTCGGGGATGAACCATTTGTCCCTGACGTCGGCGGCCCAGTCGTAGATGCGCATGTTGGGGTGGCGGTCGCAGGCTTCGAGCAGGGCCTCGTCCCAGCTCTGCATGTTGGCCGCCGCGTAGGGTCCATTCGGCACCAGCGACTTGACGTTGACCCAGAGCGCCGGTTCGTCGCCGATCGTCGACATCATGCTCTCGATCCGGTCGCCGTAGGTGAAGGTCGAGCCGGCGGCGACGTTGGCCGCCTCGTTGGTCCCCATCGCGATCACCCAGCAGCCTTTGAAACCTTCGTTCTGCCAGGCTTCCGCCACTTCCTGAGCGTTCGCTTCGCCTTCGAAGTTCTCGTAGATCGAGCGCGCGCCGGCCACCTCGAGGTGCTGCGTGGTGGCGCCGACGCGCGCGTACTGGGCGCTGATCGGCTGGCTCGGATCAGGCAGATATTCTTCGGAGACGAGTCCCTCGGAGGTCGAGTCGCCGATATGCACGACGGCCGTGCAGGTCGTCGCCAGCGGTTTGCGCTTGACATTCTTCGCCGTGATCGTCTGCGCCACCGGTTCGGCGCCGATCGCCGGCGAGTTCGAGGTGCCCACACCCGCCATGCCGGCGATCGCGAAGGCGAGCACGAGGCCGCCAGCGCCGATCAGCGCCCAGCCCTCGCGCGGCACCCGCTCGCGCCGCCAGCGGCCCGCGTTCCACTGGGCCCAGATCCGCCCGAGGGCGCCGTGGCGGATCGGGTTCTCGACGTAGCGCCAGGAGAGCTCGGCGATCGCCATGATCGCGGTCACCTGCAGGATCGCACGCACCAGGTTGGGTCCGTGCACGCCCTGCGGCGAGGTCAGCACGATGATCGGCAGGGTCCAGAGGTAGATGCCGTAGGAGCGTTCGCCGATCCAGCGCATAGGCCGGCAGCCGACGATCGGTCCCAGCCGCGAGGCGGGGTGGGCGAAGGCGGCGACCGAGAGCGCCGTGCCGAGCGCCAGCAGGGCGAAGCCGCCGCGGTAGATGAAGGGCGAGAACTCGCTCGAGCGCCAGAACATCACCCCGATCACGATCAGGCCGACCAGCCCCGCGGCGTCGATCGTGCGGCGCGCCTGCGGCGTCACCCGCCGCGTCAACCGCCGGCTCGGCCAGACCATCGCCAGCGCCGCCCCGATCAACAGCTCGAGCGCGCGGGTGTCGGTGCCGTAGTAGACCCGCGAGGGATCGAGCGAGGGGTGGTAGAGGGCGGCCATCAGGATCCCCGAGCAGAGCGCCGCGAGGAGGGCGACGGCGGCCAGCCGCGGCCGCGGCCCACCCTTGCGGCGCGTTTCCGGCACGAAGTGCAGTCCCGCCATCAGCAGGAAGGGCCAGGCGATGTAGAACTGCTCCTCGACCGAGAGCGACCAGAGGTGGTTGAGCGGCGAGGGCGGTGCAAAGCGGGCGAAGTAGGAGACGTCGTGGAAGATCAGCCACCAGTTGTTGAAGTAGCCGACCGCGCTGAGCACGGCGGTGCGGAAGTCGCTCGGCTGGTGCGGGCCGATCACGGTGACCCAGGCGGTGACCACGATCAGCATCAGGAAGAGGCCCGGCAGGAGGCGGCGGGCCCGCGCCAGCCAGAACGACTTCAGCCTGATCCCGCCTGCGTTGACCTGGTTGAGCAGGATGTCGGTGATCAGGTAGCCGCTGAGGGTGAAGAAGACCCCGACGCCGAGCAGGCCGCCTTCGGCCCAGCCGAACTTGAGGTGGTAGAGGACGACGCCGAGCACGGCGATCGCGCGCAGGCCATCGAGTCCCGGCATGTAGCGCTGCCCGCGCTTGACTGGCTCAGGCATTGGGCGCCAAGGGGATCGAGAGCATCGCCAGGATCGCCGTCCATCCCGGCTCGTGTCGCGCGAACCGGGCCGCGACCGCGCCCGCCAGTCCCTCGGCGATCGCGCCGGTCGCGACGGCGACCCGCCTGGCCAGCTTGGTGCCGTGCGGCAGTTCGGGCCCCGACTCGAGCGCTGCTTTGCGCTGCACCGGGGCGGTGTAGCCGAGGCAGGCCTTGACGCCCTGCGCGATCAGCCGCGCGCGCAGGTCGGCCCCCGCTTCGATCGGGTGCAGGTCGTCGGCCTGCATCAGCTCCGGGTGCGCCGCTACCGCTCCCGCCCAGTTCGGAGTCTGCGTGCCGGGGCGCGAGGTGGCGAAGGCGTGGACGACTTCGTTCTTGCCGGTGTTGTCGATGCCGTTCACGGTAAAACCGTGGATGGTCGGCACCACCATGCAGCGGTCGCCCACGGCTTCGGCGACCTTCTGCAGGTTTCCGGCGAGGATCTGGGGATACGCGGGGTTGTCGTTGGTGCCGGCGTCGAAGACGATCACCGACTGCGAGGGGTCGTAGCTTTCCTGGAAGAGGTCGAAGATCTGGTAGCTGTTGTAACCGCCGACGGCGTTGACCGTCAGCGGCACGCCCGGCAGGTAGCGCTTCAGGTAGGGCGACGTCAGCTCCTCGAGGCTGTCGCCGACGACCAGCACGCCACCACTGCCGCTCGCGCTCGCTGTGGACGGAGCGAGAAGGGCGAGAGCGAGCATCGCCGTCACGGTCGCGAGCTTGCGCACCCTCGGCATCCGGGGAATTTCTACACTACTCAGATGCGGCTCAGCCTTGCGGCGACAGTCGGCATGTTGCTGAGCCTGGCGCTGGTTCTGCCCGGCTGCGGGGAGGACCACTCGACGGCCGCGGGGGAGACGACCGCGATCGCCGCGCCGGCCGCCAAGCGCCAGCGGGGCTCCTGTGGCCCGCAGCTGCACCGCTTCCTCGCCTCGATGGACGCGCTGCGCGACCGTCTCGCACGCGGCCTCAGCTACGACGAATACCTGCGGGAAGTGAAGACACTGCGCGCCGCCTACGGCGCCCTCGATGCCCGCAAGCTGCCAATCGGCTGCCTGCTTGCCAGCGGCACCCCCGGCGAGCGCGCCTACAATCTCTACATCGACGCCGTCAACGCTTGGGGCGACTGCCTGGCGACCGTCTCCTGCGACACCGTCTCGATCGAACCGAAGCTGCAGCACCGCTGGGCGCTTGCCTCCGCCCAGCTGTCCGACGCCCAACGGGGCCTGCGGAACTAACCGCTCGTGGGCCGGGCGACGTAGATCGCCTTGGTGTGCGTCGATTCGTCGAGCGGCTGGCGCGGGATACCGTCGAGGCCGTGACCGTAGACGTCGAGGCACTCGAGGCCGGCACTCGCCAGTGCGGTCAGCACCTCGGCTTCGGGGAAGTGACGCTGGCGGTGGACGAGCACGGGCGCATCGCCCCCCTCGGCGCCCGGCTCACCACCGCTCGCGTGCCCCTGCTCCGGCGCGACCTCGAGGCGCGATTCGCAGACTGAGCCCGGCGCCACGTCAGGAGCGGCCTGGCCGCGCCAGATCAGCTGCCGCCCGCCCCGCTCGACCACCTCTGTTTCGGCGAAGAAGGTGCGGTAGGCGGGCAGCGCGTTGACGTCGAAGAGCAGCAGGCCGGTGGGGGCGAGGTTGGCGCGCATGCCAGCCAGGGCCCGCTCCAGTTCCTTCGGGCTGAGCAGGTAGTTCACCGCGTCGTCGAGCGCCCAGACGAGGTCGAATTCGCCGAACCTCGGCAGCGCCAGCATGTCGGCGACGAGCAGCCGGACGCGGTCACCCGCCTTCTCGCGTGCCAGCTCCAGCATCGCCGGCGAGATGTCGCAGCCGGTGACCTCCCAACCGCGCGGAAGCATCTCGAGGAAGCTCTTGCCGGTGCCGCAGCCGACGTCGAGCAGGCGCTTGCCCTGCAGCCCGCGGCGCTCGAGCAGCTCGAGCAGATCGGCGATCCAGGCGTCGTATTCGTGGTGCGCGGTGAAGTCGTCATAGACCGGCGCCATCGCCTCGTAGGTGCCACGGGCCCAATCTGCACCGCTCTCCTTCGCCGCCGTTGGGTCCACGACACAGAGACCGGAACTATGATCTAAAAAGTTTCATAACTAAATTTCACCTTTTTGCTTTTAGAAGTAGTACGGTCGAGCAATCAACGTTTCGATCATTCAAGATTCGACTGACGGTGACGGGTGGGAGTGGGAGGAGGCGCATCGGTTCTGCCTCCGCATGGCCTACCGCTATGCCAGCAACCCCAGCGAGGCGGAGGACATCGCCCAGGACGCTCTTCTGCGAGCCTGGCGCCGCCGCTCTACCCTGCGAGACGGGGCGAGGCGCAAGGAGTGGCTGGGCACGATCGTCCGCAACGAGGCCTTCCGCCAGCACGCCCGCGTGCGTCCGGAACCGGTCGACACGGTCGATAGCTGGGAGGCCGCCGAGGACGAGGGGATCGTCTCCACGGTCGAACGCGCCGACCTGCACGCGGCCCTGAAAAGACTCCCGGAGCGCGACCGCAAGCTGCTCGAGCTGCGCTACCAGGAGGACCTGACCCAGGAGGCGATCGCCCGCCGGCTGGGAGTCCCGGACGGCACGGTCAAGGTGCGCCTGCACCGGGTACGGCACAAACTGCGCGAGGAGATGAGAGCGGCACAGGCCGCCTGAACGGGCGCCGATCCGCGGCTGCGCTCGCCTAGCTCGCCGCGGCGACGCGGCGCATCTCCTCAGCCGCCGCGCGCGGACCGATGTAGGGGACGAGCATCGCGAAGAGCAGGTCGGGCAGCAGCGCCGGCAGCTGCGCCGCCCTTCCCGCCAGCAGCTCGTCGAAGATCAGACCGGACACCGCACCGGCCGACATCAGCGAGATGTTCTCCGGCAGCTCGCGGCCGCCGGAGAGCTCGCGGCCGCCCTCGAGATACTGGGTGAAGCGGGCGACGGCGTTCCAGTGCAGCTGGCGCGCGTCGGCGCCGGCGGCGGCGACCTCGACCACCGCGGTGCGGGCGAGCAGGGGGTCGAGGGCGAAGAGTTCGACGATCGTCGCCAGCCCGTTCTCGACCCGCGCCAGCCAGTCCTGCTCCCCGTCGCAGTTGGAGACGACCTCGGCGAAGACCTGCTCGACCAGCATCTCGTAGGCGGCGAGGAAGCACTCGTGCTTGTCCTCGAAGTGTTTGTAGAAGGTGGTGCGGGAGGTGCCGGCCTCCTCGATCACGTCGGCGACCGAGGTCTCCTTGTAGCCCTTGCTGCCGACCACTCGGATCATTGCCGCGAGGATGAGGTCACGCCGCGATTCAGATGCCATCGGCCAGTCCCAGGTTGGTGGAAAACTCCGGAGTACCTTCATCATAGCGGCTCGGTGTACGTAAGCGTTTATCTAGCTTTTTCGCCCACCTCCCTGGTAGCCGCCGCTGGGCCGATATATGGGACCAGCGTCGCAAAAAGGACCTCCGAAAGCAACTGCGGCAGATACTCCGCGCGTCCCTCAACCACCTCGTCGGCGATCAGGCCGGCGACAGCTCCGATCGCCATCCGTGAGGTGTTGGCGGGCAGGTTGCGGCCGCCGGGGGCGAAGTCGCGACCCTCGTCGAAGAAGGGAGTCAGCCGCTGCAGGGCGGCGCGGTAGCGGCGCTGCGCCGCGGGCCCGGCGGCGCCGACGTCGACCAGGGCGAGGCGGGCGACGTCCGGCTCAGCGGCGAGCGCCTCGAGCAATGCCGCCAGTCCGGCCCGCGCTCGCAGTGGCCAGCCCTCCTCGGCCTCGTACGCCGCGGCGACCCGCCGCACCAGCCCGTCGGCGATGCCGTCGTAGGCGGCGAGGAAGCAGGCTTCCTTGTCCTCGAACATCTCGTAGAAGGTGGTGCGCGAGATCCCCGCCTCGCGGGTCAGGTCGGCGACCGTCATCGCCGCGTAGCCCTTCGCAGCGGCGACGCGGATCGTCGCCTCGAGCAGGCGCTCGCGCTGCGAGCGGGCGATCACCTCAGGGGGGAGTCGGTGGCGTCCGCGCGGTGGGCGCCACCGCTCCCGTTTTTGCCCCTGCCCCGCCGGCACGCGGTCAGCCGTCCGCCGGCACGGCTGACCTCTCGGCCTCGCGCGCCTGGCGCAAAGCCTCCTCCTGGCCGAGGTAGGGAACCGTCGTGATGTAGACGACGTCGGGGAGTAGCTCGCGCAGGCGCGTCGTGTTGCCGGCGAGGATCTGGCCGACGATCAGCGACTCGGCGGCCGAGAGTGCGGCGCGGCCGGCGCTGGAGGGGATCGCTGCTTCTTCGACCGGGTCGTCGCGGCCGCGTTCGAGCAGCGATTGCAGGACGCGCTTGCCGGAGGCGTAGAGCTCGAAGGCGCGCTCGCCCGAGGAGGGGGCCTCGACCAGGGCCATGCGGGCGAAGCTCGGCCGGCTGGCCAGCAGGTCGAGAAAGGCGGCGGCGGCGTCGCGCACCATCGTCGCCCAGGGCTTGTCCGGCGAGTAGACGGCGACGATGCGGCCCATCGCGTCCGCCAGCGCGACCTCCATCGAGGCGTGAAAGCAGTCCTCCTTGTCCTTGAAGAGCTCGTAGAAGGTCGCGCGCGAGACGCCGGCGCCCTCGCAGACGTCGGCGATCGTGGTCGCGCCGTAGCCTTTCTTGGCGCAGCTGCGCGCCATCGCGTTGAGCAGTCGTTCGCGCTGGGAGTGCTCGATCAGCGGTTCGGAGAGATTGTTGATCCCGGCCGTCAGGCGCTCCTGCTCGAGCGTGGCTCCTAGGTCGCCAGTTGGCTCTCTAGAGGCGTTTCCGCGGGGCGAGGAGGTGGGAGGCACGTCGAGATCCTGGGGTAGACAACCGTGTTTAGGTAAACGCGATTGTACACCCTGAGGGCGCTCTGTGGACGTTCCGGTACCGATTTAACAAAGGGCGAGCGCGCTTGGGAACGCTGGCGGAATCCGGGCGGGCCAACGGGGCTCTGGGGCGAGCTGGATCAGCAGATGCGGCGCTGCTTTTTGCCGGCCGCCTCGGCCTGCGGCGAGGACTTGCCGCTCATTTTGGCGAGCGCTTTCTCGATGTCTTCGCTGAGCATCTTGGCCATGTCTCGGCTGAAGTTCTCCTTCACCACCATGCGCAGCACCGCGACCGACTCGGCGTTCGGCGGCAAGGTGTAGGCGGGCACGATCCAGCCGCGCTCCCGCAACCGCTCGGACAGGTCGAAGACGTCGAGGTCGCCTTTCCCCTCGGTCGGCCGCACGACGACGACTGGCAGGTAACGCGCGTCGTTGAGCAGTTCGAAGCGCCCCGAGGCGGTCAGCGCCTTCTCCAGCTCGCCGGCGTTCTCCATCAGATTGCCGACGATCCGCTCGTAGCCCTCATGGCCGAGGCGGAGGAAGTTGTAGTACTGCAGCAGGACCGCGTTGGAGGCGCGGGAGAAGTTGAGGCTGTAGTTGGCCATCTCGCCGCCGAGGTAGTTGATCTTGAAGACGAGCTCCTCGGGGACGACGTCGATGTCGCGGAAGACGACCGTCCCCATGCCGGGATAGACGAGGCCGAACTTGTGGTTGGAGACGTTGATCGAGCGCACCTGCTCGAGCCGGAAGTCCCACTTCAGCTCGGGATAGGAGAAGGGGGCGATGAAGCCCCCGCTGGCGGCGTCGACGTGGATCGGGATGTCCCAGCCTTTCTCCTGCTTGACCTGCCGCAGCAGCTCGTCGATGCCCTCGATTTCGTCGACCTGGCCGGTGAAGGTGGTGCCGAGGATGGCGCCGACCGCGATCGTGTTCTCGTCGACGTAGTCCTTGACTTCTTCGGGACCGATGATGTGGCGGTCGGCGCTGAGCGGGATCACCCGCTGCTCGACGTCGAAGTAGCGGGCGAACTTCTCCCAGCAGGTGTGCACGTCGGCGCCGAAGACGACGTTGGGTTTGGCGCTGTCGTCACCCCGGCGGGCGCGCCAGCTCCACTTGTGGGCGAGCAGGCCGAGCATGATCGCCTCCGAGGAGCCGATCGTCGCCGTGCCCGACGGTTCACCCTCGGTCGGTGCGTTGAAGAGTCCCCCGATCATGCTGACCACGCGATGGTGGATCTCCTCGGTCTGCGGGTACTCGTCCTGGTCAACGAAGTTACGGTTGAGCGTCTCGGCGGCAAGCACCTCGGCCTCGGGCTCCATCCAGGTGGTGACGAAGGAGGCGAGGTTGAGTGACGGGTTGCCGTCGAGGTTGAGCTCGTCGTGGATGAGCTGGTAGGCGGCGCGGGCCGGCATCGACCCTTTGGGAATCGCGTGGTCGGGGATCCCCTCGGTGAAGTAGCGGCTGCTGTAGGTGGTGTTAGTGAGGCGCCCGACGGAACCGCTCTTTACCTTGCGCATCGCCACGGCAGGCACTGTACATGGGGAGAGGGTGCTGGGAAGAACTTCAGACCTCTGTACAAGCGAATCTGGGGCACCTGGCGGGACCATTTGGGCATGGAGACTGCGCCTCGCCAGATCGTGGCCTTCGGCGGCGGCGGCTTCTCGATGGAGTCGGGAAATCCCCTGCTCGACGAGTACGTGCTCGGGCTCTGCCGCGGCGAGCGGCCCAGGGTCTGCTTCTTGCCCTCGGCCAGCGGCGACGCCGACCACTACGTCGTGCGCTTCTATCGCGCCTTCCCGGCCGAGCGCTGCGAGGCCAGCCACATCTCCCTCTTCCGCCGCGAGCAGGGCCCCGGGGACGTGCGCGATCACCTGCTCTCCCAGGACCTGATCTACGTCGGCGGCGGCAGCGTGATCAGCCTGCTCGGGGTCTGGCGGGCGCACGGGATCGACGCGATCCTGCAGGAAGCCTGGGAAGCCGGCGTCGTCCTCTGCGGCCTCTCGGCCGGCTCCCTCTGCTGGTTCGAGGAGGCGGTCACGGGCTTTCACGGTGCGCCGCAGCGGGTCGAGGGGCTGGGCCTGCTGCCCTTCAGCAACTGCGTTCACTACGAGCCGACCTCCGAACGCCGCCTCGCCTACCACCAGATGCTGCGCGAGGGGATGCGGCCTGGCTACGCCGCCGAGGACAGCGCCGCCCTGCACTTCGTCGGTTGCGAGCTGAACCGGGTGGTCGCCTCGCGGCCGGCCGCGCGCGGCTACCGGCTCGACGCCGCCGGCGAACGCGTGGTCGAGATGCGGCTCGCCACGGCCTACCTGGGTGGGGCCGACCCGGTCACGCGGCTGCCCGGGGCGGCGACGCCGTCGCTTACGACTGCTTCGGCGGCGTAGCGCTCGATGGTCCCCCGCATCCTCACCCTCGGCGGTCACGGCTTCACCTCGCGCCCGCCGGACCGGGCGGTCAGCGAGCTGATGCTGCGGCTGGCGACCGAGCGCGCCGGCGGGCGGCCGAAGATCTGCATCCTGCCGACCGCCAGCGGCGACACCTCGGAGCAGATCGGCCGCTTCTACGCCGCCTTCGGCGAGCGGCCCTGCGAGCCCTCCGACCTCTCGCTCTTCCGGCTCGGACGGCGACCGATGGCCCTGCGCGACCATCTGCTCGCCCAGGACCTGATCTACGTTGGCGGCGGCAGCATGGTCAACCTGCTGGCGGTCTGGGAGGCGCACGACCTCAGCGCCATTCTCAGCCTCGCTTGGCGGCAGGGCATCGTCCTCGCGGGACAGAGCGCCGGGGCGATGTGCTGGTTCGAGTCCGGCATCACCAAGTCCTCGGGCAAGCCCGCGGTCGAGGCGGGCCTCGGCCTGCTCGGCGGCAGCCTCTGCGTCCATTACAACAACGAGCCCGAGCGCCGCGCCGCCTACCTCGACGCGGTCGGCAACGGCACGCCCGGCGGCTACGGCCTAGACGACTACGCCGGCCTGCTCTGGGAAGGCGAGGGCCCGCCATCAGCCGTAACCGCCCGCCGCGGCGCCCGCGCCTACAAGGTCACAAGCTCTGACACCGGCGTCGTGGAGTCGCCTCTCCCCGCGCGCTTTCTCCCTGCCCCAGCTCCGGCAGCTCTCCGCGAGGACATAGCCGAGTTCCGAAGGATCAAAAGCATGCGCAAGCGGGCCGGTTGGCTGGGCTGAGAAAGAGGGGTGGGTGCCCCACCTACCCCTCAGATCCCGCCGCCGGAGGGGCAGTCGGATCCGATCCCTCTTCACCGAGACTCTCCCGCGCGATGTAGTCCTCGGCCAGCAGCAGGTTGTCCTTCGACCGCTCGACCACGTTGAGCAGGTCGCTCATCAGCGCCACCTCCTCGACCTGCTCCTTGACGAACCACTGCAGGAACTGCTCGGCGCGGTAGTCCTTGATCTCGCGCGCCAGCTCGAACAGGGCGAAGATCTCCCCGCTGACCCGCTTCTCTTGCTCGAGCGCCATCTTCACCGGGGAGACCCCGTCCGCGTAGGTCGTCTCCTGCGCTTTGATGTCCGGGATGTGGACCGACTCGCCGACGTCGAGCAGGTAGCGGATCATGATCATCGCGTGCTCGCGCTCCTCCAGCGCCTGCCGGTAGAAGAAGTGGGCCAGGCGGGGCAGCGTTTCGGCGTCGTAGTAGACGGCGGCGCCGACGTACTGCTGGGAGGCGGCGAACTCGTTGGCGATCTGCTCGTTGAGCGCGTCGGCAAAGCTTTTCTCGGCCATCTCTTTCTCCTTTTCGGCGGGGGCGGTGGCGGCAACGTAGCCGAAAGTCGAAGTTCGGCCGGCCGAAGCGGTCGTCAGGGCAGCCTAAGGCCGGGTTGGTCGCGGGAAGCCCGCCAGTGGCGCCAGCCGAGGTGGATCGCGATGCCGATCAGCAGTGGCAGGGCGAGCCAGAAGAACTTGGAGATCCCCGGCGCGGAGAGGAGCGGGTCGACGCCGTCGTGATTGAGCTCGCGGAAGCCGATTGCCTGCAGGTAGCCGAGCGAGAGGAGCGGGCCCAGAAGGGCGAGCAGGCTCCACCAGCGCCCGACGAGGACGCCGGTGAGGACTCCAAGCCCCAGAAGCCCCAGGACGAGGCGATCGTCCACGTACTCGTGGGCGTTGGCGTACATCAAGATCCCGGCCAGGATCCCGTAGACGAGGACGATGCCCACCCGCAGCTTCATGGCTGGAACTACTTGCGCTCGGGCAAGCGGTTACGCGGCCTCAGCCATCCCAGTGGAAGCCGATGCCGCTCAGTTGCGGCTCGAGCGGACTCACCGGCAGCTCCTCCGGCGGCTCCGCTTCGTTGTAGCCGCGTGGAGCGGTGTCGTTGGGGGTGTCGGGGTGGAAGAGCGAGGCGAGGGCCTGGATCTGGCCACGTCCGATGCCGAGCTCCCACTGGCCGCCGCCGTAGGCGCCGATGCCGTGCTCGGCACAGTAGTCGTAGGTGTCGCAGAGCGCGCGCAGGCCGCCTACGCGCGAGGGCTTGACGTTGACCATCTTCGGCGCCCAGGGCAGCGCCTCGATGTCGGTGATCGAGTGGATCGGCGCGTCCCAGGTGAGCCGGTCGCGGATCGGTTCGAGCAGCGGCCGCGTCTCCTCGGTGACGTCGGGGTCCTCGATCCATGCATCCGGGAAGGCCTCGAAGAGCTTGGCGTAGAGCTCGGGGTCGGTTTCGACGTCGACGACCGTGCCCTTGTAGAAGCCCTTGAGGTCGAGCGAGTCGACGGCGCCGGTGGCGACCAGTTCGGCGATCAGCTCGTCGGTCCAGTCGTTGACCGGGTCGAGCTTGAAGCGGAGAGTGGGGTAGCGGTCGAGCTTCTTCTGGAGTGGCTTGATCGATGAAGCGCCGCCTTCGGGGGAGCCAAGGCGCATCGAGGCGACGAAGGTGACGGGCTCAGGATCCCGCTCGAGCACCTCGGCGATCCCCTTGCCCGCCTGGCGTAGCGCCAGGTCGAGCGCGGCGGACTCGAAAGCCCAGCGGCGGTAGAGGCGGGAGACGTCACGCTGGGGCTCGGCCGGGAAGGTGTCGAGCTCGCCGACGAGGTCGCAGAACTCACCGAGGGCTGAGAAGCCGGTCAAGTCGAGGCTTGGTCCCGCGTCCTGAAGAGCTATGTGATCAACCGCGTCGTAGGTGACGTCCTCGCCGAGGCCGTCCTCGCCGCCCCCCCAGAGGTGGATCACCGTGCTGAGGCGTTCGAAGCCGGGGAGCTGCAACTCGAGCGGTTGCAGCTCGTAGCCCTCGATCTCTAGCGGGAGGTTGGCTAGGGCATCGAAGGTGGGCACGAGCGTGAGTGTATGAGGGCGTGCGGGTGGGGTCCCCAAAACACTCAAGCGCGGCTCCCGCCGCGCGTTTTGGGGACCCCACCCGCACGCCCTGCCAGACTCGCGTTCGTGAAGCACGACGCTCACGGGTACTGGCTCGAGGAGGCGCCGAAGGTTGAGGTGGCTCCGGCGTTGGTGGGAGATGTGAGCGCTGATGTTCTGGTCGTCGGGGGTGGTTACACCGGGATGTGGGCGGCTTGGCACGTGAAGCAGCTGGAGCCTGAGGCGTCGATTGTTTTGCTGGAGGCGGGACGGTGTGGGTATGGGCCGAGTGGGCGGAATGGGGGGTTCTGCAACCTGATGTGGTTCTCGCTGCCGAACATGCGGCAGCGGTGGGGTGATGAGGGGGCGCTGGCGGTGGCTCGGGCAGCGGAAGCGGCGGCGGACGAGATTGGGAAGTTCTGCGCGAACGAGGGAGTCGACGCTTGGCACACACCCGGCGGCTACCTGCAGGTCTCCACGGCCGAGGCTCATGACTGCGTTTGGTCCACGGCCCTCACCGCCTGTCGGGAGCTAGGGGCCGACGACGCGATCCAGGCCCTCACTGCCGAGCAGGTCGCCGAGCGCTGCTCCTCTCCAGCTTTCCGCGGTGGTGCCTTCTATCCCAAGGCGGCGACCGTGCAGCCTGCCCGGCTGGCGCTCGGGTTGCGCGAGCGCTTGCGAGCCTGCGGGGTCGAGGTCTTCGAGCGCTCCCCGGTGCGCCGCGTGTCCGGGTCTTGGACCGGGGTCGAGGCCCAGACGGCCGGAGGCGTCGTCAGGGCGCGATCGGCGGTGCTTGCCCTCGGCCCAGCCGCCAAGACGCAACGCGGCCCCTTTCACAACCGCCTCTCCGTCGCCTCATCCCACATCGTGCTCACCGAGCCGGTGCCGGAGCTGCTGGAGGAGGTCGGCTGGACCGGCGGCGAGTGCATCACCGACAGCCGCGCCCTGATCGACTACTTCCGCACCACGCCGGACGGCCGCATCCTCTTTGGCTGGGGCGGCGGCCACATCGCGATGGGCGCCCGCCTGCACGGGCGCGCGGAGATCGACCCCGAGGTCGTCTCGCAGACCGCCGCCCGCCTGTGGGAGTACTTTCCCGGCCTCGACGGCAAGGCGATCACCCACGCCTGGGGTGGTCCGATCGACGCCTCCCCAACCCACCTCCCCCTGGTCCTGCCCCTCCACGGCAACCGCGCTTTCGCCGCCGCGGGCTACACCGGCAACGGTGTAGGCCCCTCCCACATGGTCGCCCGAACCCTCGCCTCCCTGGCCCTCGACCGCCGCGACGACCACTCCAACCTCGCCTACGTCGACCCATCCCCGCCCCGTGTCCCCCCCGAGCCCTTCCACTGGCTGGGAGGCGAGGCCATCCGAGCCGGCATCTCACGCAAGGAGTCGGCCGAGCTAGATGGCCGCAGCCCCGACCCGATCAGCTCCCTCCTAGCGCGGATCCCCGAGCTGATCGGCTTCCACATCGGCCGCTGACGACACAAGGTGTCGCAGTTCCCGCCGGTATGCGAGGGGAACTGCGACATCAACCCGATTCCCGCTGAGAATCGAGCCTGCGGTCGCACTTTCCGCCGCATAGCGGAGGAAAGTGCGACACCTTCCTGGGGTTCAGCGTTGGGCGGGGACTACTAGGACGGGCCGATCCGCCAAATGCAGCAACTTGTTAGGGGTCGAGCCGAGGATCATCCCCTTGAGCGGCGGATCTCCATAGCTGCCGACGACGATCATGCGGGCATCTCGCGCGTCGGCCACGTCGACGAGCGCCTCCGAGGCCTTCTTGGCGATCAGCTCGAGCTCGACCGTGGCTCCCGCCGCCTCCGCCTGGTGCTTGGCCTCGTCCAGCACCTTTGTGCCCCGTTCCGCAATCGCATCCTCATGTTCGGCGATCTCGCCGCCCCAGAGACCCGGTGGGGCATAGCCGAAGACGACGACCACCTCGTCGTCGAGTTCCCTCGCCGTACGCAGCGCCTCGTCGAGCGCGTTCCTGCTGCAGTCCGAGCCATCGTATCCGACCACTATCTGGCTCATCTCAGTCTCCCTTCCCGTCGCCGCGGGCAATTGGCACGGGCTCCATTTGCACTTCCCCCTCGAGGAACCCGGCGGGGACCACCTCCGGCTTGCGCTTGAAGAAGGCCGGCACCTTTCGCCACTGGATGAACATCAGCAGCACCCCGAGGATGAGGAAGAAGACGGCAATCACCAGGGGTGGTCCGATCCCGAACCAGGAGTTGCCCGATTCCGAGTTGGCCGGATCGGAGAGTTCGATCGCGTTCTTGATCAGCAGGTAGAAGAGGATCGTGCCGCCCAGGAACGGTCCGAGCCCGATGAAGAAGAAGTTCTTGACGCTGCGCAGTAGCTCGCGCCGGTAATAGATCGCGCAGGCGAAGCCGGTGAGGCCGATGTAGAAGGAGATCATCAAGCCCAGGGCAGCCAGCGAGTCAAAGAGGATGTCTTCGCTGACCAAGGTCAGACCGACATACCAGACGATCGAGGCCAGGCCCATCAGCACGGTGGAGATGTGGGGCGTGAGGAAGCGGGGGTGCACCTTGCCGAGGCTCTTTGGCATCGCGTTGGCTCGCGCCATCGAGAGCGTGGTGCGGGCGGTGGGCAAGATCGTGGTTTGGGTCGATGCTGCGGCCGAGGAGAGCACGGCGATGATCAGGATCTTGTCCAGCGGCGAGCCGAAGACCTCGGTGCCCAGCGAGCTGAGCACGTCTTCCTGGTTTTCGACCAGCTGATCAACGCCGGCGTAGGCCTGGGCGGCGACCGCGACGATGATGTAGATGCCGAGCAGGATCAGGGTGCTGACCACGGTCGCCCGGCCGGGCGCCTCGTCGGGGTTTTCGGTCTCCTCGTTGACCGTTGCGGTCGTGTCCCAGCCCCAGTAAATGAAGACAGCGAGCAGCATCCCGGCAGAGATCTCACTGGGACTGAGGCTGAACGGGTTGATCCAGGAGAAACTCGGATCGATAGAGCCGGACAGGGCATCGCCGGAATAGACCTTGATCAGGGCGACGACGGCGAAGATGGCGAGGGTGATGATCTCTGCCGCCAGCAGGCCGACCTGGGTGCGGGCCGAGAGCTCGATCCCGATCACCACGATCGCGGTCATGATCGCGATCCAGATCACTCCGACCGCGGTTACCGCCGCGGTCGATTCGGTGGCCGATGTCCAGCTGAAGAGTTCGAAGGTGTAGAGGCCGGCGATCTGGGCGAGGTTGGCCATCACGATCACGTCGGCGACCACGATCGTCCAGCCGGCGATCCAGCCCAGCTGTGGACCCATTGCCTTCGTCACCCAGGAGAAGCTGGTGCCGCAGTCGGGGTCGGCCTTGTTCATGTAGTAGTAGCCGGCCGCGACCAGGAACATCGGGATGAAGCTGATCAGCAGGACCGCCGGCGACTGCAGGGCGACCGCGGCGGCGATGAAGCCGAGGGTCGCGGCGAGGCTGTAGCCCGGCGCGGTCGAGGCGACGCCGATGACGACGCTGGAGACGAAACCGATCGCGTTCTTCTTCAGGCCCTTGTCGCCACTGCTGGGGACCGGCGGGGCGCTCGCTCCGACCGAGGGGACCGCTGCGCTCTCCATACCCATCTCCTTCCGGTCGATCCACCGCCTATACGTAGCGGCAAGCCCACGGTAGGTCTACTCGTCAATTCGCACAAGTTGCAGATGTCCCAAATGTCCAGGCAAGGCTTGTACGGTCTGTACATGTCATTGCCTACGACTCTCCCAAGCGAACATTGCAAGTGCGCTATACCCCATCTAGCGTTATCCATATCGTCGTAGCGTGAGAGGAGATTGAGATGGCCGTTGTGTCGCGACCGGACACCGCCCCGGAATCGACAGCGAGCCCCGGCCTGCAGGAGACGGCGCGGCGCCACCTCTGGCTGCACTTCTCGCGGATGGGTTCCTACGGTCCCGACCACGAGATCCCGATCATCGTCCGCGGCGACGGATGCTACGTCTACGACGACCACGGCAACCGCTACCTCGATGGACTCTCCGGCCTCTTCTGCGTCAACGCCGGCCACGGCCGCACCGAGCTGGCCGAGGCGGCGGCGCGCCAGATGGAAGAGCTCGACTTCTACACGCTGTGGAGCTACGCGCATCCCCGCGCGATCGAGCTGGCAGCTCGCCTCGCCTCGCTCGCCCCCGGCGAGCTCAACCGCGTCTTCTTCACCTCCGGCGGCTCGGAGTCGGTCGAGTCGGCGCTGAAGCTGGCTCGCAACTACCACCGCATGCTCGGCAAAGGCCAGAAGCACAAGGTGATCGCACGCGAGATCGCCTACCACGGCACCTCGCTCGGCGCCCTCTCCGCCACCGGCATCACCGACCTGCGCGCGCAGTTCGAGCCGCTGACGCCGGGCGGTTGCCACGTTCCCAACACCAACGTCTACCGCTGGCCGGAGGATCGTCACCCGCTCTGGGGGGCGACCGCGATCGAGGAGCGGATCCAGTTCGAGGGGCCAGAGACCGTCGCCGCGGTGATCCTCGAGCCGGTGCAGAACGCCGGCGGCTGCTTCGTCCCACCCGAGGGCTACTTCGAGCGGATGCGCGAGATCTGCGACCGCTACGACGTGCTGATGATCTCCGACGAGGTGATCTGCGCCTGGGGCCGCCTCGGCCATTACTTCGGCTGCGAACGCTTCGGCTACGTCCCCGACATCGTCACCGTCGCCAAGGCGCTCACCTCCGCCTACGCGCCGATGGGAGCGGTGATCGTCTCCGACGCCGTCGCCGCGCCCTTCATGGAGGGGGATGCCTCCTTCGCGCACGGCTTCACCTTCGCCGGCCATCCGCTCGCCTCGGCGGTAGCGATGGCCAACCTCGACATCTACGAGCGCGAGGACCTCTGCGGCCACGTGCTCGCCAAGGAGGGCGAGTTCCGCCAGATGCTCGAGACTCTGTACGACCTGCCAATCGTCGGCGACGTGCGCGGCGCCGGCTTCTTCCAGGCGATCGAGCTGGTCAAGGACCGCGAGACCAAGGAGACCTTCAGCGACGAGGAGGCCGAGGAGCTGCTGCGCGGTTTCCTCTCGGCCGAGCTCTACAAGCGCGGCCTGATCTGCCGCGCCGACGATCGCGGCGATCCGGTCGTGCAGCTCGCGCCGCCGCTGATTTCCGACAGCGAGCAGTTCGAAGAAATCCACGACGTCCTGCACGGCGTGCTCAGTGAGGCCTGGGAGCGGGTCCAGCGATAGGCGGTCGCGTGCTCACCGTTCAAAGCCTGCTCGACGAACTCGACCTCGAGCTCGCCGCGGGCGCAAAATCGGCCGAGGCGCCGGTGCGCTGGGTCCACATCTCCGAGCTGGAGGACCCGACGCCGTGGCTCTCCGGCGGAGAGCTGATGCTGACCACCGGCATCCCGCTCAAAACGGCCGCGCAGCAGCGCGCCTTCGTCAGGCTGCTGGCCGATCACAACCTCGCCGGCCTCGGCTTCGGCACAGGCTTCAGCCACGAGGGGCTGCCGAAGGCTCTGCGTGAGGAGGCGGAGAAACGCGACTTCCCGCTCTTCGAGATCCCCTACTCGGTGCCTTTCATCGCGATTACCGAGAAGGCCTTCGCCCGGCTGGTCAACGAGCAGTACGAGGTCCTGCAGCGCGGCATCGCGGTGCAGCGGCGGCTCGAGCGGCTGGTACTCGAAGAGCGCGGCCTCGAGGAGATCGTGGCGACGATCGCCTCCGCCGTTGGCGGCACGGTGGCGATCCTCGGCGGCCGCGGCGAGCGGCTCGCCGGGCGTGGCTTCCGTCGCCAGCTCTCCGCAGAGGCGGTCAACGCGATCCGCGAGGAAGCGCTGCGCCATACGGCCGACGGGCATCCCTTCGTCCCTTCCCACCCGGCTGTGGCGGGCCGGGCTCTAGCCCACCCGGTGATCTCACCGGGTGGCGGCCCGCCGCAGGCCTGGGTCGTGATCGTGCGCGATTCCGGCGGGCTTGGCGACTTCGAGCGGCTGATCCTGCAGCAGGCCGTCGCGGTGGTGGCGCTGGAGCTGATGCGCCGCCGCGTCGCCCGTGAGACCGAGCGCCGCCTCGCCGGCGACGTCCTCGCCGGCGCGCTCGGTGGCAGGCTCGACCCGACTGAGCTGCGGCGGCGCCTCGAGCCCTTCGGCATTGGCGACGAGGCCGCGGTGCTCGTCTTCGCCCTCGACGATCCGGCATCGGCGGAGCCGGCGCTCGAGCGGGCGCTCGCCGCCGACGCCTGCCCCGCCGTCGTCGCTCCTCACGCCAGCGGCCGGCGGGAGCTGCTCTGCGCCGTCGTCGACGCCGCCGACCGCGACCCCGTTGACCTCGCGGCCGAGGCCCGCAAAGCGCTGGTCAAGGAGCGCGGCGTAGTGCGCGCCGCGGCCAGCCGTCCCGCCCCGCCCGAGAACCTGCGCCACTCTTTCCACGAGGCTCGCTGCGCGCTGGAGGCGACGGCGATCGACAACGGCAGCGCTCCCGAGGTCGCTTCCTGGCGCGACCTGGGCGCCTTCACCCTGCTGCTCTCGATCCAGGACGACGAGGCGCTGAAGCTCTACTGCGACAGCGTGCTGGGACCGATTGAGAACGGCGACGAGGAGTACGGCGGTGAGCTGCTGCGCTCGCTCGAGGCCTTCATCGAGCAGAACGGCCAGTGGGAGAAAGCGGCGCGCCAGGTCTACTGCCACCGCCACACGCTGCGCTACCGGATGCGCAAAGTCGAAGACCTGACCGGCCGCGACCTCTCCCGCGCCCACGACCGGATCGAGTTCTGGCTGGCACTCAGAGCACGGGAGCTCGTCACATGAATTCCGCCCCCGTGCTCTGCTCTCGGTCGTTCGCACTAATGACCACCGGAGATCTTGCTCTCTCCCTTCCGCGTCCGCCGGGGGCGGGGGGAGGTGGTCTCCGATGAAGATTGGTGTGCCCGCCGAGATCAAGCCCGACGAGTACCGGGTGGCGATCACGCCGGCCGGGGTGCGCGAGATGAGCGGGCACGGTCACGAGATCCTGATCGAGGCCGGCGCCGGCGAGGGCAGCGCGATCGCCGATGCCGCCTTCGAGGCCCAGGGCGCCCGCATCGTTGCCGACGCCGCCACGGTCTTCGCCGAGGCCGAGATGGTGCTCAAGGTCAAGGAGCCGCAGCCGCTCGAGGTCGAGATGCTGCGCCCTGGCCAGCTCCTCCTCACCTACCTGCACCTCGCCCCGAACCCGGAGCTGACCCGCGGTCTCTGCGCCTCGGGAGCCACCTGCGTCGCCTACGAGACGGTCGAGGACGCTCGCGGGCGGTTGCCGCTGCTGGCACCGATGAGCGAGATTGCCGGCAAGATCGCTACCCAGGCCGGCGCCTTCATGCTCGAGAAGCCCCTTGGCGGGCGCGGAATCTTGCTCGGTGGCGTGCCCGGCGTCGCCGCCGCCAACGTGATCGTGATTGGCGGCGGCGTCGTCGGCATGAACGCCGCCTTCGTCGCGATCGGCATGGGAGCGGACGTCTTCGTCTTCGACAAGTCGATCGACCGGCTGCGCGAGCTCGAGGTCGATTTCGCCGGCAGCTGCTCGACCGTCTACTCGACCACGCTGGCAATCGAGGAGATGCTGCCGCGCGCCGACCTGGTGATCGGCGCGGTGCTCGTCCACGGAGCCCGCGCTCCCTTCGTCGTGCGCCGCGAGCAGCTGGCGCTGATGAAGCCGGGGGCCGTGCTGGTCGATGTCGCGATCGACCAGGGCGGCTGCTTCGAGACATCGCGCCCGACGACGCACCACGACCCCACCTTCGAGGTCGACGGGATCACCCATTACTGCGTCGCCAACATGCCAGGCGCGGTGCCGATCACCTCGACCCATGCGCTGACCAACGCGACCCTGCCCTACGCGATCGCCCTCGGCGACCACGGTGTGGCGGGCGCGATCCGCCGCGACCCCGGGCTGCGCCCCGGCGTCAACGTCGCCGCCGGCTCGGTCACCCACCCGGCCGTGGCCGAAGGCGTAGAAATGGACTGCGTACCGGTAGAGCAGGCCCTACAAATCCTCGCCGACGGGACTAAAACCACACTCCCAGTGGAGTTTTCGGCCCGTCGGCCCCCCCAACCCGCGGAGGCGAGCGATTGATGGCGACGGTGGAGAAGACCAGGCTGAGGAACTTCATCGGTGGGGAGGCTGTGGAGCCTGCCGAGGGGGGAAGCGAGGACGTTGTCAACCCTGCTACCGGCTCGGTGATCGCCGAGGCGCCGCTCTCGACCAAGCCGGACGTCGATGCCGCGGTAGCCGCGGCCAAGGGCGCCTTTCCGGGCTGGGCCTCGACGCCTCCGGGCGAAAGGGCACGGGCGCTGTTGAAAATCGCCGACATGGTCGAGGAGCGTGGCGAGGAGATCGCCGATCTCGAGTCCGCCGACGCCGGCAAGCCGCGCGGCGCCGTGCTGGAGGACGAGATCCCTGTGATGGCCGACAACCTGCGCTTCTTCGCCGGCGCGGCGCGCACGATGGAGGGGCGCGCGGCCGGTGAGTACATGGAGGCGCACACCTCCTTCGTGCGGCGCGAGCCGCTCGGCGTGGTCGCCCAGATCACCCCTTGGAACTACCCCCTGATGATGGCGATCTGGAAGATCGGTCCGGCGATCGCGGCCGGCAACACCGTTGTCCTCAAGCCGGCCGAGACGACGCCGCTGACGACGCTGCTCTTCGCCGAGTGGTGCTCGGAGTTTCTGCCGCCGGGCGTCCTCAACGCGATCGGCGGTCACGGCGAGCCCACCGGGGCCGAGCTGGTCACCCATCCCGACGTGGCGATGGCCTGCTTGACGGGCTCGCCGCCGACCGGCAAGTGGATCGCCAAGGCGGTTGCCGACACGCTCAAGCGCGTCCACCTCGAGCTGGGGGGCAAGGCGCCGGTGGTGATCTTTGACGACGCCGACATGGAGGCGGCAATGGAGACGATCGCCGGCACCGGCTACTACAACGCCGGCCAGGACTGCACGGCGGCGACACGGGTGCTCGCCTCCAAGGGCGTCTACGACGATGTCGTCAGCGGGCTCGCCGGCGAAGCGAAGGGCCTCGTCCTGGGCGACACGATGTCGGCCGACACCACGCTCGGTCCGCTCAATTCCGCCCGCCAACGCGAGCGGGTCGAGGGCTTCCTCGAGCGTAAGCCCGGGAACGCCGAGATCGTCACCGGCGGCGTCCAGCCCGATCTACCGGGTTTCTTCCTCGAGCCGGCCGTGGTTGCCGGTCTCGAGCAGGGCGACGAGATGATCCAAGACGAGATCTTCGGCCCGGTGATCACGGTGCAGCCGTTCAGCGACGAGGAGAAGGCGATCGAGTGGGCCAACGGCACCCGCTACGGCCTCGCTTCCTCGGTATGGACCCGCGACGTCGGGCGGGCGATGCGCGTCGCCAATGCGCTCGAGTTCGGTTGCGTCTGGATCAACGACCACATTCCGCTCGTCTCCGAGATGCCACACGGCGGTTTCAAGCAGTCCGGCTACGGCAAGGATCTTTCGGTCTACGCCCTGGAGGACTACACAGAGATCAAGCATGTGATGATCAACCTGGAATGAGGCTCGCCATCGCAGGGGTGGCGGTCGCCGCGCTGGTATTTGTCGCAGCCGCGCCCGCCGCTGAAGAAGAAGAAACACCCCGCTGCCACGGACGGCGGGCGAAGATCGTCGGCACCGATGGCGATGACCTGCTGCAGGGCACGCCCGAACGCGACGTGATCTGGGGTGGCGATGGCAACGACACGATCCTCGGCAGCCTCGGCAACGACCTGCTCTGCGGCGGTCCCGGCGCCGACCTGGTCCACGGCGGGCGCGGCAACGACGTCGCCGACGGCGGCGCGGGCGACGACGACCGGGTGATCGGCGACCTCGGCGACGACAAGCTGACCGGTGGCGCCGGCGACGGTGACGAAGTCGCCGGCAGCCTCGGCATCGACACCATCAACGGCGGCCCCGGAGATTTCGACTACGTCCACGGCGACTATGGCTACGACCGCATGGACGGCGGGCCGGGCCAGGGCGACATCGCCTCTTTCGCGACCGACGTCGGCGCCGGGCAGAACGGCGGCGTCAAGGTCTCGCTCGCCAGGCACCGCGCCAGGGGAGACGGCCATGACCGCCTCTATCGCTTCGAGAGCCTCGAAGGCTCTGCATTCGACGACATCCTGGTCGGCAACGCCCAGGCCAACGTCGTCGACGGCGGCGCCGGCGACGACGTGATTCGCGGCGGAGGCGGCAATGATCACCTGGTCGGCGGCCAGGGAACGGATCACTGCAACGGCGCCAAGGGGCGCACGGCTTCCTGCGGCCGCGAAGCGCCGCCGAAGGCGTCCGCCTACGTCGAACTCGATCCGGTCTCGGCCGGCGGCGGTGGCCTGGAGTTGGTCGGAGGGGGCGGCGGCGATCACTTCAGGGTTGCCTTCGACGAAGCCACCTCCAGCTTTGGCGTGACGGCGGCAGAGGGCATCGCGCTGGGGCCGGGCTGCCAGCGGGTCAGCGCGGTGCAGGCGACCTGCCCGAGCGAAGGTCCGGCGCGCTGGGTGATGGCCGACCTCGGCCCCGGTCGCGACAGCCTCACGGTCGAAGGCTCGCTGGCCGGCGCCCAGAACGTGCGCATCGCCGGCGGCCTCGGCGACGACACGATCCACGGCGGCGAAGAGGACGACCTGATCGAGGCGGGCTTCGGCGCCGACAAGCTCTACGGCGGCGGCGGCGCCGACGGCCTGATCGGAAGCCGCCCCGGACCCACCTTCCTATATGGCGAAGGCGACGGCGACCTGCTCGCCGCCGGCGGCGGCTGCGCCGGCGGCGCCCTGGTCGGCGGCCCCGGCCGCGACGACGCCTCCTTCGCAGAGACCCCCGCCCATCCCGGTGTCCTGCACGTCTCCTTCCCGGCGCACTCGGCCTGGATCGACGCGGTGCCCGGCTGCCATCGCGTCCACCTCTCGCCGACCAACGAGGACATGGAGGGCTCCTTCGACTGGGACGTCCTCGTCGGCGACGGCCGTCCCAACGCGATGCTGGGCCAGCCCGGCGCCGATCGTTTCTACGGCGGCGGTGGCGACGACGTGATCGACGCCCGCGATGGCACGCGAGATTTCTCGATCCAGTGCGGACCAGGATCGGCGCCCGCGCCCGGCCGCCCCGTGCGCGGCACCTCGGCCGGCCGCGCGCTGACCGACCCGTTCGACCCCGCCCCCGCGCTCTGCGACGTCACCAAGCACGGCCACCCGGTCGACGGCCTCGGCGCTGCCGACGAGCACGAGCCCGGGAGTTAGCGTCCCCGGCCGTCGCCGTTGGCCACCACGCAGGCCTCCTCGGCGCCGACGAACGGGGCCAGGGTGACGTAGGTAGCGAGCGGCGCGATTTCCTGCATGGTCTCGGCGCTGCCGGCCTTGATCTGGTCGTAGATCATCGAGTAGATCGCGCCACCGATCGCCTCGGCGGCGATCGGGCTTGCCTCTGGCGTGCGTTCGTAGCCGGGTACCAACAGCGCCTCCATCGTCGTCATCACCTGGTCGCGCTGTTCCAGCGCCCGCCGGCCGGCGGCGTAGACGTCCACAGCGCCGAGCGTCGTGTACTCGGGCTCGGCGGCGCAGAAGGCGAACATCGCGCCGAAGGCGCCGCGAACGGCGTGCGGCCAATCGGGGGCGCGGCGGAAGGCGGGCAGGGTCGTCGCCAGCATCTGCGCTGAGCCGCTGTCGACGGCGGCCAGCATCGCCTCCTCCTTGTCGGCGAAGTTGGCGTAGAAGGTGGAGAGCGAGATCGAGGCTTTGGCGGCGATGTCGCCGATCGTCATCGCCGGGTAGCCCTTCTCGGCGACCACGGCGGCCAGCGCCCGGAGGATCCGATCGGCGGCGTCATAGCCGTTCGGGGCGCCGCCGTTGGCGGCGGGGCGGTTGCGCGGTCTGCGCAGCGGTTCGGGCGGCGAGGTGTAGGCGGCGATCCAGCTCCACATCTGCGGCACGAGCTCGGTCAGGTCCGCCTCCTGATGGCGGTAGAGGCGGGTGTGGATCACCTTGCGCAGGCCGCCGACGATCGCCCGGATGATCTCCGGCGGCATTCCCTCGCGTCCGGGAACCTGGGCGAGGGCGGCGGAGACAAAGGCCTGGACCCGGTCGGTCGTGCGGTCGATCTCCTCCACGGCGCGGGGGCCCGCGGCGTAGATCTCGACCAGGCACATGCGCGCGGCGGCACCCTGTTCGACGATCAGTTCGATGAAGGCCTCGAAGGCCCGGTAGGAATCGCGTTCGCTCGGGGGCGGCCCGTCTTTGTCGAAGATGCCGGCCACCGTTGGGCCGACGAAGGCCTGCAGCGCCGCCACCAGGCACTCTTCCTTGCCATTGAAGTGAGCGTAGAAGGCGCTGCGCGAGACGCCGGAGAGCTCGAGCAGGTCCTCGACGCGGGTGTCCTCGTAGCCCTTCTCGGCGACCACGGCGACCAGCGCCGCAAAGAGCCGCTCGCGCTGGTTGCGTGCCACCTCCTCGGCCGGCAGTCGACGTCCGGGCTGCAGCTTGCGCTCGCGCAGCGTGCCTGCGTCCCCCCACGGCGTCCGAACCATCGCGACCGGACCATAGCCGGCCACCTTGCCACTTCTGCGGTTGCTTGAAATCACCCGAGCGATGGTACGCATCGTTCTTTGGAGACGCAACTGTTAAAGGCTTATAGGAAGAAAAAACGACCTAGGACTTGATTTTCTAGTAGGGCTATGTTTTTATGGAGCTCGGCCAAGCAAATACCGCGGTGGCCAGCCGGATTCCCTGCCGGCGACCCCCCTGCCGCCGGCCCCCTTCCGGCGGCGACCAGCAAACATTGCCCGGGCTCGGCGCCTCCCTCGCCGGCCCGGGCCGTTTGTTTGCGGGCTTGAACTAGGCTTCGATCAATGGCCCGGACCCCGAGCGAGGACGAGGCGGCGGCAATCGCGGCGGCAATCGAGCGGTTCCATGCGGAGACGGCGCCGGCGCCCGAGGCGGCGGCGGACGCGACCAGCCCGTGGCAGCGGGCCGCGCTGCTCGAAGGAGTCGGCGCCAAGGGCACTGTCAAGGACTCAGAAGGAGGAGAGAGATGGCTGTCGTGAAGATCATCGAGCTGGTCGGCAGCTCGAAAACGTCCACCGACGATGCCGCGCGCCAGGCACTGAACCAGGCACAGGGCACGCTGCGCAACATCCGCGCCGTCGACATCGTTTCGACCGGGATCCGGGGCGAGAACCTGGACGAGTACCGCGCGCACGTGCGGGTCGCTTTCCTCATCGAGGGGACGGATATCGACTGAGTTGCTGGGAAGGGGGGGGGCACCCGCCCCTCTCAAGACACGGTCGATAGATTCAGCTCTATGAGCGAAGAGGTCCGAGAGGTGTCGCGCGAAGAAGCTCAGAAGCTTGTGGCTGATGGGGCGCAGTTGGTGGATGTGCGCGCCGATCATGAGTGGGAGTTGGGGCGGATCGAGGGGGCCACGCACCTCCCTTTGGCTGAGTTGGCCGAGCGAGCTGGCGAGATCGACAAGGACCGGCCCGTCGTCCTCTACTGCCGTGGCGGCAATCGCTCGACGATGGCGACCGAGGCATTGGCCGCCGAGGGGTACGACACGGCGAAGCTGAGCGAGGGCATCGTCGGCTGGTCGGAAGCCGGGCTGGCGCTCGAGCCCGAGGGCGGCACGGTGGCCGAGTCGGGCGAGGCCGCGGCCATCCTCCACGCCCGCAAGAGACTGCCTCCAGAGCTGACCGAGGGCTAAATACCCTAATCCCTGTCAGGTTTTGCTATTTTCCACTTCGTGGAGGTAGTCGTAGACCAGCAGAAGGAGCAGCGGGGCAAGGGCCGCACCGGCACCCTCGAGAACCCCGAGCGCTACGAGAACGTCCCGGGGCACATCATCCCGATCATCGAGCGCGAGTTCGACGACTTCGACAACGAAGCCGAGGAGTTCCTCGCCGGCCAGCGCAAGGAAGAGGAGTTCATCGGCTTCCGCCTCAAACAGGGCGTCTACGGCCAGCGCCAGCCCGACGTGCAGATGGTCCGCGTCAAGCTCCCCTTCGGCGGCGTCACCCCGGAGCAGATGGAGGCATTCGCCGACGTGGTCGAGAAGTGGGCTCCGCTCGACAAGGGCCACATCACCACGCGGCAGAACATCCAGATCCACCACGTGCCGCTGCGCGACATGGAGTCGCTGATCCGCGAAATCTCTGCGGTCGGCCTCTCCTCTCGCGAGGGCTGCGGCAACACGGTGCGCAACGTAACCGGCGATCCCTGGGCCGGCGTCGCCCCCGACGAGATCTTCGATCCGACCCCCTACGCCGGCGCCTACGCCCGCTACTTCGTCCGGCACCCGACGACGCAGCTGATGCCGCGCAAGATTAAGACCGCCTTCACTGGCTCCGACGAGGACCGGGCGATCACCGGCATCCACGACGTCGCCTTCATCTCGCGCGAACACGACGGGGTGAAGGGCTTCGAGATCCGCGTCGGCGGTGGCACCTCGATCATGGCCCGCATCGCGCCGACGCTGTATGACTTCGTCGAGGCCGACAATGGCGACTACCTCAAGGTCTCCGAGGCGGTCCTGCGCATCTTCGACCGCCAGGAGTGGCTGCGCGTCAACCGCGCCCGCGCCCGGATCAAGGTGCTAATCGACAAAATCGGCATCGACGCCTTCCGCGAGCAGGTCGACGACGAGCTCGAGGGCGACTGGGTCGCCGAACGCGATTTCGACGTCGAGCGGCTGCGCTTCGACGACGACGAGCAGGCCAACGCGCCGGCGGCGCCGCCGGCCGCCGCCTCGCCCAACGGCGATCGCAGCGAGTTCGACCGCTTCGTCGAAGGCAACGTGCAGGCGCAGCGCCAGGAGGGCTTCTCGGCGGTCGAGGTGAAGATCTTCCGCGGCGACCTGACGCCGGAGCAGTTCCGCGGCCTGGCCGCGATCATGCGCGAGTTCACCAGCGGCTACGCGCGCAGCACCGTGCAGCAGAACCTGGTCTTGCGCTGGGTCCGCGACGAGGCGCTCTACGACGTCTGGCAGCGGCTGACTGAGCTCGGGCTCGGCGAGGCTGGTGCCCGCGAGATCACCGACGTGGTCAGCTGCCCCGGCACCGACAGCTGCAAGATGGGCATCACCAGCTCGATGGGCCTCAACCAGGCGATCAAAGAGCGGCTCGAGGCGATGGACATACGCGACGGGCTGACCCGCAAGATCCACGTCAAGATGAGTGGCTGCCCGAACGGCTGCAGCCAGCACCACATCGCCAACATCGGCTTCTACGGCGCCTCGCTGAAGGTCGGCCAGCGCCAGGTGCCGGCCTACATCCCTCACATCGGCGGCAACTACGAGGGCGGCGAGGTGATCTTCGGCACGCGGCTGAAGTCCCGCCTGCCCGCCAAGCGCGTTCCCGCCGCGGTCGAGCGCTGGGTACGGATGTACGAGGCGGAGCGCTCCGGCGCGAGCGAGGAGTTCAACGCCTTCGCCGAGCGGATCGGCGCGGCGCGCTTCGAAGCAGAGGTCAAGGACCTGACGCTGCCGGCCGAGTTCAGCCTCGAGACGATGCAGCAGTTCATCGACTGGGACCGCTCCAGCCCCTACAAGGTCGAGAGGGGCGAGGGCGAGTGCGCGATATGAACCCCGTCGCCGATCCGCCGCAGATCTCCGACCCGGAGGCGATCGCCGCCGAGCTCGAGGGCCGCAGCGCCGAGCGGGCGGTGGAATGGATGTTCGAGACCTTTGGCGAGAGCCACTACATCGCCTGCTCGTTCCAGAAAACGAGCTCGGTGACGGCGCACCTGGCGAGCAAGATCAACCCGCAGGCGCGCTTCTTCTACCTGGATACCGACGTGCTCTTCCCGGAGACGTATGAGACGCGCGAACGTCTCGGCGAGGCGCTGGGGATCGAGTTCGACCGTTTCCACAACCTGACCCTGGAGGAGCAAGCCGAGAAGCACGGAGACGAGCTCTGGAACCGCGATCCCGACGCCTGCTGCGGACTGCGCAAGGTCGAGCCGATGCGTCGCGCGCTCTCTTCCGTAGACTGCTGGCTCGCCGGCGTCCGCCGCGAGGACTCAGCCAGTCGCGCCAAGACCCCGAAGTTTGCCTGGGACAAGCGCTTCGAGCTCTGGAAGCTCAATCCGCTGGCGGACTGGACCGAGCGCGACGTCTGGAACTACATCCATGAGCACGACCTCCCGTACAACCCGCTCCACGATCGCGGCTACCCGTCGATCGGCTGCACCCACTGCACCAAGCCGGTCGGCCCGGGCGGTTCGCCCCGCGACGGCCGCTGGGCGGGCCTCGAAAAGTCCGAGTGCGGGATCAACTAGCGGCGCACCGCGCCTGAAATAACCCTTCTGTAACCCCCTTCCCCGACCGATTGGTGAGATTGCACGCATGAGCGAGACGATGACCGAGCTTTCCCTGACCCTTGACGAGCGCCACACCGCCGACTTCGAGATGATCGGCAACGGCGGCTTCGCGCCGCTGACCGGCTTCCAGGGCTCCGCCGACTGGGAGCGCGTCTGTTCGGAGATGCGCACCACGGGCGGCGAGTATTGGCCGATCCCGATCACCCTGGCGACCGATCTGGAGTGCGAGGTCGGCGACGTCATCTCGCTCTCCAGCGACGAAGGCAAGCCGCTGGGCCGGATCAAAGTAGAGGAGATCTGGGAGCGCGACGTCAAGCGCGAGGCCGAGCAGGTCTACGGCACCTCCGACGAGGGGCACCCGGGCGTCGCCGCGATCTACGAGGAGGGCAACCGGATGATCGCCGGCCCGATCGAGGTCGACGCCTTGCCGGATCACGAGGAGGCGTTCATGCGCCGCTACTTGACCCCGGCCGAGACCAAAGCGGAGTTCGAGAAGCGCGGCTGGAAGCGGATCGTCGCCTTCCAGACCCGCAACCCGATCCACCGCGCCCACGAGTACCTGACCAAGGCTGCGCTGGAGACCTGCGACGGACTCTTCATCCAGCCGCTGATCGGCAAGACCAAGGCCGGCGACATCCCCGCCGACGTGCGGATGCGCTGCTACGAGGTGCTGATGGAGAAGTACTACCCGCAGGACCGCGTGATGCTGGGCGTGAAGCCGGCGAAGATGCACTACGCGGGCCCGCGGGAGGCGATCCTGCACGCGATCGTCCGCCGCAACTACGGCTGCACCCACTTCATCGTCGGCCGCGACCACGCCGGCGTCGGCGACTACTACGGGACCTACGACGCGCAGAAGATCTTCGACGAGGTCGACATCAGCGAGCTCGGGATCGAGCCGCTGATGTTCGAGCACACCTTCTGGTGCAACGAGTGCGAGGGGCTTGCCTCCAACAAGACCTGCCCGCATGACCAAGACGCGCGCCTTTTCCTCTCCGGAACCAAGGTTCGCGAGATGCTCGGCAACGGCGAAAGGCCGCCGCACGAGTTCTCGCGTGACGAGGTCGCCGACATCCTGATCGACGCTTACAAGGAGGACTGAAC
>JASLIG010000106.1 GCA_030152805.1 Solirubrobacterales bacterium
GGCGCTCGGGGTCCTCGATCGCGTAGCGGAAGGGGTAGTAGGTCGCGTACATCAGGAAGACGATCAGGAAGCTGACCAGGGTCGGCTCGTCCCAGACCCACCAGTGCCCCCAGGAGGCCTTGGCCCAGATCGAGCCGGTGATCAGCACGGCGGCGCCGAAGATCACCGACATGTGGATCGAGACGTAGGAGTAGGCATCCCAGCGCCGCTCGCCGCTGCGCAGGTGGAGGATCGCGAAGACGCCGCCGACCACGAAGCCGATCAGCGCCGTGATCGCCAGCGGCACGTGCAGGTAGAAGATCTTCTGGATGAAGCCCTGGTCGGCGTCGAGCGGCGCGTAGAAGAAGACCAGCGAGAAGGCGGCGGCGATCGCCACGACGGTCGCGATCGAGAGGGGTCTCAGTCCTTTGCCGTACATGCCTGCTTTCGCGGTTGGGAGGCGGCCTGCCCGCTAGTCCTCCAGGAGGAAGTCGAAGACGGCGTAGCCGACCAAGAGGAAGATCAGATCGTATAGGGAGAGCACCGCCAGCCAGGTGCCGAAGCGGTGGTAACCGGGACCGCCCGCGGTGAGCAGCGGCTCGCTGGCGCCCGTGGCCGCGATCATCAGCGGCACGACGAGGGGCAGGAGGACGAGCGGACCGAGCAGGTCGCGGGCGCGCGAGTGGACCGCCATCGAGGAGATCAGCGTGCCGGTGGCGGCGATGCCGAGGTCGGCGAGCAGGAGCACGGCGGCGAGCGGCCCGAGCGCCGCCGCCGAGTCGAGGAAGAAGACGGCGAAAATCGGCACCACGACCAGCTCGAGCGCGAGCAGGTAGGCGAACAGCGCCGTCGCCTTGGCGGCGAAGAGGGCGCTGCGGTCGATCGGCGCGAGGCGGATCGCGTCGAAGCCGCCCTCCTCGCGCTCGGCGACGAAGAGGCGGTTGACGCCGAGCAGGGCGGCGAAGAGCAGCGTCGCCCAGAGCACGCCGGCGGCGAGGCTGCCGGAGAGCGCCGTGCGGTCGAGGCCGAAGCGGAAGATGACGAAGGTGGTGACGGCGAACAGCGCCATCGCCGGCAGCGACTGCAGGGTGCGCAGCTCGGCCCGCAGGTCCTTGGCGAGGATCGTGGCGAAGACGGTGCGGGACGGAGTCACGCCGGCACCGCCCGCCCGCCCGCCTCGAGCCTCAGCACCCGGTCCGCCTCCGCTTCGAAGCGCTCGGGGTCGTGGCTGACGATCACGCGGGTGCGGCCCTCGCCGGGGCCGATCAGCCCCCGCGCCAGCTCGCGCCCGGCGGCGTCGAGGTTGGAGTCGGGCTCGTCGAGCAGGAGCAGCTCGGGCCGGTGCAGTACGCAACGGCAGATCGCCAGCCGCTGGCGCATCCCGGCGGAGAGCTCGGCGACGCGTCCCTCGGCGCGCCGCTCCATCCCCACCGCGGCGAGCAGCTCGGCGATCCGTGCCCCGGCGGCCTCGCCGCTCAGCCCGTGCAGGCGGGCGTGGAAGCGCAGGTTCTCGCGACCGCTGAGGTCGCGGTAGAGCAGCGGCTCGTGGCCGAGGAAGCCGATCCTGCCGCGCAGCTTCCAGGCTTCGCCCGGCAGCGAGCAGCCGAGCGCCCGCACCGCACCGCCGCTGGGCCGCAGCAGCGTGGCGAGGATGCGCAGCAGCGTCGTCTTGCCGGCCCCGTTCGGGCCCAGCACGAGCAGCGTCTCGCCCCGGGCCAGCTCCAGGCCGACGCCGTCGAGGGCGGTCCGTTCGCCGTAGTCGCGGCGCAGCCCGGCAAGGCTCAGCGCCGGCTCGTCTGTCGCCTGACCGGGCTCCACCGCTGGGATTCTGACCGTCTAGGCTGCCGCGGCACATCTCAAGAGGAGGGACGAATGAGCAGGACCAAGAAGGCAGGGGCGCTGATCGCGTTGGCACTCGCCGCGATCGCGCTGGTGGCGATCCCCGCCGGCGCGACCGGCCCCGGCAAGACCGGCCCCGGCCAGACCGTCGCCGTTAAGTCGGAAGTGACGATCGGCACCGTCGGCTATCAGGGCAAGGTCAAGGCCGCCAGCTCGAACTGCGTCGGCGAACGGACCGTCGTTCTCAAGCAGAAGGGCAACGGTGTCCTCAGCCGGGTCAAGTCCAAGGCCAACGGCAGCTGGAAGGCCGACCTCGAAGAGCTCAACGCGAACATCGAGATCCCGGCCGAGGTCTACGCCGAAGTGAAGCCGCTCACGCAGGCGACCGCCGGTCCCGTTTACAAGTGCCTGGCTGCGACCTCGAAGACGGTCGAAATCGCCGGAGGCTGAGTGCGAGGGCTCGCTGGGACGCCCGGCGACGCCCTGCCAGCAACCGGTACGGGGATTGATCGCTCGCGGTACGCTTCGGAATCCGTGAGCGATCAACCGCCCATCCTCAACGAGGTCGACACTTACGGGCCGGCCTATATGCGGGTCGCGGAGCAGCTCGGCCGCTACGAGGGCAACGAGGAGGAGGCTCCGCTGGCGATCGAGCTGCTCGGCCTCTCGCCGGGCGATCGCGTGCTCGACGCGGGCTGCGGCCTGGGCCGCTTCGTCGCCGCCCTCGCCGACAACGGGATCGACGCGGTCGGCGTCGACATCTCCGAGATCGCGATCGGCGAAGCCAAGCGCGAGTACCCCGGCCCCACGTATTACGTCGCCGACCTGATCAAGCCGCTGCCGCCCGAGCTGCGCGGCTTCGACGGCCTGGTCAGCCTCTCCTCGAGCTTCGGCTTCGGCGCCACCGTGGCCGAGGACGAGGCGATGCTGCGCGCCTATCACGACGCCCTGCGTCCCGGCGGCAGGATGGCGATGGAGCTCTCCGACCTCGAGCGCTCGCGCTACCGGCTGAAAACCGACGAGGGCGTGGTCGAGCGCGAGACGAACGGCGTCCAGGAAACGCTCGACGTCGACTTCTCAACCGGCATGCTGCACGTCCACTACGTATACGGCGGGGACGAAGTCGACTCCCGCATCCGCATGTACGAGGCGGACGACCTCGAACGGATGGCGGTCGAAGCGGGCTTCCGCGACGTCGAGCGCTACGGCAACTTCGCCGGCGGCCCGAAGCGCCCCGAGGACCGCCTCGTCCTCGTCGCCACCGCATGAGGTGCAACGCATAGTGGCTCCCACAGAACCACAGCGCGTTACACCTCGAGAGGGCGGGGGGGCGGCGGTCGTAGTCGATGCCTACTCGACGGGGGCGCGGCTGGCGCCGCGGTTCGCGGCGGCGGGACTCCCAGTCGTCCACGTGCAGAGCGGCCCGCGCCTTCCCGGCTTCTACCTGCGCGGTTTCCGCACCGACGACTTCGTTGAGAACGTCGTCCACGAAGGGGATCTGGAGGCAACGGCGGCGCGGCTCGCCACCTACGACCCTGCCTTCGTCGTCGTCGGCGCCGAGCCGGGGGTGCCGCTGGCCGACGCGCTCAGCGAGCGACTCGGCCTCCCCTCCAACGGCAGCGCCCAGAGCGCGGCGCGGCGCGACAAGAACGCGATGTCCGAGGCGCTGCGCGCTGCGGGTCTGCGCACGGCGGAAGCGTTGAAGACCGGCGATGCCGGCGAGGCTGTCGCCTGGGCGGCGGCCCGCGGTGGCGCCCCGGTCGTGGTCAAACCGCTCGACAGCGCCGGTACCGACGGGGTCAGCATCTGCCAGGACGGGGCCTCGATCGAAGCCGCCTTCGCCGCGATCCTCGGCCGGCCGAACGCGCTTCACGGCGCCAACGAGGAGCTGCTCGTCCAAGAGCTGCTGCAGGGCACCCAGCTGTTCGTCAACTCGGTCAGCTGGGACGGCGTCCACCACGTCTCCGAGGTCTGGCGGGACAACAAGCTGCGCCGCGGCGCCAACTTCATCTACGACTACGAGGAGCTGCTGCCGCCCCATGGCGAGCAGCAGGATCAGGTCGTGCCCTACGTCGAAGCGGTGCTCGACGCGCTCGGCATCCGCTACGGCCCCGCCCACACCGAGGTGATGCTGACCGACACCGGCCCGGTGCTGGTCGAGTCGGGTGCGCGCATGCATGGCTCGGTACCAGACGACGTCGTCGACCGCTGCACGCCCAGCCACCAGGCGCTCACCGCCGAGGCCTACCTCGAACCGGCGTCGGTGGCACGCCGGGCCCAGACGCCCTACGAGTTGGCGGCCGGCGCCTACTGCGTGATGCTGATCTCCCAGCACGAGGGGCGCATCGTCGACGACGCCGGCATGCGCGAGATCGAAGCGCTGCCCTCCTTCGCCGGCACGATCAACATGCTCGGCCCCGGCGACCGGCTGAAAAAGACCGTCGACCTCTTCTCCTGCCCCGGGTTCATCTACCTCGTCGATCCCGATCGCGACCGGCTCAAAGCCGATTACGACCGCATCCGCGAGCTCGACGCCAGCGGCATCTTCGAACTAGAGCAGTTGGTCGCTTCCTGAGTTTCCGGGTGGAAGCCCGGATCAGCCGCCGCGCTTGCGCAGGGTGCGGCGGCCTACCTTCAGGAGCGGGCCAGCGCCCTCGCGCAGTGCTTTGCTCCGCGTCGCGCCCTTGCCGTAGAGCAGCTTGGCCGAGGCCCGCACCGCTTCGCCCAGCGTCTGGTCGTAGGGGTGCCACCAGAAGTCGCGGGTCAGCCCCGGCTCCCAGGCGTTCATCTTGACGTTGACGCACTCGTAGAAGCCGAATTTGGAGTGCGAGCGGCCGACGCCGGAGTCCTTGACCCCGCCCCAGGCGCACTGGCAGGCGCCGTGGCTGAAGGAGTGGTCGTTGATCCATACCATCCCCGACTCGATCCGCCGGGCGATCCGCTCGCCCTTCTGGCGGTCCTTGGTCCAGACCGAGGCGCCGAGGCCGAACTCGGAGTCGTTGGCGAGGTCGATCGCCTCCTGCTCGGAGTCGACGACGACGATCGGCAGCACCGGGCCGAAGACCTCCTCGCGCATGATCCGCATCTCGTGTGTGACCCCGGTCAGCACGGTGGGGGCGACGAACTTGCCGGAGAGGCCGGCGACCTCGGTTGGGCCGCCGCAGAGCTTGGTCGCGCCGGCGGCGACCGCGTCCTCGACCAGGTCGACGACGATCTCGTACTGGCCCTCGGAGGTCATCGGGCCGATCTCGGTCTCCCACTGCAGCGGGTCCCCGAGGCGCAGCTTCTCGGCCTCGCGGGCGACCCCCTCGACGAAGCGGTCGGCGACCTCGCGCAGCACGTAGACCCGCTCGATCCCCGAGCAGGTCTGGCCGGCGTTGGCGAAGCCGCCCCAGACGCCGCCGGAGATCGCGTTGGGCAGGTCGGCGTCGGCGCAGACGATCATCGGATCCTTGCCGCCCAGCTCCAGCACCGAGCCCTTGAGGCGCTCCGCGCAGACGGCGCCGACCTTGCGGCCGACCTCGACCGAGCCGGTGAAGAAGACCTTGCCGACGCTCGACTTGGCGAGCGCGTCGCCGACGGCGCCGCCGCCGTGGACGACGCGGACCAGGCCCTCGGGCAGGCCGCCCTTCTCGAAGACGCGGCGGATCGCCTCGCCGAGCAGCGGTGTCAGGCTGGCCGGCTTGAGCACGACGCCGTTGCCCGCCATCAGCGCGATCGCCACCTCGCCGAAGGGGATCGACCAGGGGTAGTTCCAGGGCGCGATAACGCCGACGACGCCGATCGGCTCATAGGAGAAGCGGCCTTTCTTGCTCATCAGGAAGGCCTGGCTCATCCGCACCTTCTCGTCGGCGAGGATCTTCGGGCCGGCCTTGGCGCACCAGTGCAGGGCGTCGACCGTCGGCAGCAGCTCCATCGTGTAGGCCTCGGCGCGCGGCTTTCCCTGCTCCTGGACAAGCAGCTCGGCGATCTCGTCGATGTCGTCGAGCAAGGCGTCGGCGGCGCGCTTCAGGTAGCGGGCGCGGTCGGCCAGCGAGAGCTCGGCCCAGGCGGGCTGGATGCGGGCTACGTCGTCGACCACGGACTGGACCTCGTCGGGGGTGATCGTGGCGACGGACCCGACCAGCTCGCCGGTGGCGGGGTTGAAGGACTCGAGGGTGGACTGGGCGGGGGGCGACTGCGTTGCGATCTCCATGGTCGTCGATTGTAGGTGGTGTGGGGGGGAGCCGGGGAGGTCTCGGGGGATCCCACGCACCGCCGGAGGCGGCGCGAATTTGGTGCCGCTGCGCGGCTGGGGATCACTCTGCGGAGCCGCTTCGCGAGGATCCCCCGAGACCTCCCCCGGCTCCCTCATACTCAGCTGCAATGGATGACCGGCTGTTCGAGACCGAGCGGGCGCACCCCGCTGACGTTCCAGCTTCTGATGCTCCGTTGGCTGTGCGGATGCGGCCGCGCTCACTCGATGAGCTTGTGGGGCAGGAGCATGTGCTTGCGCCCGGGTCGGCGTTGCGGACGGCGATCGAATCGGGGCATCCGCATAGCGCGATCTTGTATGGGCCGCCGGGGAGCGGGAAGACGACGCTGGCGCGGATCGCGGCGGCTGGGGCCGAGGGGGCGTTTGAGGAGGAGTCGGCTGTCAACGCGGGGCGGGCTGAGATCCGGGCGGTTATCGAGAGGGCGAAGGAGCGGCGAGCCGGGAGCGGTCGTCCCACGGTCCTGTTTCTCGACGAGATCCATCGCTTCAACAAGGCGCAGCAGGATGCGCTCTTGCCGGCGGTCGAGGAAGGGCTGTTGACGCTGATCGGGGCGACGACGGAGAACCCCTACTTCGAGGTCAACTCGGCGCTGCTGTCGCGTTGCCAGATCTACGAGCTGAAGCCGCTCGAGGCCGAGCAGGTTGAGGAGCTGCTGCGCCGCGCGCTCGCCGATCCCGAGCGCGGCCTCGCCGACCCGCCGCCGGTCGAGGACACGGCGCTGGAGATGCTCGCCGCGCGCAGCGGTGGCGACGCCCGGGTGGCGCTCTCGGCCCTGGAGCGCGCGGTGGAGCGCGCTTCCGACTTTGACCACAGTGGAGGTGGGTCAAAGTCGGGTGCGGTCGACGTCGCCGCGATCGAGGACGCGCTGCAGCGCAAGGCGCTCGACTACGACCGCGAGGGGGACCGCCACTACGACTTCGTCTCGGCCTGGATCAAGGCGACGCGCGGCTCCGACGTCGACGCCTCGCTCTACTACCTGGCGGTGATGCTGGAGGGCGGCGAGGACCCGCGCTTCATCGCCCGCCGCATGGTCATCCTCGCCTCCGAGGACGTCGGCAACGCCGATCCGCAGGCGCTGCTCGTCGCCGACGCCGCGGCCAGGGCGGTCGACCGCGTCGGCCTGCCCGAGTGCGCGCTCAACCTCGCCCAGGCCGCCGTCTACCTCGCCCTGGCACCGAAGTCCAACGCCTCTTACAAGGGCCTCGGCGCCGCCCGCGCCGAGGTGCGCCGCAACGGCGCCAAGAGTCCACCCGACTACCTGCGCGACGCCCACTACGCCGGCGCCGAGAAGCTCGGCCGCGGCGTCGGCTACCGCTACGCCCACGACGAGCCTGGCGGCGTCAGCGACCAGCCGCTGCTGCCCGAGGGCCTGGAGAACCGCCGTTTCTACGAGCCGACTGACCGTGGCTTCGAGGCTGAGTTGGGCCGTCGCTTGCAGGCGTTGCGCAAGCGGCTTGGCGGCAATTAATTTGAGCGCAATCAGCCGCAACTTCTGAAAGGGCTATGTGTTTCAGAGTGCGGCTTTCCAAGCTAGAGCCAGGGAGAGCCGACACACCGACCGGAGGCCTGGACTGGGGGCCTCCGGTCGGGACCCAAAAGGGACACAGGGGGGAACGGTGACGCGCCTTGCTCGATGGGCGCCGTCACCGCGTAGGGGCCCAGGCGAGAGCGGCAGCGACGCCGCCGCTCCGCCCTGCGCTCACTCGAGGGCGGCCTGCAGGGCGAGCGAGAGGCCGGCGACGACGAGAATCACGGCGATCGTCCGTAGCAGCGCCTCATCGTCGAGGCGGCCGGTCAGGTGCGCGCCGAGGTAGGCGCCGGGGACGGCCCCACAGCAGCCGGCCGCGAGCAGGTCCCAGTCGATCCCGCCTGCGACGTGGCCGATCAGGCCGCCGACGCCGACCACCACCCCGGTGGCGGCGTTCGTCCCGACCGCCGCCTTCGGCGCCGTGCCCAGCCAGCGCACCATCGCCGGCAGGCGCAGCGTGCCGAGGATCAGGCCGACCAGGCCGCCGAGCACCCCGACCGCGAATGCGATCCCCACCGCCGCGCTGCGGTCGTACTTCCCGTCGCTACGCGGAGGTAGCTGCGACCCCATGGGTCCGTCGCCACCACCGACCCCGTTGCGGTCGCGGTTCTCGCCGCTATGCGGCAGATTCTGCGACCGCTGGCCGTGGAGTCGGCGGGCGTGGCGGCTCACCTCGACGGCGCCGTAGAGCACGATCAGGGCGATCGTCGCCAGCAGCAGGCGCTGTGGCAGCGCGCCGGAGATCAGGCCGCCGGCGATGCCGCCGAGCAGCGAGGGCGGCGCCATCAGCCAAAAAAGCCGCCAGTCGATGCGGCCGCCGCGCCAGTGGGCGACAGAGGCGGTGAAAGCCGAGGCGGCGCTGATCGCGACGTTGGCGCCCGCGCCGGCGGCGGTGGAGGAGGAGAACTGGAGGACCAGCGGCAGCCTCAGGTTGCCCAGAACCAGCCCGGCGATCCCGCCGGCGACCGCCACCGTGAACGACCAGAGGGCGACCGCGGCCAGTTCCATCGGCGGCACTGTAGTCGCGTGCGCCGGGCCGTCGGTTGCGATCGCGTGATCGCCGACCGCGGCGACCGCCTATCTTGGTCCCATGGCCACCGAGGAGAAGGAGCGGCTCCGACTTGGCGGCATGGCCCTGCGCAACGGCCTGCTGATCCACGGCCCGACGCACTGGGCCGCCGCCGTGCGCGGCCCCGACGACGGGATCGAGGTCGCCTCCGAGCGCAAGCCCGAGCTGGCGCCCGGACTGGCGGCGCGGCTGCCCGGCCTGCGCGGCCCGCTCAAACTCGCCGAGGCCCTTGCGGTGCTGCCGCTGGTGCGGCGGCGGATGCCGACCGCTCGCCTGCCCTTCGAGGACCTTCGCGTGCTGGGCGCGATCGGCGTCACCCTCGCGCTCACCTCGCTGCTGCGCAGGCGCTTCGGCAGCTCCGCCCTGCGCGAGGGGCTGGTGCAGGCGATCGGCGCCGCTCCCGCAATCGTTGCCCTGCTCGACCGCGACCTCGCCGCCTACCACGGGGTCGAGCACAAGGCGATTGCCGCCTACGAGCAGGGCATCGAGGACCCGGCCGGCGTGCCCAAGGAGCACGACCGCTGCGGCTCGAACCTGATCGCGCCGATGATGCTGCTCTCCGCCGCCGGCACGATCCTGCTCGAGCGCGTGGTCGAGCGGCCCAGCCCCGCGGCGCGGGCGGCGGTCGGCCTCGCCGGCGCCTCGATCGCGGTTGAGATGTTCGCCTGGAGCGATCGCCACCACGGCGACCCGCTGGCCGAGGCCTTCCACGCCCCCGGCCGCGAGATCCAGCGGCTGATCGCGACCAGAGAGCCGACACCCGAGCAGCTCGAGGTCGGCGTCGCGGCCCTGGCCGAGATCCTGCGAGCCGAGAACGGCGCGTAGACTGCCGCCGGTGCTTGGAAGGATCGACCACATCGGCGTCGCCGTCGAGGACCTCGACGCGGCGATCGAGCTCTACGAAAAGAGCTTCGGCATGGAGCTGGGGCTGCGCGAAACGGTCGAGGAGCAGGGAGTCGAGGCGGCCCTGCTGAACGTCGGCGAGGGCCACGTCGAGCTGATGGCGGCCACCGGTCCCGACACCCCGGTCGGCAAGTTCATCGCCAAGCGGGGCGCCGGCATGCACCACGTCGCCTACGCGACCGATGACATCGATTCCACCTTGGAGCGGCTGGCGGCGAGCGGGATCGAGCTGATCGACGCTAAGGCGCGGGTGGGAATCGGCGGCAGTCGCGTCGCCTTCCTGCAACCGCGCTCGACCGGGCGCGTGCTCACCGAGATCGTCGAACCCCCAGAAGGAGGCCACTGATGGCGGATGCACAGAGAGTGGAGATCGGCTTCGAGGGCGGCCAGGTGATCTCGGTCCGCCTCAACGACGACGAGCTCAAGGACCTGCGCAAGCAGATCGAGAAGGGCGGCTGGCACGACGTCAAGACCGAGGACGGCGTGCTCGCGCTCTACGTCGGCAAGGTCGCCTTCCTGCGCATCGACTCCGGCGAGCACCGGGTCGGCTTCTCGCTGACCAACCAGGACTGATGGGAGCTCGCAAGCTGCTCGGGGTCGCCGGCGTGGCGACGCTGGGCGCAGCACTTTGGTGGCGCAAGAACCCCTCCGCCTGCCCCTACGGGCAGCGGTTCTGGGTCGAAGCCCCGCACCCGATCATCACCCGCGAGCGCCTGCGCGGGGTGCTGTGCCCCGAGCCAGGCGAGCGCGTGCTCGAGATCGGCCCGGGCGTCGGCTACTACACCCTCGACATGGCCGAGTGGGTCGGCCCGGACGGCGTGATCGAGATCTTCGACCTCCAGCAGGAGTTCCTCGACCACGTCGACAGGCGAGCGGCCGAGCGAGGGCTGGCCAACATCGTTCCCACCCAGGGCGACGCCACCGCGCTCCCCTACGAGGACGACTCAATGGACGCCGCCGTCCTCACCGCCGTCCTCGGCGAGATCCCCGATCCGGTTGCCGCCCTCCGCCAGGTCCAGCGAGTCCTAAAGCCGGGCGGCCGCCTCGTGGTCGGCGAGCTCTTCGGCGACCCCCACTTCACCACTCAGGCAAGTCTCAAGCATCAAGCCGGCGAAGCCGGCCTGGCCTGGGAGACCCACTCGGGCAACTGGTTCGGCTACTTCGCCACCTTGTCCTCTGGCTGATCGGGCACCGAGGTGGCCCCGGCGGGCCGAAGCGCCGCCGGGGCCTCTCGTCGATGGCGTGATCCGCCTTCGACCCTCAAATCACCAAGGCGAACCGTCCAATCCACTCAGGTTGGACTGGAACACCTTGGCCGCATTCGACGCGTAGGCGTCGCCACCGTCGGCATCGGCGTTCCCACCGTTACCTCCGGTCGCATCGCCGCTGGTCGCCGAGGTGTCGCCACCGTCGGCGTCGGCGTCGTTGTGGCCGTGCCCCCGCTCGGAACCGCATCCGCAGGACTTGTGCTCGTACTGCTTCTCCTCCTGCGGTTCGGACTTGGCGTAGGCGTTGCCGTTGTATTCCTGGGTGTTGCCGGAATTGGCGTCGCCGCCGTTCCCGCCCGTGGCGGTGGCGTCGCCACCGGTCGCCTCCGGGTCACCCTGCTTCACGTCGGACTTGTTGCTCTGCGAAGGCCCCGAATCGTTCTTCGAGCGCTCCTCGCAGCCGCACCTGCCCTTGTGGGAGGGGTGATCGTGACCTTTGCCCGAGGACTCGTTGGTCTGTTTGACCACCGCGTCGTTGGACGCATCGGCGTCGCCACCATCGGCATCGGCGTTCCCACCGTTACCTCCGGTTGCATCGCCGCTGGTCGCTTCGGTGTCGCCACCGTTGGCGTCAGCGTCACCGCCGACCGAGATGGCAACCGCGTTGCCGTTGCCGATCTGGGTGTTGCCGGTGTTGGCGTTTCCACCATTTCCACCCGTCGCGTTGGCGTCTCCGCCATTTGCTTCGGGACTTCCCTGCTCGACGGTCGACTCGTTGCTCTGTGAGCCGGAGCCTTCCCCCGAGTGATCCTCGCAGCCGCACTCACCCTTGTGCGAGTGGTGGCTGGAGCTGCCGCCCGAGGACTCGTTGACCTGTTTGACCACCGAGTCGTTGGACGCATCGGCGTCGCCACCATCGGCATCGGCGTTCCCACCGTTACCTCCGGTCGCATTGCCGCTGGTCGCCGAGGTGTCGCCACCGTTGGCGTCCGCATCGTTGTGGCCCCAACTGCTGCCGTGTCCCTCGCAACCGCAGGAGTTGCTCTCTTTCTGCTCCTGTGGCTCGGATTTGGCATAGGAGTTGCCGTTGCCGATCTGCGTGTTGCCGGTGTTGGCTTCGCCGCCGTTCCCGCCCGTGGCGGTGGCGTCGCCGCCGGTCGCTTCGGGGCTGCCCTGATGAACGCTCGATTCGTTGCTCTGCGAGTCCGAGTCGTCCTTCGGGCCTTTGCAGCCGCAGCTCTCATGCGAGGAGTTGCTGCCGCTCGACTCGTTGACCTGTTTGACCACCGCGTCGTTGGACGCATCGGCGTCGCCACCATCGGCATCGGCGTTCCCACCGTTACCTCCGGTCGCATCGCCGCTGGTCGCCGAGGTGTCGCCACCGTCAGCGTCGGCGTCACCGCCGACCGAGATGGCAACCGCGTTGCCGTTGCCGATCTGGGTATTGCCGGTGTTGGCTTCGCCACCTTCACCGCCGGTAGCCGTTGCGCTGCCGCCGGTGGCAGTCGGGTCGCCCTGCGTCACGCTGCTGCTGTTGCTCTGACCGCTCGTCGGCGGTGGCAGCGGCGTGGTGGCGGCGGCTGGGGCCGCGCCGATCGCCAGGGCGACCACGGCTGCGATTACAGCCATGGAATATCGCATTTGGAATCCCTTCCTTACTCGAGTTTGTTCTCGCCGGGGATCTCATGAGGGCTCCCGGCGCAGCCCTGGTTTCCGGGTCGCGGGGGACCTAGCCAGGGCGCTCGAGCGCGCAGACGAAGGGGGTGGGGGCACGGAAATCCGGGCCCATCCCGAGCCTGCGACTTGCCGCCGGGACTGCCAGCGCGAGCAACGCGAGCAGCGCGACGATGGGGGTGAAAGGAGAGTTGGACGAGCCGGCCCCCGTTTGCGAGGACCCGGGGGGCGGCGCCGGCGCGTCGAGCGGAGCACGCCCGTCGTGGGAGCCCCCGGCGATGCCGCCACCGGTGAAGTAGGCCATCGCGCCCGAAGGGACCAGCACCATGGGGCTCGGATGCCGGAGTCCGGACGCTTCGGCCTGGGGGCCCTCGCTCCTCGTGCTCTCGCCGAGGTAGCCGGCGCGCAACGCGTTGGTCAGGCCTGTCTCGGCGATGTGGGTCGTCGACTCGCCGACCACGAGTCCGCTCTGCGGAAGCGGAAGGCGCGCAGCAGGGGGGAAGGGAGCGGGACTGGCTGGGAGGGCCGGAGCTTCGGCCTGGCCGGCAATGCCGGAAATGAGTTGGATCGCCATCGGAATCACGAGGTCGGATACACCGCCGATCGGGGCGGCAACTTCACGCACCGTCGCCTCGGCGAACTCGAAGATCCGGGGAGATGGATCCACTCGGGCCGGAACGAGTGCGTCCGTTCGGGCCGAGTCGCGAACCCCGCCAGGAAGCTCTGCGGCGTTGCGGGCCGTCGAATCCAGGTCGGCACGATCCTGGGCGATTCCGGCCACCGTTCCGCTGCTTGGCGGCTCGACGGCCCGTGAAGCCGAGGAGGCGGCCGAATCGACCGCTGCTTTCGCCGGCGATGCCGACGAAGCTTCCCGGGTCGCCGCCGCCAACTCCGTCGTTGCAGTCTCTGCCCCGCTGGTCGAGTTGGATGCCTTCGTCTTCACTTCCTCCACCACCGCGGCTGGCGCGGGCTGTTCCGCCACGGGCACCGGCGCCGAAGCTTCAGAAGTCGAGTTGGGAACCGGCGCGGCGGCCGGCGTCTGGGGAAGCGGTACTTCGATGCCCGGTTCGGCGCGCGCCGTAGAGACGAGAGAGAGCAGCGCCAGTGAGCAGAGAATCGCGACGCCGAGGATGGGAAGGCGTCGCCCCGATCTGTTTTCCGTCAGGAACCGCACGAACCATGAGGCTACCCAATATTCGTCCAAATTCATCCCAAATTCTAAAGTTCTCCAATACCTCAATTTGAGGTCGAGATTGAGCCAAGCATGAAATGCCTGCGTCCACGCAAGGCCGCAAATTGCGGCGGTCCGCAACCATCGAATTGTTAAGGCGAGCCCGGGAGACGCGCGCGGGCGGCGTCAGTAACGCGGCGGAAGGTCGCGACGTTCTTGGGCGGCCACGGCGTCGCGCTGTTCCGTGGCGGCAACTTCGCGCCGGCGAGCGCGGTCAGACCAAATCGCCTCTTGGAAGAAGGAGAGGACCAGTCCGGCGGCACCGGCGATCATCAGGATCAGGCCGACGGTGTCGATGCTGACGCCCTGCACGTGGAGGTTGGTCGCGAACTTGAGGATCGCGCCGACCGCGATCAGGAATATCGCTCCAGCGATGGTCACGGCTTCTCGGCTACCCGGCTGCCGGGGCCTGGCAAACCGGGCACCAGTACGTGGTGCGGTTGGCGTCGCCCTGGCCGCGGGAGCGGATTGGGGCGGCGCATCTCGGGCAGGGACGACCGGCGCGCTTGTAGACGGAGCGGTCCTGGCGCCCCTCGTCGGCCGCCTGCTGCATGAGGTCGTGGGCGGCCTGGATGACCTGGCGGAGCTGCTCGCCGCTCAGCTCGGCGAGCGGTTGCCAGGGATCGAGGCGGGCGGCAAAGCAGGCCTCGCTCTTGAAGATGTTGCCGATGCCGGCGACGAGGTGCTGGTCGAGCAGGGCGTCGCCGATCTCTTGCTCGGAAGCACTGAGCAGCTGCCGGGCGATCGGCTCCGGGTCGAAGTCGGCGACGAGAATGTCCGGCCCGAGGCGGGTCAGCAGCGGATCGCGCCGCAGTGCGGCTGGGCTGAGCACGCGCAGCGTCGGTCCGCCGAACTGGACAGCTTCCGAGCGCTCACCGCGCAGCACCGCCCAGGCCGATCCAGGGGGCCTGCGCCAGCCGTCGCCGCGCGGGTAGACGTGCCAGGAGCCGCTCATGCCGAGGTGGCTGTGCAGCGTCAGCTCGCCGAAGCGCAGGACCAGATGCTTGCCGTGGGCGTCCACCCCCTCCAGGGTCAGGCCGTCGAGGCGCTCGACTCCAGCGGCGCGCCCGCGCGGATTCGGAGCGCTCACCTCGACCCGCTCGCCGTCGAGCGCCGCGCCGATCCGCCGCGCCGCGCGCAGGATCGTGTCGCCCTCGGCCACCTCAGGCGAGCGCGGTCCAGAGGCGTTGCTCGGCCTCGGCGACGCGGTGGGCAGCGGTGTCGATCTCGCCCCAGAGGGCTGGGTCGGGCCGCTCGCGCTCGCTGGCGGCGTGGAACGCCTCGGCCAGCTCGGTCCAGCGCGCCGCCGCCGCCGCGGCGAGCGGCGCCTGCGGCTTTCCCGCCTCCTCGAGGAAACGCGAGTACATGAGGCGGAAGGCGCCGCCGCCGGTGCCACGGCGCTCGATCACCTGGTAGCCGAAGCGGGCGCACCACTGCCAGTCCTCGGCCACCTCGGGCCACGAGCCGGCCTCGGCGGCGAGCCGGTCGAGCGCGGGCAGGCCGCCGAACTCGCCGAACGGCGGCTCCAGCATCTCGCTCGCCGCCCGCGCGATCGCCCGCGGCACCGCCGCCTCCAGCGCCGCCCGGTCGATCGCCTCGCCGACCGTGAACATGTGGCCTTCCAGCGGGTAGGCGGGATGGCCGCTGTGGCGCGCCCGGGCGAGGTTCTCCAGCCGCGTCGTCTGCAGCTCCTCGCAGCCGGTGTCGGAGAGGTGGGCGACCTCGGCGTCGGAGCCGGCCAGAACCACCGCGTGCCCGGGGAAGTGGGCTGAGTTGCCGTAGTGGTCGAGGTGGTAGATGTCGGTGAGCAGGAGGACCGGCGCCCCGCCGTCGACCTCCGTCCGCGCCGCCTCCCAAGCGTCGCCGTCGCCCTCGGGGAAGGTCTGCATCTGCAGCGCCGTGCCGGTCAGGTCGCGGAAGCTCTCCTCGAGCCGGGCCGTGCGTCCGTTGAACCACCGGCTCGGCGAGGTGCCGTCGATCACCAGGTAGTAGAAGCCGGCGCCGGCGCCGAGGCCGAACGCCATCTCCTCGCTGATCGCGATCCCGTGGAAGGCGAGCAGGTTTCGCAGCGCGGTCGAGCCGCAGTGCTCGCCGGGCGTGTGGACGTAGCCGGGGACCGATGACATGAGGGAATTGTTACCCCTATCCTGCTGCGCCGGATGGAAAGCACGGAGAAGAG
>JASLIG010000054.1 GCA_030152805.1 Solirubrobacterales bacterium
CTCGACCACCCGCTCCGCCTGCTCGGCGTCGAGTTCGATGAACGAGAAGCGGTGCAGGACGCGGACCCCGTGGATCGCGTCGTCGGGGACGACCGCGCCCTCGCGCAGCGCCCAGCGCAGGTCGTCCTCGTCGATCCCGCTGCGCCGGCCCCGGTTCACGAACAGCTTCACCGCCCCGGTCGCCTCGGGCTTGCCGTTGGCGGAGTCGCGCTCCGCCCGGCGCCGCGGCCGGGGCGCGTGCTCGAGCCGCTCCTCGGGCGTTTCCCACTCGCCGATCGTCGTCTTCACGTCGCGCTCGATGCGGCCGATCTCATCGCGCTGGGCGGGGGTTACGAAGGTGATCGCGCGGCCGGTGCGGCCGACCCGGCCGGTACGGCCGATCCGGTGCACGTATACCTCCGAGGAGGCCGGCACGTCGTAGTTGATCACGTGGGTGACGTGCTCGATGTCGAGCCCGCGGGCGGCGATGTCGGTCGCCACCAGCAGGCGAACGCGGTGGTCCTTGAAGGCGATCATCACGCCGTCGCGCGACCCCTGGCTCATGTCGCCGTGCAGCGCCTTGACGTCGAGGCCCTTGTCCTTGAGCGACTTCTCCAGGCGCGCGGCGCCGATCTTGGTGCGGCAGAAGATGATCGCCTGCTCGGGCTCCTCGGCCTGCAGCAGCTCGATCAGCTTGGCCCCCTTCTCTTTGGCCGACACCTCGACGTAAGCCTGGGCGATCGCGTCGACCGTCAGCGTCTTCGGCGTTATCCGGATCGTCGTCGGGTCGTACATGTAGCTCTCGGCGAGGCGCTTGATCGGCGGCGGCATCGTCGCCGAGAAGAGCGCCGTCTGGCGCCCGCTCGGGCACATCCGCAGGATCTTCTCGACGTCCTCGATGAAGCCGAGGTCGAGCATCTCGTCGGCCTCGTCGAGGACGACGTAGCGGGCCGCGGTGAGGACCAGCGAGCGCCGCGACATCAGGTCCATCATCCGCCCCACGGTGGCGACGACGACGTGGGCGCCGGCGCGAAGCTGCGCCTGCTGGGATTTGATCGGGGCGCCGCCGAAGACGGCGACTATCTCCACGTCCAGGTGCTCGGCGTAGGAGCGCAGCGCCTGCGTCACCTGGATGCAGAGCTCGCGCGTCGGCGTCAGCACGACCGCCTGCACCTCGTCGTTCTCCGGATCGAGGTACTGCAGCAGCGGCAGCCCGAAGGCAGCGGTCTTGCCGGTGCCGGTCTGCGCCTGACCGATCACGTCGTGGCCGCCGAGCAGCTCCGGGATCGCCTGGTCCTGGATCGGCGTCGGGTCCTCGAAGCCGAGCTCGTCGAGGGCCTGCTGGATCTGCGCGGAGAGCCCGAGCTCTTTGAAGGCGGTCACTTCGACGGATCCAGCAAGAGCTTGCCGCTAGTGCGGCGCCCGATCAGGTCCTCGTGGGCTCGGGCTGCCTCCGACAGCGGGTAGACGCCGCCGACCGTGACCTCCAGCTCTCCCGAGGCGGCGATGCCGAGCAGCTCGCCGATCATCGGCGCGATCAGGTCGCGGCGCATCAGCAGGTGGGCGAGCCAGAAGCCGACGACGGTCTTGGAGCCGCGCAGCAGCGCCGCCGTAGAGACGTCGCGCTGCTCGCGTGAGGCGATGCCGAAGACGACCATGCGCCCGAGCGGCGCGAGGATGCCGAGCTCCTCGTCGAAGGCCTCACCGCCGCTCATGTGCAGGACCGCGTCGACGCGCTCGCCGCCGTTGGCCTCGCGAATGGCGGCGCCGAGCTCCTCCGAGCGCGAGTCGACCGTGGCGTCGGCGCCGAGCTGCTCGACCTGGGCGCGCTTCTCTTCGCTGGAGGCGAGCCCGATCACCTTGGCGCCGGCCCGCTTGCCCAGCTGCACCGCGAGCCCGCCGGTGCCGCCCGCGGCCGCCTCGACGACCAGGGTCTCCCCCGGCTCGATCCGCGCGCAGCGCTGCACCAGCGCCATCGCGGTCAGGCCCTGCAGCAGCAGCGCCGCCGCCGCGTCGTCATCGACCTCGTCGGGGACGGGGACCAGCAGCGACTCGGGTACAGCCACCTTCTGCGCGTAACCGCCGCTGCCGAGCAGTGCCGCCACCCGCCGGCCGTCCGGAGTCCGCCCACTGACCTCCGCTCCCGGAATCAACGGCAGCGACTGCTCAGCCAAATAGTCGTTCCGAGTCGCGTGCGTGTCGGCGAAGTTGATCCCGCTCCGCGCAACGTCGACCACAACCATGCCCTCACCGGCTACCGGATCGTCGACTTCGACCAGCCGAAGCCTCTCCGGACCCCCGAACTCCTCTATCTGCACGGCCTTCACGGCGGCGAACCATAGTCGGCCGAGCCTCGGGGGTCGGGGGTGGCTTGGCGGGTGCCTCGCGAAGCGGCCCCCGGCAAGGTGATCATCAGCCGCGAAGCGGCTCCAACATAGTGAGCGAGCCACAGGCGAGCGAACATAGGCACCCGCCAAGCCACCCCCGACCCCCGCTACCCTGCCGCCCCATGTCCCTCACCGTGGTCGGATCCATAGCCTTCGACTCCGTCAAAACCCCCTTCGGGGAGCGCGACCGCATGCTCGGCGGCGCCGCCGTGCACTTCTCGCTGGCCGCCAGCTTCTTCACCGAGGTGCGGCCGGTCGGGCCGGTCGGCGAGGACTTCGGCCCGGCCGAGTTCGAGGTGCTGGAGCGCCGCGGCGTGCACACTGAGGACATCGAGCGGGTCACGGGCGGCGAGTCCTTCTTCTGGCGCGGCCGCTACGAGTTCGACCTCAACGTCGCCCACCCCGAGGACACCCAGCTGGGCGTCTTCGGCGAGTTCGAGCCGAAGCTCTCCGCCGCCTCCCAGGGGGCCGACATGCTCTTCCTCGCCAACATCCAGCCCGACCTGCAGCGCCAGGTGCGCGCCCAGTGCACCGCGGCTCGCTTCTCGGCGCTGGACTCGATGAACCTCTGGATCGACACCGCCAAGGACTCGCTGCTGGCGGCGATCGGGGAGGTCGACTGCGTCGTCCTCAACGACGCCGAGATCCGCCAGCTGACCGGCGAGCCCAACCTCGCCCGCGCCGCCCGGGCGTTGATGCAGCACGGCCCGCGCGCCGTCGTCGCCAAGCAGGGCGAGTACGGCGCCGCCCTCTTCACCGAGGACAGCTTCTTCGCCCTGCCCGGCTTTCCGCTCGAGGACGTGCGCGATCCGACCGGGGCCGGCGACAGCTTCGCCGGCGGCTTCCTCGGCTACCTCGACGGCCACGAGGGCGACCTCGACGAGGCCTGCCTGCGGCGGGCGATGGGCTACGGCACCGTCCTCGCCTCCTTCAACGTCGAGCAGTTCGGCACCGAACGCGTCGCCTCGCTGACCCGCGAGGAGATCGACGAGCGCTTCGCCGAGCTGCACGCGATGACGCGCTTCGAGCCGCTGCCTGCGCCGAGCTGACCGTGGCGACTTACCGGGCCCTATACGGCGGGTAAGTCGCCACACCTCGCAAGCCCGTAACACGGCCGCTCGCGCCGAACTGCGAGAATTGAGACTCCAGTAAGCGAGTCGCGAGGAGGTGGGCATGGCCACCAAGCAGGAGATCGAACGTCCGGCCACCGATGGAGCCAGCGCCGGTTCCGAGACGCTCACCGTCACCGATAGCCGCACCGGCCAGACCTACGAGCTGCCAATCACGGACGGCACCGTGCGGGCAATGGACCTGCGGCAGATCAAGGTCGACCCCGATGAATTCGGCATGCTGGCCTACGACCCGGCCTTCACCAACACCGCCGCTTGCCGCTCGGCGATCACCTTCATCGACGGCGAGGCCGGCATCCTCGAACACCGCGGCTACTCGATCGAGCAGCTCTGCGAGAAATCGACCTTCCTCGAGGTCGCCTACCTGCTGATCTTCGGCGAGCTTCCCACCGGGCCGCAGCTCGACCGCTGGGTCTACGACATCACCCACCACACCTTCGTCCACGAGGACCTCAAGCAGTTCTTCGAGGGCTTCCGCTACGACGCCCACCCGATGGGGATGCTGCTCGCCGGGGTCGGCGCGCTCTCCACCTTCTACCCCGACGCCAAGCACACCGACGACGAAGAAGAGCGCTACATGGCGGCGGTGCGGCTGATCGCCAAGGTGCCGACCCTGGCCGCCTTCTCCTACCGGCACAACATGGGGCTGCCCTACGTCTACCCCGACAACGACCTCAACTTCGCCGAGAACTTCCTCTCGATGATGTTCAAGAAGACCGAAATGAAGCACGTCCCCAAGGAGAGCCTCTCCAAAGCCCTCGACGTGCTCTTCATCCTCCACGCCGACCACGAACAGAACTGCTCGACCAGCGCCGTGCGCGGCGTCGGCTCCTCCGACGTCGATCCCTACTCCGCCGTGGCGGCCGGAGTGGCGGCGCTGTACGGACCGCTCCACGGCGGCGCCAACGAGGCGGTGCTGCGGATGCTGCGCGAGATCGAGTCGGTCGAGAACATCCCCGCCTTCCTCGAGAAGGTGAAGGCGCGCGAGGCGAAGCTGATGGGCTTCGGCCACCGCGTCTACAAGAACTACGACCCGCGGGCGCGGATCATCCAGCAGCACATGGACGAGATCTTCGAGGCGACCGAGTACAACCCGCTGATCGAGATCGCCCGCGAGCTGGAGAAGCGCGCCCTTGACGACGAGTACTTCACCTCGCGCAAGCTCTACCCCAACGTCGACTTCTACTCGGGGATCATCTACGAGGCGCTCGGCGTCCCCAACGAGATGTTTACGGTGATCTTCGCCATCCCCCGCACGGCGGGCTGGGTCGCGCAGTGGATGGAGATGAAGGACGACCCCGAGCAGAAAATCTCCCGGCCGCGCCAGATCTACACCGGCGAGCGCGAGCGCGACTACGTGCAGGTGGCTGACCGCGAGGGGCCGGAAAAGATCGTCGGGCCGCCGGCGCGGCGGCCCAAGCGGCCAAGGCGCGGGGCTTAGCGAGCTCGACTCGGCGGGGAGGGAGTCGGGCACCCCGTGGGCGCTTGGAAGTTGACTGTGCGGCACGGATCGGAGGTGGAGCACGCTCGGTTCGAGGAGCTTGGGGAAGCCGTGGGGGCGATGCGGGAGCGGGCGTTGGAGATTCGGGCTGAGGGGCCGGTGCAGGGGGTTTCGGCGCTGCGGGACTTTGGGCCGGAGGCTCAGGTTCATGCGCGGTTGCAGCTGAGCGGGACGGGTTGGATCCGCAAGCCGGTCGCCGGGATCGACGTGCGGGGGGACGGGACCTTCATGCCCTATCGGGGCGGGGTTCGGCGCGAGGAGTTGGACCCGAGTGGCCACGGGACCCCGTTCGACCTGGTGCGCGAGACTCTCGAAACCGATGGCAGAGGCTGAGATCCCCAAGGGCAGCTACGCCGCCGGGCGGCGGGTGAAGCTGCCGGCCGGGGCGGAAGCTCCCTACGTGGTCTTCATCAACGGGGTCGAGCAGCGCGAGGGTGAGAACTACAACTTGCGCGCCGGCGAGATCGTCTTCACCCGCCAGATCGTCAAGGAGAAAGTCGGCACGGGACGCTGGCTGGCGATGTACCTGGGCCTCTTCGGCACTTACCGCAAGAACGAGACGATCGACCTGCAGTTCCAGCGAGGAGGCAAGACCGAACTGGTCTCCGACCTCGCGGTCCAGCCCGACTGAGCCCCGCGTATCCTGGCCCGATGGAGATCGGCTTCCTCATGCTCGCCGACCACAGCGAGGCGATCAACGGCAAGCTCTACATGGTCGGCGGCGGCTGGAACGTCCTGCGCCTGCCCGAGCTGCCGCACGAGTGGGGCTTCCACATCGCCCTCGGCCTCGACGTCGCCTGGAGCGAGACCAACCAGCCGCACAACCTCCAGGTCGACATCCACGACCCCGACGGCATCGAGCTCGGCGACGGCCTCTCGGCCGACTTCGAGACCGGCCGTCCGCCCGGCATGCCCGCCGGCCAGGACCAGCGCCTGGTCATGTCCATAGGCACCACCGCGACCTTCTCCACCCCCGGTCCCCACGCCGCCGTCGTCCAGGTAAACGGCGAGGAGATCGGCCGGGCGCGCTTCTACCTGGCGGAGGCCCAGCCCGAACAGCCGATAGCCGGCATCTAGTTGAAGACGTAAAGCAGCAGGAAGGCAACGACGGCGAAGGAGGCGGCGCCGGCGATCAGGGGCTTGTCATCGGCGACGATGGCGGCGGTGGAACGGTCGTCGGCGCGATCGTAGATCAGGTAGAGGTAGCGGAAGATGCAGTAGACGGCCGAGGGGATCGTCCACATCATCTCGCTGCCGATCAGGGGCGAGTTGACGGCGTAGATCGAGTAGCTGATCACCGCGCCGGTGGTGACCATGGCGACCATCTGGTCGAGGAAGGGGAGCGAGTAGTGCTCGAGCACGGGGCGACTGCTGGTGCCCTCGTGCAGCTCGGAGACCGCCTCCTGGCGGCGCTTGGTGACGCCGAGGAAGAGGGCGAGCATGCCGGTGCAGAGCAGCAGCCATTCGGAGGCGTGGGCGTCGACGGCGCTGGCGCCGGCGGCGACGCGGAGGATGAAAACGCCGGCCAGCGTCATCACGTCGACGATCACGATCTGCTTCAAGCCCAGGCTGTAGGCCATCTGGACGATCCCATAGCCGACCACCATCAGGCCGACTTCCCAGTTGACGGTGGCAAAAGCAATCGCGATCGCCAGCACTGCCAGGCCCGGGGCGATCGCCTTCGCCGCCCCCTCGGATAGCTCGCGCGCGGCCAGCGGCCGGAAGCGCTTTTTCGGGTGCTTGCGGTCGAGCTCGACGTCGATCAGGTCGTTGACGTAGTAGCCGGCGCTGGAGATGAAGCAGAAGGCGATGAAGGTGAGGATCGCCTCGACCACCTCGTGGGACTGGTTGAACTTGCCCGAGAAGAGCAGGCCGGCGAAGACGAAGACGTTCTTGATCCACTCCTGTGGCCGCCCGGTCTTGATCGCCGCCCGCAGCGGCGAGCGCCGCGGCACGACGGGCTCCGCCAGCGGCGGAGCGTCGCTGGCGGGCGCCGGGACGGTCGGCTGTTCGGAAGTGATCGTTTCCATCTGGGAAGGCCGGGGGGGACGACGCTAGCCACCCGGCGCAGGAATCGGTCGCGAAAGGGTACCGCCGCCCGCCGTCGACCACATGCGGTCGCATTTCCCGCCGCTATGCGACCGAAAGTGCGACCGCGAGCGAGATGGTCCGCCTTTCCGGCCGTGATGTCGCATTTCCCGCCGCTATGCGGCGGGAAATGCGA
>JASLIG010000073.1 GCA_030152805.1 Solirubrobacterales bacterium
CGAGTCGAGTGCCTCGTCGACGTCGAGGACGGGCTCGATGCAGCAGTCGTGCTCGTCGTTGAAGGCGAGCCACTCGGCGCGGGTGCGGGAACGGAAGACCGCCGCCACCTCACGCCAGGCGTCAGAGGCCGGCGCCTCGAACTGGACCTCGACCAGGTCCGGCCGCCCGACCCCGTCGCAGAAGGCCTTCCAGAACTTCGGCTCCAGCGCGCCGCAGCTGACCCAGCCGTCGGCGGCCTCGTAGGGCAGATAACAGACGAGGCCGCCGGCCAGCTGCTGCTCGCCGCGGCGCGGCACCTCGCGATCGCAGAAGTAACGGCCGGCGACCATCGCCAGCCAGGAGAGGGCGCCGTCGGCCATCGAGACGTCGACCATCTGGCCCTCGCCCGAGCGGCGGCGCTCGTGCAACGCCGCCAGCACGCCAACGGCCGCCATCAGCGCGCCGCCGCCGAGGTCGGCGATCTGCCCGCCGGACTGCACCGGCGGGCCGTCCCTGGCGCCGGTCAACCCCAGCAGGCCAACCAGGCCGAGGTAGTTCATGTCGTGACCGGCGCGCTGCGTGTAGGGGCCGTCCTGGCCGTAGCCGGTGATCGCACAGAAGACGATGCCGGGGTTCGCCTCGCGCATGCGCTCGTAGCCGACGCCGAGGCGGTCGAGCACCCCGGGGCGGAAACCGTCGAGGACGACGTCGTGGCTTTCGACCAGGCGCAGCAGCGCCTCGCGTCCTTTCTCGCTCTTGAGGTCGAGCCGCACCGAGCGCTTGCCCCGGTTGAGCGAGAGGTAGAGGGCCGAGCGCGTGCCGAGAGCCTGGTGCTCGTCCGTGCCGTAGTAGGGCGGCGCCCAGCGGATGTAGTCGCCCATGCCCGTGTCCTCGACCTTGAGCACCTCGGCGCCGAGGTCGGCGAGCAGGAGCGAGCAGAAGCCCCCGGGCAGCAGCCGAGTCAGGTCCAGGACCCTGACGTCGCTAAGCGGGAGAGCGCTCATCGTCACGCTGGCGCGCCGGCACGCCCAGCAGCTCGCGCGCCTCGGCGACGCTGGCGACCTTGCGGCCGACGTCCTCGGCCATCTGGCGGGCCTTGGCGATCAGGTCGCCATTGGAGCGGCACATCTCACCGCTCGGCAGGTAGAGGTTGTCCTCGACCCCGGCGCGCACGTTGCCGCCGAGCACCAGCGCCGCGCCCAGCAGTTTCCACTGGTCGCGCGAGATGCCGATCGTCTGCCACTGGTTGGGGCCCTCGGCACCGCCCGGGATCTGCTCCGACATGAAGGCGACGTTGCGCGCGTTGGGTCGGATGCCGCCGTTGACGCCCATCACCAGCGAGATCTGCAGCGGCTGCTGGAGCAGGCCCATGTCGATCAGCGGGTCGAGGTTGGCGACGTGGCCGGCGTCGAAGCACTCGTGCTCGGGCTTGATGCCGAGGTCGCGCATCGCGGTGAGGAACGCGATGATCGTGTCGAAGCTGTTCTCGAAGACCGCCTTGAAGACGAAGTCTTTGCGTCGGGGGCTGTACTTGGCGTAGTTCATCGAGCTCATGTTGAGCGCCGCCACATCCGGCTTCAGCGCGCGCAGGTATTCGAGCCGCTTCTCGATCGGGATGCCGATCGCGCCGGTCGAGTAGTTGACGATCACGTCGCCGACCTCGGCCAGGATCGCCTCGGTGATCGCGCGGAAGTCCTCGACCTCATACGAGGGCGTGCCGTCGGGTTTGCGGGCGTGGATGTGAAGCTGCGAGGCGCCCTCGTCGACGGCGCGCCGCGCCTCCGCCGCGTACTCCTCCGGCGTGTAGGGGATCGCCGGACACTGATCGCGGTTGGCGATCACGCCGCTGATCGAGCAGCTGATGATCACCGGGTCGTCGAAGGAGCTCATACCGGCATCACCCCGTGGCGCTTGCGCGGCTTCTCGACGTGCTTGTCGCGCGCCATCTTCAGGGCATTGGCGATTGTCGGGCGCGTCTCGCGCGGGTCGATGACGTCGTCGATCACGGCGTTGCCGGCGGCGATGTAGGGGTCGATCTGCTCGCGCACGGCGTTTAGCATCGACTCGCGGGTCGCCTCGGGGTCGTCGGAGGCCTCGATCATCGAGCGGCCAATGATGTTGACCGCGCCCTCGGCCCCCATCACCGAGATCTCCGCCCCGGGCCAAGCGACGATCAGGTCGGGCTCGTAGGCCTTGCCGCACATCACGTAGTAGCCGGCGCCGTAAGCCTTGCGCACGATCACCGTCACCTTGGGCACCGTGGCGCGGCTGACCGCGTAGAGCATCTTCGCCCCGTGGCGGATGATCCCGGCGTGCTCGACTTTGGCGCCGACCATGAAGCCGGGCACATCCTGGAGGAAGACGAGCGGGATGTTGAAGGCGTCGCAGAGATTGATGAAGCGCGCTGCCTTGTCGGCCGAGTCGTTGTCGAGAATCCCCGCCAGCTGCTTGGGCTGGTTGGCGACGATCCCGGCGGGCTGACCGCCGAAGCGGGCGAAGCAGGTGATCAGCGTCTTGGCGAACTTCGGCTTCAGGTCGAAGTACTCGCCGTCATCGACGATCTCGCGGATCACGTCGTACATGTCGTAGGGCTGGCGCGAGGAGTCCGGGACGATCTCCATCAGCTTCTCCGACTGGCGGTCGATTGGGTCCGACACGTCGCGGACCGGCGCTTTCTCTTCCCAGTTGGAGGGGAAGTAGGAGAGGTACTGCTTGACCCGTTCGATGCACTCCTCGTCGTCGCGCACCTCGAGGTCCCCCACTCCCGACTTGCGGCAGTGCACCTTGGCGCCGCCCAGCTCCTCCATCGTGATGTCCTCGCCGGTGACGGCTTTGGTCAGATGCGGGCCGGCGAGCGCCATCGCGCCCTGGCCGGAGACCATCGGCACGAAGTCGGCCAGCGCTGGGATGTAGGCGGTGCCGGCCGCGCAGGGGCCCATCATCGCCGCGACCATCGGGATCACGCCCGACATCTCGACCTCCTCGCGGAAGAGGTGCCCGGAACCAGCGAAGAGCGAGCCCGCCGCCTCCTGGATGCGGGCACCGGCGGAGTCGAGCAGCCAGACGAATGGCATCCGCTTGGAAAGCGCCATCTCGCGCAGGCGGGTCACCTTGAGCTCGCCGGTCATCCCCATCGAACCGGCCATCACGGTGAAGTCGTAGGCGGCGACGCAGCAGGGGCGGCCGTCGATATCGCCCCAGCCGGTGATTACGCCGTCGGCGGGGGCCTCCTTGCCCTCCATCGCCCGCTGTGCGAAGTGCGGGCGCCCGTGGATCCCCATCTCGACGAAGGTGCCCTCATCGACCAGCAGCGCGATCCGCTCGCGGGCGGTCAGCTTGCCCCGCTCGTGCTGCTTGGCGATCTTCTCCTCGCCACCGCCGAGCTTGGCCTTCTCGCGTCGCTCGTGCAGCTGCTCGGTCAGCTCGCCGAGCGGCGCCGTGCCGGGCAGAAGATGCCTGCTCTCTTGATCGGTCGTCACTACCGTCCCTTCCACTGCGGGTCGCGTTTCTCGAAGAATGCGGTGACGCCCTCGACGATGTCCTCGGTCGTGAAGGTGAGCGAGAGCTGCGAGCGCAGGTAGTCGAGGGCATCGTCGAGGGCCATGTCCTGCTGGCGGTACATCGCGTCGTGGCCGAGCCGCATCAGCACCGGGCTCTTCGAGGCGAGTTTGGTCGCCCAATCGGCGACGGCGGCGTCGAACTCCCCGGCGGGTACGACCTCGTTGGCGAGGCCGTACTCGACCGCCTGCTCGGCACTCAGCCGCTCGCCCAGCAGCATCATCTCGTTGACCTTCTTGCGAGGGACGTTGCGGTAGATGATCGCCATGATCATGTAGGGAAAGGCGCCGACGTTGATCTCCGGCGTGCCGAAGGTCGCGCCCTCCCTGGCGATCAGCAGGTCGCATGAGAGGGCCAGCCCCATGCCGCCCGCCAGCACGTGGCCGTTGGCGGCGCAGAGGCTCGGCTTGCCGAGGCGCGGCATCAGCCGGAAGAACTCGAGGAAGAGGTCGGAGGCGAAGTGTTTGGCGACGAGCGGAACGTCGGCGGCGAAGCCGCCCAGGTCGGCGCCAGCGCAGAAGACCTTGTCGCCGGCGCCGGTGAGGACCACGGCGCGCACCTCATCGGAGTCGCGCGCCGCCTTCATCGCGTCGACCAACTCGGTGAGCATCTGCCCGGAGAGCATGTTGCGCTTCTCCGGGTTGTTCAGCGTCACCGTGGCGACGCCCTCGGCGACCTCGTACTTGACGACCTCGTAATCCATCGGCCGGGACCATAGCCGAAGTGCGTCGAAAGTAGGAAGTGCTACTGTCCACGCGGCAAGCTCAGAGCGAACGAGGAGAGAGACCAGTGGCGACCGCGACGACCAACGGCTCCAAAGTCATCAAGCCCGACCACGAGGCGGGCCGCAAGCACTTCATCTTCAGCCAGGAGCACGAAGACTTGCGCGAGTCGATGCAGTCCTGGGTGAAGAAGGAGCTGTGGCCGCACCGCAACGAGTGGGAGGACACCTACTGGGACTCCGCCGCGATGAAGCGCGCCGGCGAGCTCGGCTTCCTCGGCCTCTGCTTCCCCGAGGAGTACGGCGGCCAGGGCGGCGACTACTTCTACTCGCTCGTCCGCGCCGAGTGCATGAGCTACTCGGGCTCCGGCGGGACCAACATGGGCTTCGCCGTGCAGAGCGACATGGTGCTGCCGCCGATCCACCTGCTCGGCACCGAGGAGCAGAAGCGCCGCTACCTGGAACCCGGCCTCAAGGGCGAGAAGATCGGCTGCATCGCGATCACCGAGCCGGGCGCCGGCTCCGACGTCGCCGGCATCCGCACCAGCGCGATCCTCGACGGCGACGAATACGTGATCAATGGCTCCAAGACGTTCATCACCAACGGCCCCCGCGCCGACTTCATCGTCCTCGTCACCAAGACCGACCCCAGCGCCCGCCACGACGGGATCACGCTCTTCGTGCTCGACCTGCGCGACGAGGAGGGCAACCACGTGCCCGGCTTCACCGTCTCCGCCGAGCTGGAGAAGATGGGGATGCACGCCTCCGACACCGGCGAGCTCTCCTTCGAAGACGTCCGCGTGCCGGCCGACGCCGTGCTCGGCGAAGTCGGCAAGGGCTTCTACCACATCGCCTGGGAGCTCCAGGGCGAGCGCCTGGTCGCCGCCGCCGGCTGCCACGCGGGGGCGGAGCGGATGATCGAGAAGACGATCGAGTACGCCAAGGAGCGCGAAGCCTTCGGCCGTCCGATCGGCAAGTTCCAGGCCCTGCGCCACAAGATCGCCGAGATGGCGACGAAGACCGAGGCCGCCAAGCAGTTCACCTACGCGACCGCCTGGCGCTTCGCCAACGGCGAGTACCCGGTGCGCGAGATCACGATGGCGAAGCTCTACGCCTCCCGCATCGCCTGCGAGGTGGCCGACGACGCCGTGCAGATCCTCGGCGGCTACGGCTACATGAAGGAGTACGAGATCGAGCGCGCCTTCCGAGACGTGCGGCTGAACCGGATCGGGGCGGGAACGGACGAGGTGATGCTCGACGTAATCGGGCGGAGCTACGGGCTGTAGGACATCGCTTCAGGAACGGGTAGCTATCACTGCCACGATCGTGACGAGGATGGCAAGCATGTTCGTGCCCCAAAGCTGGAACATGAGCGTCCGCAACTCCCTGACGTCAGCCCGAAGCTCGTCGAAGCTCCTGTCGATCGAGTTGAATCGTTCGTCGAGTCGCTCGTCGGTCCACATCGTTCGCTCCATGCTGGCGACGCTACCGGATGGCAACGCAGACAACACGCTTCGACTGTAACAAATGCCAGTCATCAAGGACACGGGACAGCGAGCCATCCTGCCGCCCTTCGGCGAGGAGCACGAGGAGCTGCGTGAAACGGTCAGCCGCTTCGTCTCCAAGGAGATCGCGCCCAACGTCGCCGAGTGGGAGGAGGCGCGGGAATTCCCCCGCGAGCTCTACAAACGCTGCGCCGAGCTCGGCTTCCTCGGCCTCAAGTTCCCCGAGGAGCTGGGCGGCCAGGGCGGCACCTATCTGCACGACGCCGTCTGGGTCGAGGAGCTGGCCCGCAACGGCGGCTCCGGCGGCGTCGCGGCGGGCCTCAACGCCCATACCTCGATCGCGATGCCGCCGATCTTCAACTTCGGCACCGAGGAGCAGAAGCAGCGCTGGCTGGTACCGGGGATTGCCGGCGAGAAGATCGGTGCGCTGGGCATCACCGAGCCCGGCGCCGGCTCCGACGTCGCCGGCATCTCCACCTTCGCCGAGCGGGTCGACGGCGGCTACGTCGTCAACGGCGCCAAGACCTTCATCACCAACGGCGTCCGCGCCGACTTCCTCGTCTGCGCCGTAAAGACGACCAAGGAGGGCGGCCATCACGGCATCTCCTTCCTCGTCCTCGAGCGCGAGATGTCCGGCTACGAGGTGGCGCAGAAGCTGGAGAAGATGGGCTGGCACTCATCCGACACCGGCGAGCTCTCCTTTACCGACGTCGAGGTGCCGGAGGAGAACCTGCTCGGCGAGGAAAACGAGGGCTTCCGCCTGATCATGGCCAACTTCGCCTGGGAGCGGCTGCTGATGGCGATCGGCGCCGTCGGCGCGATGCAGCGCCTGATCGAGACCACCGTCTCCTACGCCCTCGACCGCGAAGCCTTCGGCCGCCCGATCGGCAAGTTCCAGGCGATCCGCCATCACGTCGCTGAGATGGCGACCAAGGCCGAGGCCTCCCGCGCCCTCACCTACAACGCCCTGCGCCTCTTCCACGAAGGCCAGGACTGCATCAAAGACGTGACCATGGCCAAGCTCGTCACCCAGCGCGCCGTCCTGGAGATCGCCGACCAATCCCTCCAGATCCACGGCGGCTACGGCTACATGCGCGAGTACGGCATAGAGCGAGCCGTCCGCGACGCCCGCCTGGGCCCGATCGGCGGCGGCACCGACGAGGTCATGAAGGAGATCCTCGGCAAGTTGATGGGGTTGTAGGGGGCAGCCTCAGGGTGCAAAGCGCTGGAGCGTGAAGGCTCTTTCCGCGCCGTTCGAGGTCTTTCTGAAGCTGGCGCCAGCGACAACGATGCGGCCGTTTGGTTCCACGAGCGCCGAGGTGGCAAAGCTTTTTTCGCCAAGCCTTGGCATCCAAGCTCCAGCTGAGCCGAAGCTGCGATCGGGCTGTCCGTTCGCCGAGTAACGCAACACCATGAAGTTGGGGCCTTCGCGACCGTCGCTTTGACCGGCGATCACGAGCTTGTCGTTCTTCGCTACCGCCAGTCCCAACGCAAAGCTGCTCGGGTGGCGGGCGAATCCCCGCCCACCGGGGCCGAAGGAGCGGTCGAGACGACCGTCGGGAAGGAAGCGGGTGACGATCGCCGCGCGGCCGTTGTGTTCTTCATGGGCCAGGACCACGATGCGACCGTCGGATTGGAGGCGCACCGCATGCGCGGCCGAGCACGCGCAGCCTTCGGGGCTGAACTGCACGGCCGTGCGACCGTCTCCACCGCCGAAGCCCGGGTCCGGACTGCCGTTGGGCAGCAGGCGCTCCAACAGGATCCGGCCCTCGATCATGCCCGCGACGAGCAGCTTGCCATCGGGCTGGACGAAGACGTCGCTGAGGTCCGCTGAGCGGTAGTCGCTCTTGGGCGCGAAGACGCTCACGCGACCGCGCTTGCCGAAGGAGCGATCGACGCGGCCGTTCGGCTTGAAGCCGAGGACTACACCGGTTGCCTCAAAGTACGGCGCTTCGATCGCGACGACGACGATGCGGCCGTTGGCCTGGATCGCCACGTCCCTGGCGGCTGAAACCAATGGCGTTTCGACGCGGCCGCCATTGAAGCTGCGATCGAGTGAGCCATCCGGGTTGAAACGTGCGATCGTCGCCGAGTACTTGTGGTTGATGTCGGCGGAGTGCCCCCAGTTCGCGTAGCCGACCGCCACCACCTTCTGGTCGGGCTGGACGGCAACCCCAGACCCTTCCGAGCCGAAGCTGGCATCGACGAATCCCATGCCTCCGAAGGAGCTGTCCAAGAGGCCGTTCGGCCGGAACCTCGCCAGCGCCGTCCCAGCTTCGAGCCGACCATCGTCTCCTCGGGGTGAGATTCCGCCGACGACCAAGAGGCGCCCTCGGGCATCTCGGGCCATGTCGTAGATCCCGGCTTTCCATGGGTCTTCCGGCAGAGGAGCCACAGCGGTCCCTCCAGCTCCAAACGATCGATCGAAGTGCGGTGCGGCGACAGCCGAAGCGCAGAGCAGAGCTGTCACCGCGACAGCTTTCGCCGCCATGAGGATCGCGCGCTTCACCGGCCATACCTAACCCCACCGCCCGGTCGAAGGAGCGGGTGGAGGACGATTCGTCGACGTGGGTGTCGCCTAAGGCTTTTCCTCGGCCGGTTTCTGGCTCTGCCCGTCCCCGCCGTCGCCCGGCTCCACCTTGCTGCCCGCCAGGTACCCAGCGATAGCGCCCAGAATGGTGTAGGCACCCGTACGGGTCTCCTCGTCGAGGCCGCCAAAGACAATCGCCGCGGCGAGCGTGGCGATGAAGACGAGTCCGAAAAGCTTGACGAAATAGACCGTTACGGGTTTCTTCTTATGCACGATTGCGGTGAAGAGCAGCGCGATCGCGCCGAATGCGAGCGTCGCGATCAAGAGCGTATTGTCGCCTGAGTGCGCCGCTGTTTCGGCTGCTTTGTCCATCCTCATCTCCCGCCGTTGGCTATAGACGAGAAAGACTAATTAATTGAAGCCCCTGGAAAGGATGCATTTCGTACCAATTTGGCTCCTGGGGCTCTGCGCTGTGCTTGTCGCGGCGGCCAGCGCGGACACGTCAGCGCGAGCCCCTAATCCTGCTCACGCCGATGCGCCACGGCCGACCGTCGTTCGCCACCTGATCCCATTCGGCGAAACGCGCAAGCGGGAGATGGCGGCCTACTCGCAGCGACACTACGGGGAACGGAGCTGGCGCCTCAGGCGACCGCGGGTGATCGTCGAGCACTGGGCCGAAACCGGCAGCGCGGCAGCTGTCTACAACACGTTCGCGCCGGACCACCCGGATCCGGAGCTGCACGAGTTGCCGAACGTCTGCGCGCACTTCGTCGTCTCGGGATCGGGGCGGATCTACCAGCTGGTTTCGCTGAGGATTCGCTGCCGGCACACGGTCGGCCTCAACTGGACGGCGATCGGGATCGAGCACACCGGGTTCAGCGATGCCGAAGTGCTGGGAAACCGGCGACAGATGCACGCCTCCCTGCGACTCACCCGCTACCTGCGCTGCCGCTTCCACATCAAGCTCCGCGACGTGATCGGGCACGCGGAGAGCCTCTCCTCGCCCTATCACCGCGAGCGGGTCGCGAGCCTGCGCCAGCAAACACATGGCGACTGGCGGCATCGGTCGATGCAAACCTATCGCCAAAGGCTGCAGCGGCTCGGCAGCTGCTGAAATAGAGGCGAACTTGATCTACCTAATGCGACACGGAGACGCGGAGGAGGGCACCGGAGACGATGCGGCGCGTCGGCTCACGGCCAAGGGAGAGCGCCAGGCACGAACCGCGGGACGAGCGCTGGCCGCTCTCGGAGTCAAACTCGATGCCTGCCTGACGAGTCCGAGGGTCCGGGCTGCGGACACCGCTCGGTTGGCCTGCGAGGCGCTCGGGCTCGAGCCCGAGACGGCCGAGGAGCTCCAGGGCGGACCGTTCGACTCGCTGGCACTGACCGCCGGGCGAGGCGACGTCCTCCTCGTCGGACACGAACCCGACCTCTCGGCCGAGGTCGCCCGGCTCACCGGCGCCAACGTCAGCCTCGGCAAGAGCGGCCTGGCCGCTGTCGACGACAACGTTCTCGTCGCCCTGTTCAGAGCAGAGGACCTCGCCGCGATCGCCGGCGATTAGCAGGCGCTAACCCGGCCGTTGGTCTCCGGGCTGCGCCTTCATTTTCCGGGCGTCCTCCCGAGTCTGAGATTTGGGACCTTGGCAATCCGCATTCTCAAACCCGGGAGAACGTTCCCGGCAGCCTTTTCAGGCTCTTACCGGTGAATTGGAGCTAGCTAAATCAGCCTGACGAAGAGCGGGCTGGGGCTCGTGATTTTGTATAGGACTTTGCCTTCCACTGCCGCGATGCCTTCCCATTTCGCCCCCACTTCTCCGCAGGCTTCTTCGGAGCCTGCTTCTCGTTTGAGCGCCACGCCGCTGTTCGAGAGTTTCGCCGGCGTCCCACCCGTGATCGTGAAGGCGATTTCCGATGCTCCGTAAATGCATTTCGCCACGCCAAGGCATTTGATCGTAAAAGCCGGTGCCCCGCCACCGCCACTGCTCCACGTCATGGTGCCGTTGCCTTCCGACGTCGCTTTGAATTCGGTCTTATAGGGAAGATGCTGAGCGGACACGGTGCATAGGCCGCCGCCGCATTCTTTGAACGAAAGCGCCGTAAGTTCCCCAATCAGCACTTCGCCTTCTTTCGTCGTTTTACCGCTCATCGTGGAGACCCGACAGGGCGGTTCGAGTTCTTCGCCTTCGTAAGGAAAGACGAACTTAGCCTCCTGTTCCAAGCTTGCCGAGACCGTGGTGCCAAGAGCATAGAATTCGCACAGTTCTGTTTTGGCTTTGCATAGTTGCGCGCCCGACGGCGTTTCTGAGCTTACTCCAAGAGTAAGGCCTTCGTGTGCTCCTGAAAGAGACACTTTCGCCGTGAAGTCAAGGAAAACTTCTTGAGCGCCGTATTTTAGTTTGTCTTTGACGCCCGCTCCTTGGCTTAAGGATTCTAAAGTTGGCCGTTCCTTGCATTCGCCCTGAATAGTCTGGCTAGCTAACAATGTCAGTTGAGTTGTGTTGCTGTTGTCAACCTTCATGCAGACCTCGCCCGAAAAGGTGTTATCTTCCGGAAGAATACATGAGCTTTCTAATTTTCCTACTGCGGTGAATTTAATTAATGATTTAATTAGCTCCGCTAAAAGCGCCGCGGCGCCACTGGTGAGTTCCGCTGGTAAAAGTAAAGCTTCAGCTTTGACCGGTTCTACCGTCTCGCATTTAATCTCTTCGGATAATTTGGACGTCGATAAAGTCGTACATTCTGTGTATAAGAGAGAGATTTTAGCGTCGGTGCTACTTTCGATTTTGCCTTCGTCAACCGCGAATTTTTCGCAGTTGAGCTCGAAACCAAGGCCGGGTACTAAAAGACTGCTACGCCCAACCTGCCCGGCAGTGAACGTCGCTTTTAACGTTCCCACCGCTTTTTGGCTGATTAAGAATTCAGGCGCTGCCTGCACTGATGCCGCAAGCGCCATCACGCCGAGCGCCGCCACGGCCAGGAGGCCGAGCAGCCTTGCTCCATGTCTTCTGTAACTCATTCGTTTGCTCCTCTCGCTTCGGGTCATTTGTCGGTGCCCGTGCGGGAGTAGCCTCTGCCTTCAGGGCGATATAGTCAAGCTTTACTGAGCGGTTCTTTCAGGATTTCCCAACCGACCTCCTGGACGGCCCGGTTCAGACCCAATCGGTGAATCAGGGCTAGTGATCCAGCGGAACGTCGGTTAGGGTCTTCCCGACCTATCCGGGCAGGGAGAAACGAGGGTTCGATGGCTTACGAAATGCAGATTCGGGGAAGCCAGGACAGGGTCAAGATCCGCAGTCCATGGGCGGCGGCCCTGCTGCCCATCGTCACGCTCGGCATCTATCACTTGGTCTGGTGGTATCGGATCAATTGCGAGCTGCGCGACTACGGCCAAGCGAAGGGTTACGACCTCGGTCAGAACCCGACCAACTCGCTGCTTGCCCTCTTTCCCGGCGGCCTGATCATCGTGCCGGCGCTGATCAGCTACTGGCGGGGCACCAAGCGCGTGATGGGAGCCTCCCGCCTCGCCGGGCAGGAACCGCTCAACGGCTGGATCGCGATCCTCCTCTACATCCTCATCGCCCCCGGGTTCTGGGCCTACATCCAGGTCTCGCTCAACAACGCCTGGGAAACCGAGGCCGACCCGATCGAGGGCCTGCCCGCTCCACCGGCCCCGGCGGACACGATGCCGTCGCGGCTGCCTGAGGAGCCGGCTGCCACGGAGCCGCCCACTACCGAGCCCCCACCGCCACCCGGGCCCGCCAGCTAGACCGCCGTGAAGCAGCGCGTCAGCCTGATCACCCTCGGCGTGGCAGATCTCGGGCGGGCGCGCCGCTTCTACGAAGCGCTCGGCTGGACCACGGGCGCGGCCCCAGACGACGACGTCGTTTTCTTCCAGGCCGGTGAGATGGTCGTCGCGCTCTGGGACCGGGCTCGGCTGGCCGCGGACAGCTGCGTCGAGGACGGAGGCGGTTGGGGCGGCATCACCCTGGCCTTCAACGTCGACTCGCCGGCCGGGGTCGACGCCGTGACCGAGGAGGCGCGTGCCGCCGGCGCCACAATCGGCCGCGAGCCCGCCGAGACCTTCTGGGGCGGCTACAGCGCCGTCTTCATCGATCCCGACGGCCACCCTTGGGAGGTGGCCCACAACCCGCATTGGACGATCACCGAGAACGGCGGCGTGGAACTTGGCCGCTGACGGAGCCACGCGCGCGCACCTCAACCTCGTCGACAGCTCACGGCAGTTCTTCGAGCTCGACCCCAACGCCGCGATCGAGGCCGAGCCGGGCTGGCTTCTCGGAGCGGGCAGTTGCGCCCACCCGGTGATCTCAAACGCGGCGTTCCGTCGCGACGACGGAATCGCCGGCGCGGAGTTCGTCTCACGGGCACGAGACTTCTTCGCTCCCCTTGGCCGCCGTTTCAGCATCTGGGCCAGGGCGGGCCAAGCCGCCGATCGCGATCTCGTCGATGCCGCCGAGGCGGCGGGCTTTCAAGCCGTCTACGAGATGCCGGAGATGCTGCTTCGCTCGGACCTGGAAGCGCAGCCGCTGCCCACCGGCACCGAGCTGAACAGGCTGCGCGATCCCGACGAAGCGCCCGACTTCTGGGACGTCGCGAAGGCCGCCTACGCGAGCAACGGCTTCCCGCCTGAGGTCTTCGCCGGCTACACCGATCACTCCGGCCTGCTGGCCGAGAACGTTGCCACCTTTGTAGCCCGGATCGACGGCGAGCCGGTCAGCATCGCGATGACGATCGTCAGCCACGATGTCGCCGGCATCTACTGGGTTGGCAGCCTCGAGCGAGCGCGTGGACAGGGACTCGGGCGCGCGGTCACGGTGGCGGCAACCAACGCCGGCTTCGAGAAGGGAGCCGAGATCGCCTCGCTGCAGGCTTCGCCGATGGGAAAGCCGATCTACGTCAAGCTGGGCTATCAGACCGTCTTCGACTATCGACTGCTGATCTCCCCGCAACCCTGAGATCCGCGGCGAGCCCCGTTCGACTGGCCAGTCAACCAGGCCCAGACCGTTCCTTGTAGCCTCCCGAGCCGACTTTCACGAATCCGAGAAGGAGAGAGCAGAAAGATGGGACTTCTTGATGGGAAAGCGGCGATCGTCACCGGATCGGCGCGCGGGATCGGCCGGGCGACCGCCGAGCTGTTTGCCGGCGAGGGCGCCAAGGTCCTGATCAACGACCTCGACGCCGACGTCGCTGAACAGGCCGCGGGCGAGATCGACGGGGAAACCGCGGTCCACGCCGGCGACCTGACCAAGCCCGACGCCGCCGACCAGCTCGTCGCCGCCGGGGTCGATGCCTTCGGCTCCGTCGACATCGTCGTCAACAACGCCGGCTACACCTGGGACGGCGTCGCCCACCGGATGACCGACGAGCAGTTCCAGGCGATGATCGACATCCACACCATCGTGCCGTTCCGCGTCGCCCGCGCGCTCGCCCCGCACTGGCGTGAGGCGGCAAAGGCGGAGCGCAACGAGGGCGTGGAGGTCTTCCGCAAGATCATCAACGTCTCCTCCACCTCGGGGACGATGGGCAACGCCGGCCAGGTCAACTACTCGGCCGCGAAGATGGCCGTCGTCGGGCTGACGAAAACCCTCGCCAAGGAGTGGGGCCAGTTCAAGATCAACGTCAACGCCGTCGCCTTCGGCTTCGTCGAAACGCGCCTCACCGCGGCCAAGGAGCAGGGCGAAGAGATGACCGCCCCGGGCGGCGAGAAGATCGAGCTCGGCATTCCCGAGCAGATGCGGGCGATGGCCTCGGCGATCATCCCGCTCGGTCGCCCCGCCACGCCCGAGGAGGCGTCCGGCCCGGTCCTCTTCCTCGCCTCGCCGCTCGCCAACTACGTTCACGGCCAGGTGCTCAACGTGACCGGCGGCATGTTCGGGGGGATGTACACCTGAACTCCCAGGCGACAGGTGGCAGGCGTCCTCCCCGCTACCTCGACGTGGCGGACAGGATCTGGCCTGTCACCCGTCGCTTGATGGGCCTGCACACGGCGCTCTACCGAGCCAGCGGCGGCAGGCTCGGCCACACGATCCCGGGAGGGCCGGGGAAGATGCTGCTGCTCGACCACGTCGGCGCCAAGAGCGGCACCAAGCGCACCTCCCCGCTGCTCTACATCAGGGACGGCGAGAACGTCGTCGTAGTCGCCTCAAAGGGCGGCTTCCCCAAGCACCCAGCCTGGTTCCACAACCTCAAGGCGAACCCGGACACGACCGTTCAGATCGGCACCGAGCGGCGCGAGGTCCACGCCCGGGTCGCCACGAAAGAGGAGCGCGAGCGTCTCTGGCCGCTCTGCGTCAAGGCCTACCACGGCTACGCCGACTACCAGGTGCGCAGCAAGGGTCGCGAAATCCCCCTCGTCATCCTCGAACCCCGCAAATAACGAATCTGCGACCACTCAGTTCTTCGGGCGGCGCTCCTCGGCGACCGGCTCGCCGGACTCGCCGATGATCGCCTCCGGGGGCCAGGGACCAGCCCAGTTGTCGCGGGCGCCGTCGATCGTGATCGTCGTGCCGGAGACGAAGTCGCCGGCCGGCGAAGCCAGGTAGGCGACCAGCCAGGCCATCTCCTCGGGGCGGCCGGCGCGGCCGATCGGGATCGAGCGCTCGAGGTTGTCGACGACCACCTGCGGATACTTGGTCAGCAGCGTCTCGGTGGCGAACTGCCCGGCGGCGAGGGCACAGGTCTTGATCCCGAAGCGCGCCCACTCGACCGCCAGCGTGCGCATCATGTTCTCGACCGCGGCACGGGCGGCGCCGGAGTGAACCATGCCCGGCATGCCGTGATGGGGCGAGAGGGTGACGCTCAGCACCTTGCCGCCGCCCTGGGGGATGAAGGCCTTGGTCGCGGCCGCGTGCGTCATCAGCCAGGTGCCCTGCACGTTCAGCTCGATCACGGTGCGAAAGCCCTTCGGGGTGATCGACTCGGCGGGGGCGAGGAACTGGCCGCCGGCGTTGTTGACCAGCACGTCGATCCGCCCGTGCTCGGACACGACGCGGTCGAAAAATCGATCGACCGCCTCCTCGTCGCGGATGTCCATCGTTTCGCGTTCGAAGGAACCCGCCAGCCCGGCGGCGAGGCCGGCGGTCTCGGCCAGCGGCTCCTCGCGCCGGCCACAGCCGACCACGGTCGCCCCGAGCCGAGCCAGCTCCAGCGCCGTCTCGCGCCCCAGGCCGCTGCCGGCTCCGGAGACGATGCAGACCTGGCCCTCGAGCAGGCCGGGCCTGAAGATGCGCGAATGGGGGCTTTCAGCCATCGGCGCGCAAGCCTATAGACGGGCGCTCACCGTAACCTGGGCGACGGTGAAGGTGAGCGTAGAGCCAAAACCGTTGCACGAGCCGCTCGCGGGCGGTACCCCCGGCGCCACCGTCAGCGTCGAGCCGCTGATCGCTGGCCACGTCACCTGGCCGGCGACGATGATGGAACGCCCCGGCGGTCGCTTCGAGACCCTGAAGCTGCTGCGGGCCCTGCTCAGCGGCAATCCGCCCGCGACGGTGCCCTGCCCCGCCTTTCTGATCCGCCATCCAAGCGCTGGCGCGATCCTCGTCGACACCGGACTGCACCCCTCGATCGCCACCGACGGCAAGGAGAACTTCGGCAGCCTCGGCACCCGCTTCGGCAACCCTGCCTTGGAGGTCGGTGAAGACGTCCCGGCGCAGCTGCGGGAGCGCGGCCTCGACCCCGGCGAGATTCCAATCGTGGTGATGACCCACCTGCATCTCGATCACTCCTCGGCAGTCTCGGAGTTCCCCAACTCGACCTTCATCGTCAGCGAAAAGGAGTGGGAGGCAGCTGCGACCGGCCCCCGCCCCCTGCTCAACGGCTACCGCCGCGTCCACTTCGACTACGCCTTCGACTACCGCACCGTCGACTTCGACCGTGGCGGGATCGACTCTTACGCGACCTTCGGCCGCAGCTTCGACCTTTTCGGCGACGGATCGCTGCGACTGGCCTACACGCCCGGCCACAGCGCCGGCCATATGTCGGTGATCTGCCACCTCGCCAAACACGACTTCGTGATCGGTGGCGACGCGACCTACATGAAGGCCCAGCTCGACGGCGACGCGCCGCTGGCGCCGCGCCCCTTCGACGCCCACAACTACCGCCGCTCCCTGCAGGAGCTGAAGCTGTTCAAGCGCGAGTACCCCGACGCGATCGTCACCCCGGGCCACGACCCGGAGTTCTTCGCCGGGCTCAGCGCCCGCTACGAGTAGCGAGCCCCTCGTACATCCGCCGCACCGGGGCGAAGATTTCCTCCGCCACCTCGAGCTGGCGCTCGCGGCTCGGCGCATCCTCGGTGGGAAAGCGGAGCGGCTCGCCGAACTGCACGGTCACCTTGGGGAAGCGGAACCGCTTCCAGCGGCGCACCTTCTCCGAGCCCTGGATCGCGACTGGAACCACGGGTGCGCCCGATTCGAGCGCGATGCGGCCAATGCCCGGCTTAACCTTGCCCAGCTCGCCGCTCCGCGAGCGTCCCCCCTCGGCATAGACGAGCAGCATCTCGCCCTGGCCGAGGATGATGGCGGCCGTCTTGATTGCCTCCTCGTCGTGGTGCCCGCGCCGCACCGGGAAGACGCCGCCGTGCTTGTAGATGTAGGTGAGAACCGGGGGGCCGAACATCTGCGACTTCGCCATGAAGCGCACCTTGCGGCGCAACAGATAGAGGCCGATGAAGAAGTGATCCATCTGGCTGAAGTGGTTGGGGGCGAGAATCAAGGCGCCCTTCGCCGGCACGTTCTCGACCCCGATCGCACGCACGCGGTAGATCAGCAGCGTCGGCAGGGAGATGAGAATGCGGACGAAGGTGTAGGTCCAGCCAACGCCCTTGCGGGCAGCGGCGTGGAACTGGTCGAAGTACTCCGCCGGACGTTCGTCCTTGTAGACCTGTGGCTTCATTTCGGCCATAGAGCGACAGCCCCGGGGGCGTCGCTACGCGGTACCCCCGTCGTTCCGAACGGTTACGCGGCGCCGCCCGCTGAGTCGGCAACGGGCTTGGCCCAGTCGCGCGAGCGCTCGAGGGCGCGGTGCCAGCCGGCGAGCAGCGAGGCGCGCTCGTCCTCGCCCATAGCCGGTTCATAGCGCGCCGCCTCGCGCCAGAGCGCATCCACCTGGGCCAGGCTCCAGCCTCCGGTCGCGATCCCGGCCAGGTAGGCGGCGCCAAGCGCGGTCGTCTCCGCAACCTCCGGCACGACCACCTCCGCACCCAGCAGATCGGCCTGGAACTGCATCAACCAGCGATTGCCGACGGCGCCGCCGTCGGCCTTGAGCCGGTCGAGCCGCTCGCCGCCGGCGACCTCCTCGGCCCGTACGGCGTCAACCGTCTGGAAGGCGATCGCCTCGAGCGCGGCGCGGGCGAGGTGGGCGCGACCGCTGCCCCGGGTGAGGCCGACGATCGTGCCGCGGGCGTAAGGATCCCAGTGCGGTGAGCCGAGCCCGGTCAGCGCCGGAACGAAGTAGACGCCGTCGTTGCCGTCGAGCGAGGCCGCCAGCGCCTCGGTCTCCTCGGCCCGCTCTATCAGGCCGAGGCCGTCGCGCAGCCACTGGACGGCGGCGCCGGTGACGAAGATCGAGGCCTCGAGCGCATAGGCGTTCCGCTCCTCCGTCCCGCAGGCCACCGTCGCCAGCAGGCCCTCGCCCGGATCGGCGACCTCCTCGCCGGTGTTGAGTAGCACGAAACTGCCGGTGCCGTAGGTGTTCTTGGCGCTGCCAGGGCGATGACAGGCCTGCCCGAAGAGGGCGGCCTGCTGATCGCCGGCGATCCCAGCCACCGGCACTTCGCCGCCGAACTCCGAGGTGGCGCCGTAGAGGTGGGCCGAAGGCAGCGGCTCCGGCAGCCGGGCCGGATCGACGCCGAGCAGCGCGCAGAGCTCCTCGTCCCAGGCGAGGCGATGGATGTCGAAGAGCATCGTGCGCGACGCGTTGGTGTGGTCGGTCGCGTGGCGGCCGGTCAGCTTGAAGAGCAGCCAGGAATCGACCGTGCCGAAAACGGCCCGATCGGCACCCTCCGCGTTGCGAAGAAGCCACTCGATCTTGGTGGCGGAGAAGTAGGGATCGAGGACGAGACCGGTCCGCTCGCGCACCAGCGGCTCGTGGCCCGCGGCGCGCAGCTCCTCGCAGCGCCCCGCGGTGCGGCGGTCCTGCCAGACCAGCGCACGGTGGACCGGCTCGCCCGTGCTCGGGTCCCAGGCGACGACGGTCTCGCGCTGGTTGGTAATCCCAATTGCCTCGAGGTCGCCCCCCTGGATGCCAGCGTCGGCGATCGCCTGCGCGGCCACCCGGCGGGTGACATCCCAGATTTCAGCCGCGTCGTGCTCGACCCAACCGGGGCGCGGGAAGTGCTGCTCGAACTCGGAGTAGGCGCGGCCGGCGATGCGGCCTTCGGCGTCGAAGACGAGGCAGGTCGTGCCCGTCGTCCCCTGGTCGATCGCGAGGATCAGCGAGAGACCCCGCGCACGATCGTCAGCAGGCCCTCGGCGACGCCGCTTGCATCCTCGCTGCCGGTGCCGAGCCGGCGCAGCCCCATTCCGTACATCAGCGCCACGATCGTGCGCGCGTGCCGGGCCGGCTCAGGCACCTCGAGCATCTCCAGTGCCGCCGCGGCGACCCCCTCGTAGGCCTCGAAGCAGCGCTCCGAGGCCTCGCGCAGGGCGGGATCGCGCGCCGCCTGCAGGTGCAGCTCAATCTCGGCCAGCTGCTGTATCCGGTTGCTCGATTCCTCGACCACGCGCTCGACTTCGGCCGCAGCCTGCTCGACGCTGGGCTGGCGGCGGCGCAGCTCGGCGGCGATTTCCTCCTGGCGCACAACCTCTTCGCCGACGAAGAGCAGCAGGCTCTCACGCAGCAGGTCGACCTGGCTGGGGAAGTGGTAGGTGAGCGAGCCGAGCGCCACGTCAGCGGCGGCGGCAACGCGGCGGTTGGTCACAGCCGGCACGCCCTCGCCACCGATCAACTCGATCGTGGCACGCAGGATTCGTTCGCGGGTGTCGGTGGGCGCGACGGTGGCCAAGAAGCGCCAGCCTACCCCTTTCGCTTATCGTTCGTTCGAACGAACAGGACTCTGCACCGGCGAGGGAGGCACCTAGATTGACGACGGCGACGGAAACGAAGAACCCGGGCCTGCAAGAGCAGGTACTGCTGCTACGGGGGGGAGAGGCCACCTCTCGCCAGTTGGTCGAGGAGGCGCTGGCGCGGGCCGAGGCCGCACGGGAGACCCTCAACGCATTTCGCGTCATTTGCGCCGAGGAAGCGCTCGCCGCCGCCGATGCGGCCGACCGCCACCTCGCATCCGGCGAGGACGCGCCGCTGCTCGGCGTGCCGGTGGCGATCAAGGACGACGTCGACCTCAACGGCCACACGACACCCTTTGGCTGCGGCGGCGGCAAGCCGGCGGTGCGCGATGCCGAGGCGGTGCGGAGGCTGCGCGAGGCGGGCGCGATCGTGATCGGCAAGACCCATGCGCCCGAGGTGGGTCTTTGGCACTTCACCGAGACCCCGCTGCACGGCGCCACCCGCAATCCCTGGCACACCGACCACACCCCGGGAGGTTCCAGCGGCGGCGCCGCGGCGGCGGTCGCGGCCGGGGTCGTGCCGGCGGCGATCGGCTCCGACGGCGCCGGCTCGATTCGTATTCCCGCCGCCTGGACCGGGCTGGTCGGACTGAAGCCCCAGCGTGGGCGCATCTCCACCTGGCCCGACCCCGAGTCCTTCAACGGGCTCAGTTGCTTCGGCCCGCTGGCCAGATCCACCGGCGACGCCGCCCTCCTGCTCGACGCCATCCACGGCAACGTCCCCGCCGACCTGCACAAGCCCGAGGCGCCGGAGGAGTCCTTTGCCGCCGCCGCGGCCCGGGAGCCCGGACGCCTTCGCATCGCCATCTCCTTTGCCACCCCGTTCGGGGTGCCCAGCGCGGTGAGCCGCGAGCACCGAACGGCGATAGAGGACTTCGCCGAGCGGCTCGGCGACCTGGGTCACGAGATCGTTCGTGCCGATCCCGACTACGGCCTGGTCGGTCCTGCCGTGGTCGCGCGGGGCGAGGCGGGCGTCGAGGAATGGCTCCACGCTCACGGCGAAGATCGCGCCGGCCTGGAGCCGCGCACGCGGACCGCCGCTCGCATCGGCAAGGCGTTGAGCGGGCTGCCGCTGCGGCTCTCGCGCGCCGCGGAGCCGAGCATGCGGCGGCGGGTCGGCCGCGTCTTCGAGCGCTGCGACGTCGTCCTCACCCCCACCACGGCGAAGCCGCCCCCGCGCATCGGCGCCCTCGAGGGACGCGGCTACTGGAAGACCGGCAACACGGCGAGCGCGATCTGCCCCTTCGCCTTCGCCTGGAACGTCGTCGGCTGGCCCGGGATCAGCGTCCCGGCGGGACTGACCTCGACCGGACTGCCGATCGGCGCCCAGCTGCTCGGGCGCGAAAACGACGAGGCGACGCTGCTCTCGCTGGCCGGCCAGGTCGAGCGCGCCGAAGGGGGCTGGCCTCAGCCCGACTAGGCACAGCCTGCAGTAAAAAGAGGGGCGCCCATTCGACAGCGGGTGTACGGTCACGGTCGGGGCAGGGACGAACTCCACGCAAGGAGGTCCCAAAATGGCAGCAGCCGAAGTCAAGCGGTTCGATTCGCCCGACGAGACCCGGCCGTTCGAGGGAAAGGGCCAGGCCAAGGTGGTGCAGCTCGCCGGCCACGCGGTTGCGGAAGGCACGTTCGAGGCGGGCTGGAAGTGGTCGGAGAACGTAAAGCCGATTGCCGGCACCGATTCCTGCCAGGTCGCTCACTTCGCCTACGTTCTTTCCGGCAGCATGCGGATCTACATGGACGATGGCTCGGAGATCGAAGCCAAGGCCGGTGACGTCGTCGCGATCCCGCCCGGCCACGACGCCGAGGTCGTCGGTCCCGAGGCCTGCGTGATGATCGATTTTGGCGAGATCGGCGACTACGCGAAGCGCGGTTGAGCCCCTCAACCGCGCCGGCGGCGAGATAGGTAGGCCCGAGAGAAATCGACGAGCTGGCGGGCGCGGTGGACGAAGCCGGCGAGGGTGCGGCCGCTGGCGCGGTGGGAGAGGTCGAGCTCGTACTCGCCCACCCGGTAGCCGGCGCGCACGGCGTCGACGGTCATGCCCAGCTCCATCCCGTATCCACGCGCGAAGGGCAGGACGGCGCGGAGCACCTCCAGCCGCATCGCCCGCTGCCCCGAGATCGGCGCCCGCGCCTCGAAGCCGCAGAGCCGTTCGATCGCCCAGCCGGCGAAGCCGAGCGCCAGGCCGAAGCCGCCGCCGACCCGGCTCCGGAACGCCGCCACCGCTAGATCGCACTCCACAGCCTCAACCGCGCGAACGAGCGGAGCGAGCGCGCCTGCCGAGCCGTCGAGGTCGCCGTCGCAGAGGAGGACAAGCGGAGGTGGCTCTCCCTCGCTCAGCATCGCTTCCGCCGCCGCGGTCACGTTCGCTCCCTTGCCGTGCGGCCTGCCGCGGCTGACGACTTTCGCGCCGCCGGCCATGGCCAGCTCTGCGGTGCCGTCGGTGGAGGCGTCGTCGGCGACCCAGATCGCTGCGCCCGGGAAGGCGCCCCGCAGCGCCGCGATCGTGCCGCCGATGCAGTCGGCCTCGTCGCGGGCGGCGACGATCACGGCCAGGTCGGGGGCCGCATCCGGATCCAACCTTGGTCGCTCCGCCGTCACGCACGGATATTCTCCCCCGCCATGGACATCGAGGCGCACATCACGGGCAACGTCTGGAAAATCGAGGTCGCGATCGGGGACACGGTCGAGGACGGGGACACGGTGGTAATCCTCGAGTCGATGAAGATGGAGATCCCGGTCGAGGCCGAAGACGACGGCACCGTCAAGGAGATTCGCTGCGAGGAGGGCCAGTCGGTCAGCGAAGGCGACGTCCTCGTAGTGCTGGAGTGAACGAGCAGCTAGCCGGCGGCAAGCTCCTCCTCGACTCCCCTGCCGAGGCGGTCGTTCGCCTCCGCATCTCCAATCCGGAGCGGCGCAACGCGCTCGACCACGAGATCCTCGATGCGCTGGCCGAGACCCTGCCGCGCCTCGACCAGGGGATCGAGACCCGCTGCCTGCTGATCACCGGCGCGCCGCCGGTCTTCTCCGCCGGCTACGACATCGCCTCGATTCCCTCGGAGACCTTCGAGCGCGACGCCGAGGCGCTGGTAGCGCACCCGTTCCACGCCGCAATGGAGGCGCTCGCCGGGCACCCCTGGCCGACGGTGGCGGCGATCAACGGCGCCTGCGTCGGCGGCGGCCTGGAGCTGGCGATCACCTGTGACCTGCGGATCGGCGCCGCCGGCGCGAGACTCGGCATGCCGCCGGTCAAGCTCGGCCTCGTCTACTCCCACACAGGCCTGCGCAAGTTCATCGACACGATCGGCCTCGCTCGCACCAAAGAGCTCTTCCTGACCGGGCGCAACTTCGACGCCCCCCGCGCCGCTGAGATCGGCCTCGTGCACGAAGTCGTGCCCGACGAGCGCCTGGAGGAGGCGGCGATCGCGCTGGCGGCCGAGATCGCCGCCAACGCGCCGCTTTCGATGCGGGGCAACAAAAGCGCGATCGACCTGCTCGCCGCCTCGCCCGTGCTCAGCGAACAGCAGGAGGCCGGCCTGATCGCGCTGCGCGAGTCCTGCTTCGCCTCGGAGGACTTCCGCGAGGGCATCGCCGCCTTCGCCGAGAAGCGCAAGCCACTGTGGCAGGGGCGATGAGCCCGGCGCGTGGGAGCACCGCCCGCAAGCGCCTCGCGGCCTCCGACCCGACGATGGCGGCGCTGATCGAACGGCTCGGCAAGATCGACATCGCGACGAGGCTGCAGCGGCGCAGCGAGGAGCGCCCGGCCGACGCCTACGGGGCGCTGCTGCGGGCGATCGTCGGGCAGCAGCTCTCGACCAAGGCGGCGCGCACGATCTACGGCCGCGTGCTCGAGATCTTCGGTGGCGCCACCCCCTCGCCCGCGCAACTGCTCGAAGCCGACGAAGCGGATCTGCGCGCCGCCGGGCTCTCCGGCCGCAAGGTCGAGTACGTCCGCGATCTCGCCGCGCACGTGCTCGATGGCGAGCTCGAGCTCGAGCTCCTCGATCAGCTCTCGGACGAGGAGGTGATCGAGGAGATCGTCGCCGTGCGCGGCCTTGGAGTTTGGACGGCCGAGATGTTCCTGCTCTTCCACCTGGAACGGCCCGACGTCCTCTCCGGTGGGGACCTCGGCATCCGCAAGGCGGTCCAGATCGAGTACGGGCTGGAGGAGATGCCGGCACCGGCGCGGGTGCTCGAGATCGGCGAGCCCTGGCGACCCCACCGCAGCCTCGCATCGCTCTACCTCTGGGAGTCGCTCGCAAATACGCCCGTCGATTGAGATCGGTGGCGCCGTGACCGACAAGAGACCCATGCGCCTGCGCTTCTGGCTCGGTTTCGCCGTGGCACTCGCGATTGCGATCGGCTCGGTCGCGGTGGCGCTCGTCGTGCACGCGCGCGAACGCGACAACTTCGAAGCCGCCCAGCGAAACGAAGCGGTTCGCGCGGCGCACCAGGCCGAAGCGCTGGCGGCGCTCTCGGTCGGGCAGCTCGCCAGCGCGGGGGCCTTTTACCGAGCAGAGGGTCACTTCAGCCGTCACGAGTTCGACGTCATCGCCGACTCGCTGCTGAACAGCGGGGCGCTGGCGGCGACCGCTTTCATCGAATCGGTGCCGGAGCCCGAGCGCGCGCTCTACGAACGCACCCACGGTTACCCGATCCTCGAACGCGGACCGCTCGGCGAGCTGCGGCGAGCCCGGCCGCGACCGCGCTACTTTCCCCTCACCTTCGCGGCCGCGACGGGCCTCACCGTGCAGATGCCGATCGGCTACGACGTCGGCTCGGACGCCCTGCGCGGCGCATACCTGCTGCGAGCACTCGAGACCGGTAGGCCGGCGGCAACGCCGACCATGCGCTTGCCGGTGGGTGGCACCGGGATCAACGTCTTCCGGCCCGTGTACCGCGACGGAGCGCCGACGAAAACCGCCGCCGAGCGCCGCGCCGCGCTGATCGGCTTCGCCGCCGGCGCCTTCCACGTGCCGGACCTGGCCCGCGCGGCGACCAGCGCCCTCTCCGACGGGGTCTCCGCGGCGCTGGTCGAGCGGGGACGCACCGTGACGGGCCCCGACCTTCCACGCGCCGAGTCGGCAACGGCGCCGATCAAGATCGCCGACCGATCCTGGCTGCTGGTCGTGCACGATCCGGATCGGCCCGGCGTCGACCTCTCGGTGATGATCGCGGTGGTGGGGCTGGCACTGGCCGGGATGCTGGCGGCACTGGTGCTGGTCTGGAGCCGCAGCGAGCGCATGCACGAGCTTGCCCGCGAGGCCAGCCGGGACCCCCTCACCGGCCTCAGGAATCGGCGCCGCTTCGAGGAGGACCTGCGCGCCGAGCTCGCTCGCAGCCATCGCTACGGGGTGCCGGGAGCGCTGCTGATGCTCGACCTCGACCACTTCAAGCGGGTCAACGACACCCTCGGCCACCCCGCTGGCGACCGCGTCCTCGCCGAGATCGCCGGCGTCCTTGGCAGCCGCGCCCGCGAGACCGACGTCGTCGCCCGCCTCGGCGGCGATGAGTTCGCGATAGTGCTGCCCCGCTGCGAGCCCGAGGAGGCGAAGGAGGTCGCGGCCGAGATCGCGGGGGCGATTCGCGATCGGATGGACGGTGACGGCGAGGTGCCTCCCCTCACCGCGAGCATCGGCATCGCGCCGTTCGGATCGGGCCATCGGCTGAGCTACGAAACGGTGCTGGGCCGGGCCGACACGGCCCTCTACGCGGCGAAGGGATCCGGGCGCGACGAGGTGAAAACCTTCGACTCCGCCAGCCACGGAGCCGGCGGGTCGCGTCGCAACGGCGGCCGACCCGAGCTAGCCCGGGAGGCCGTGGCGCAGTCGCAGCACACGACCGACTGACGCTTCGAAAGCGCCTCGGTCGAGGGCGCCGCCGCGCAGGTGCCGTGTCAGGGCCTCGCCGGCCCTGGCTCCAGCCCGGAAGTCGGTGAAGAGCAGCAGGTCGGTCCCGGCCCTGGCCGCCGCCAGACCGGCCTTGGCCGGCCCGCCGAAGTCGCGCACCGCGGCCGATTCGAGCGCGTCGGTGATCGAAACGCCCGCGAAGCCGAGCCGGCCACGCAGCTCTGCGGTCGCGATCGCCGGGGCGAAGGCCGCCGGCACGGGCGAGAAGGCCGGGTAGATCGCCGTGCTCAGCATCACCAGCTCCCCACCCGAAGCGACGAAGCGCCGGTAGGGCGCCTCGTCGACCGCGCGCAGGGTCTGCTTGGGGAGGGCGATGCGCTGTGCTTCGAAGTCGGTGTTTTCGCTGGCCACGCCCAGCCCCGGGAAATGCTTGCCGGTGGCGGCGACCCCGCCAGCCCGTAGGCCTTCGGCGAAGGGGACTGCGGTCGCGGCGACCCGAGCGGGCGTCGTGCCGAAGCCACGCTGAGTATCGGCGATCGCCCCGGCCGGCCGCGCCACGTCGAGGACGGGCGCGAGGTCGACGTTGAAGCCCGCCCCGCGCAGGTTCGCCGCCGTCGCCCGCCCCTGGCGGCGACTGAAACCGGGACCGGCGGCGCCCATCGCTTCGGCCGAAGCGCTGGGAGCGCCCGCGAGCCGCTTGACCAGACCACCCTCCTGGTCGACCATCGCCAACAGCGGCTCGCGCAGCCCAGGAGGCCGCCGGATCGACTGCAGTTCGGCGATGAGTCGGCGAGCGGCCGCGCGGCTGGGAAGGTTCTCGGCGAAGAGGATCACGCCGGCGGCCGCGCCGCGGCGAATCATCTGCCGCACCGCCCCCGGCGCCCGAGTGCCCTGGAAGCCAATCACGATCCGCTGCCCGGCTAGTTGGGAGAGCGGCAGCCGCGAAGCGACACTTGGCTGCGGATTGCGCGCGTCATCGCCCAGCGCAGCACCGAAGGCAAAGGCGGCGATCGCCAGCCCCGCTGCCGCACCGGCGGCGATCCGCCTGCGTCTCGCCGTCCTCGACCCCACGTGTCTGAGCTTAAGCCCCCATATGGGCGGTCAAGCTCAGACACGCCGGGCGTCCGGAGCGGTGCCTAGCCTTGCGCCGGAATGCCGCCGTTGATCTCCTTCGAGGAAGCCCTCGCCTTGGGCGAGCTGACCGGTCATGAGGAGATCGGCGATCTCCTCGAGCGCGCTTGGCAGGTCCGTCGCGAGAACTTCGGCGACTCGACCGACATGTGCTCGCTGGTCAATGCCAAGTCAGGCGGTTGCGCCGAGGACTGCGGCTTCTGCGCTCAATCGCGCTACGCCGAGGCGGACACGCCGATGCACGCGATGATGGAGCCGGAGCAGATTCTCGAGCACGCCAGAGCTGCCGAGGCGGCGGGCGCGCATCGCTTCTGCATGGTGACCCAGGGCCAGGGCCTCTCCAAGCGTGACTTCGAGAAAATCCTCGCCGGGGCCAAGCTGGTCGCCGAGCAGACCAACCTGAAGCGCTGCGCCTCGATCGGCCACATGTCCACGGAGCGGGCGAAGAAGCTGCGAGAGGCCGGCATCCAGCGCGTCCACCACAACGTCGAGTCGGCGCGCTCCTACTACCCGGAGGTCTCGACGACCGTCCGCTACGAGGGGCGCCTGCGCACGATTCAGGCGGTCAAGGAGGCCGGGCTGGAGACCTGCGTCGGCGGCATCCTCAACCTCGGCGAGTCGCCCCGGCAGCGCGTCGAGATGGCCTTCGAGCTCTCCGGGATCAACCCGACCTCGGTGCCGATCAACCTGCTCAACCCGCGCAGCGGCACCAAGTTCGGCGAGCGTCCGCTGATGGACGCCTGGGAGGTGGTCAAGTGGGTGGCGATCTTCCGCCTGATCATTCCCGGCGCCCTCTTCCGCCTCTGCGGCGGCCGGGTCGAGAACCTCGGCGACCTGCAGCCGCTGGCGGTCAAGGCCGGCCTCAACGGGGTGATGATGGGCAACTTCCTGACCACGCTCGGTGCCGAGCCCGAGGACGACCGGGCGATGTTCGAGGAGCTGGGGCTGAACGTGGCGCGCCAGCCCGACAACGGCGCTAATCCGCGCCCCGACAATCGCGACGGCTGGCTCGAGGGTGAGACCCCGGCGACGCCGATCGACGAGCTGATCGACCACCAGGACGAAGCGGACTTCTGGGATCCCTCGACGCAACTGCGGGTGATCAAGAAGACGAAGAAGCCTCCCCCGTATCCAATGCCGGACCCGGCATCCTCCGCCCCCGCGGCATGAGCGAGATCGCGGAGCGGCTGGAGGAGCTTCGCGACCGGGGGCTCCACCGGCGCCTGCGCCTGGTCGAAGGCCCGCAGGGCCCGCGGGTTACGCTCGACGGCAAGCAGGTGCTGCTGCTCTGCTCGAACGACTATCTCGGGCTGGCCAACCACCCGCGCGTGCGGGGGGCGGCGGCCGATGCCGCGATGCGCTGGGGGGCGGGCGCGGGGGCTTCGCGCTTGATCTCGGGCAACATGCAGCCGCACTCGCGGCTGGAGAGGCGCCTGGCGGCGTTCAAGGGATACGAGGCGGCGCTGCTCTTCGGTTCCGGCTACCTCGCCAACATCGGCGCGATCTCGACCCTCGCACGGGACGGGGAGGTCGTCTTCTCCGACGAGCTCAACCACGCCAGCATCATCGACGGCTGCCGCCTCAGCCGCGCCGAGACCTTCGTCTACCGCCACGCCGACGTCGAGCATCTCTCCTGGGGGCTGCGCAAGGTGGGTGAGCGGGCGGCGCTGATCGTCAGCGACGGCGTCTTCTCGATGGACGGCGACGTCGCGCCGCTGCCGGAGCTGCTCAGCCTGGCCCGCCGGCATCGCTGCCGGCTGATGATCGACGAGGCGCACGCCACTGGGGCGATTGGCCCGGGCGGGCGCGGCTCTGTCGCCGCCGCCGGCCTCAGCGGCGAGGTCGACCTGGTGCTCGGCACACTCGGCAAGGCGCTCGGCTCCTACGGCGCCTACGTCTGCGCCTCTCACGAGACCGCCGACTACCTGCTCAACACGGCGCGCTCCTTCGTCTTCTCGACCGCACTGCCACCGCCGGTCGCCGCGGCGGGCCTGGCGGCGCTGGAGCTGCTCGAATCGCGCCCCGACAGGGTCGAGCGCCTCGCCGCCAATGCCGCGATCCTGCGCTCATCCCTGCAGGGCGAGGGGCTCGTCACCGGCTCGACGCGGACCCAGATCGTCCCGGTCGAAGTCGGCGACGCCGAGCGCACGATGGAGCTCAGCGAGCGGCTGCTGGAGGGCGGCGTCTTCGCCCAGGGGATCCGCCCGCCGACCGTGCCAGAGGGCTCCTCGCGGCTGCGCCTCACCGTGATGGCGACCCACCGAGGCGACGAGCTGCGGCGGGCGGCGGAGCTCGTCGGAGCGACGGCACGCGAGCTGGGCGTCGCTCCCCAGACCGCGAGCACCGCAGCGCACGCCCTCGCAGCCTGAGCGTTTTGCGCGGCGTCTTCGTCACCGGCACCGGCACCGAGGTGGGCAAGACCGTCGTCGCGGCCGTGCTCGCCCGGACCCTCGCCGCACAGGGCAAGCGCGTGGCGGTCTTCAAGCCGGCCGTCACCGGCCTCGTGGAATCGGGAGAGCCCGACCACGCCCTGCTGCGCCGCGCCGCCGAATCGGCGCAGAGCGACGACGAGATCGCCCCCTACCGCTACGGGCCGCCAGCCTCCCCCCATCTAGCCGCCGCCCAGGCCGGCGAGGAGATCGACGCCGAGCGCCTGCTCGTAGCCGCCCACGATGCCGCGGCCGGCGCCGACATCCTGGTCTGCGAGGGCGTGGGCGGACTGTTGGTGCCGCTCGCCGCTCGAGGCGAGCGGCTCTACCTGGTTCGGGACCTCGCGGCGGACCTCGGGCTCCCGCTCGTCGTCGTCGCCCCACCCGGCCTCGGCACGATCAACCACACGCTGCTGACGATCGAGGCGGCCCGCGCCACGCGGCTCACCGTGGAGACCGTGGTGCTTACCCCCTGGCCCGAGAGACCGAGCGCGATCGAAGAATCAAACCGCGAGACGATCGAAGCCCTCGGCGCGATCAGAGTTGAGACGCTGCCTCCACTTGACCTGGCGGATCCGGGCTCATGGCCAACACTTCACGCTCCTCCTCTGGGTTGAGCGCCTGCCGCTTGGCGCGGATCGCGGTGGCGCCGATTACCGCGCCCAGCGCGGCCACGACGGCGCAGATGCTCATCGCGTTGCCGAGCGCGTCGACGAACTGCTGCGGGCTGGCGTCGGAGAAATTGGCCCCGACCGATCCCTGGAAGATCGCGCCGGTGACGGCGACACCGAGGCTGCCGCCGACCATGCGGAACATCGAGAGCACGCCGGAAGCGACGCCGGCCTTCTCCACCGAGACGGCGTTCATCGCCGCACTCGTCATCGGCGACATCGTCAGCGCGATGCCGATGCCGAGCAGCATGAAGCCGGGCAGCAGGTCGAGGTAGCTGGAGTCGACCGCGATGCCGCTGAAGCTGTAGAGCGAGGCGGCGACGATGCCGAGGCCGGCCGCGATCAGCCAGCGTGGGCCGAAGCGGTCGGCAAGCCGCCCGGCCACCGGCGCCACGCCGACGATCATCAGCGTCGAGGGCAGGAAGCGCACGCCCGCCTCCAGCGGCGAGTAGCGCAGGATGTCCTGCATGTAGAGGGCGAGGAAGAAGAAGACGCCGAGCATCGAGAAGGAGACGATCAGGGCGACCACCACCGCGCCGAGGAAGTTGCGATCGGAGAAGAAGCGGAACTCGACCATCGGCGCCTTGACTTTCAGCTCGATCGCGATGAAGGCGAGCAGGCCGACGGCCGAGCCGATCAGTAGGGCGACGATCTCGGTCGAGCCCCAGCCCCATTCGTTGCCCTCGACCAGGGCGAGGATCAGCGCCGCCAGGGCGGTGGTCAGCACCGCGACGCCGGCGTAGTCGACCTCGCGGCCGACCGTGGTGTCGCGCGACTCGCGCACGGCGAACAGGGACGCGGTGACCGCGCCGATCGCGACCGGGATGTTGAGGTAGAAGATCGCCCGCCAGCTGACGTGCTCGGTAAGGAACCCTCCGACCACCGGGCCGACCGCGAGCGCGAGCGCGGAGACGCCGGCCCACATCCCCATCGCCTTGCCGCGCTCTGAGGCCGGGAAGGCGTCGGTGATGATCGAGAGCGTCGCCGGCATCATCAGCGCGGCGCCGACGCCCTGCACGACGCGGCTGATCACCAGGTCGGTGGAGTTTGCGGCCAGGCCCGCGGTCGCCGAGGAGAGGGCGAAGATGACGACGCCGAAGAGGAACATGCGGCGGCGGCCGAAGATGTCGCCGAGTCGCCCGCCGGTGGCCAGCAGCACCGCGAAGGAGAGCGTGTAGCCGTTGATCGTCCACTCGAGGCCGGAGATCGAGGCGTCGAGGTCGCGCTGGATCGAAGGCAGCGCGACGTTCACAACCGTGTTGTCGAGCATGATCATGAACAGCGCGAAGCACATCGCTCCGAGCGTCCACCACTTGCGGTTGTCGTCGGTGATCAGGTGGCGATAACGGGTCAAACTGCTCCCACCTCCTTCAGGTGTGCAAAAGCCTCGGCGATGTCCTCGCGGTCCATCAGCGAGTCGACGGCCGCGTCGAGCTTGCGGCGCTGCGCGGCGCTGAGGCTGGCGGCAAAGGTCTCCATCCCGGCCTGGCGCACGACGACGAGCGTGTCGACGAGCTTCTTGCCCCTGGCGGTGATCGCGACGCGGCGCACGCGCCGGTCCTCGCGATCCTCGACCCGGCTGGCGAGCCGCTTGCGGACCAGGCCGTCGACGGCGCGGCTCATCGAGGGAACCGAGACGCCGAGCGCCTCGGCCAGCTCGCTCACCTGCCGCGCCTCGGTCGCCTCCCCCAGTCCGCCCAGCTCGAGCAGGGCCTTTGACTGGGTCATCGAGAGGCCGCTCTCCTCGATCACGCGCAGCACGTTGCCGCGGTCGTAGAGGAAGAGGTGGCGCAGCAGGGCGCTGATCCGCGCCGCCGTTTCCTGCGCCTCCTCGCTGACGTCTGGAGCGGTGACCTCCTCGACGATCGCTGCGATCTCGCTCGCTTGCATGCGCATAATACTTGCAGAATCGCAACTATTTCTCAAACGAAATAGTTGTGCGTGTGACCATGATCACACGGAGCCGCGAACTCACCGGAGTTTCTGGCCGGGGGCGGGGCTAGTGTCGTGCGGAGCGATGGCCGACCACGCTCAGCTCGACCGGGACCACGTCTGGCACCCATTCACGCAGCAGCAGGGCTGGTGCGAGGAAGAGCCGCTGATGATCGAGGCGGGCGCCGGCTCCCACCTCGTCGCCAGCGACGGGCGGCGCTACATCGACGGGGTCTCCTCGCTCTGGTGCACAGTGCACGGGCACGGGCACGCGGGAATCGACGCGGCGATCGTGGCGCAGCTCGAGAAGGTCGCGCACACGACCATGCTCGGTCTCGCCCATCCGGGCGCCGCCGAGCTGGCGGGCCGCCTAGTCGATCTCGCCCCAGAGGGGCTGACCCGCGTCTTCTATTCGGAGTCCGGCTCGACCGCGGTCGAGATCGCGCTGAAGATGGCCTTCCAGTTCCAGCAGCAGCGCGGCGGCCAGCACCGGCGCCGCACCTCCTTCGTCCACCTGCGCGACTCCTACCACGGGGACACGATCGGCTCGGTTTCGGTCGGCGGCATCGACCTCTTCCACTCCACATACCGGCCGCTGCTCTTCCAGACCCACGCGGCCGAGCCGGGCGACGCCCCCGATCTCGAGCGCATCCTCGCCCGTCACGAAGAGGAGATCGCCGCGGTGATCGTCGAGCCACTCGTCCAGGGGGCGGCCGGCATGCTCACCCATCCGCCCGGCTACCTGCGCGAGGTGCGGGAGCTCTGCGACCGCTTCGGCGTGCTGCTGATCTGCGACGAGGTGGCGACCGGTTTCGGCCGCACCGGCACGATGTTTGCCTGCGAGCAGGAGAGCGTGGCCCCCGACCTGCTCTGCCTGGCCAAGGGGCTGACCGGCGGCTACCTGCCGCTTGCCGCGACGATGACCAACGAGCGCCTCTACGAGGGCTTCCTCGGCGCCCCCGAGGAGTACCGCACCTTCTTCCACGGCCACACCTACACCGGCAATCCGCTCGCCTGCGCTGCCGCCCTCGCCAGCCTCGACGCCTTCGAGGAGGAGCGCACGCTGGAGCGGCTGCAGCCGAAGATCGAGCTGCTGCGCGAGCTGCTTGGCGCGATCGAGGCGATGCCCGAGGTCGCCGAGGTGCGCGGCCGCGGCTTCATGGCGGGGATCGACCTGGGGGAGCACGACCCGTCCCTGCGCATGGGTCACCAGGCGACCCTTGAGGCGCGCAAGCGGGGCGCGATCGTCCGTCCGCTCTCAGACGTCGTCGTCCTCATGCCCCCGCTTTCGATCTCCGAGACCGACCTGCGCCGTCTGCTCGAGATAACTCGAGAGTCGATCCAAGCGGCCTGTTCGAGCGCCGCGTCCGCGCAACTCGCCCAAGCGGCCTGAGCCGATCCTGTGACGAATCGCCGCCTCGCCCGTAGTAAGGGCGTGAGCGAAGCAGTCCTTGCCGCTACAGAAGCGCCACCCGGGACCGGGCTCGACTTCGAGCGGCTCTACCGGTCCAGCCGCGACGACGTCTACGCCTACGCCGCCGGCCTGCTTCGCGATCGCAGCGCCGCCGAGGAGGTCACGGCGGCCGCGTTCGAGCGCGCGTTCCGCAAGCACTCGCGGTTCGACGCTCGCCGGGGAAGCGCCAGGGCCTGGCTTTTCGGCATCGCCCGCAACGCGGCGCTGGACGAGCTGCGCCGGCGCCGGCGCCAGGCGGAGCTCGGCGTCGATCCGCTCGATGCGAGCGAGATCGCGGGGAGCAACGAGCGCAGCGAGCTGCGCCTTCTCCTCGGCGACGCCCTCGGCCGGCTCGACGGGGCCGAGCGGGAGCTGATCGCGCTCAAGTTCTTCGCCGGCCTCTCCAACCAGGAGATCGCCCGCGTGCTCGGCACCAGCGAGTCGAACGCGGGCACACGACTGCACCGAACCGTTACCAAGCTGAGGGAGGCATGCGATGGAGCGCCCTAGGAACCACGACGACATCGCCACGGCGCTGGCTGAGATGCGGCCGGCCCCCCGAGCAGAGTTCGCGGCCGAGCTGGACCAGTGGGCGGCAGCCGGCTTCCCACGTGCTTCGCAGGCACGCCGTTTGCCGCTTGCCGGCCTCGCCTCGCGCATGCGCAGCCTGGCGCCGCGTCGGCTCGCTTTCACGGCCGCGGGAGCCGCCCTCACCGCGATCGTCGTCGCCACAATGGTCGTCGCGAGCAACGATTCAGGGTCAAGGCGAAGTTTGATTGCACTTGAACAGCCGGCAACAGTGCGCCCCGGCGGCGTCCGGCATTCGGAGACCGTGCCAAGGGCAGCCCGCGGTTCGGTGGAATCCAGTGCCGAGAGTGCCGGAAACGCCTCCTCGCCACGACCCACTGGTGGCAGCCCCCTGCTCCAGCTCTCCAGCGTGGTCCCGTTTTCGAGGCAGGCCGGCGGGCGGCTGGCGCACCGCGACATCGAACGCTCGGCCGAGATCGGCCTGCTGGCCGACCCAGCCGACGTGGCCAGCGACTCGGCAGAGGTCTTCGCCGCCGTCCACGACGCGCGCGGGATCGTCCTGCGCTCAACCACCACCGCGGGCCGCAACGCCGGCGCGCGCTTCGACCTGCTGATCCCGAGCGCCAGGCTCGGTGACGCGCTCGCCGCCTTCTCGGCGATCGACGAGGTGCGCACCCGGCACGAGGCGACCGCCGACATCACCAAGCCGACGGTCTCGCTGGAGGAAATGCTGCGCGATTCGCGGGCGAAGGTGGGTGGGCTCCTCGCCCAGCTCGCCGCAGCGGAAACCGAAACCGAACGGGAAGCGATCGAAGTGGGGCTGCGCCGCGAGCGCCACCACGGCGCGGTCCTGCGTGCACGGCTGAGCAAGCTGCGCGACCGCGCCGACTTCTCCCGCGTCTCGCTGCGCATCGAAACCGATTCCTCGGCTGCCACGGGAGGGGCCTGGGGAGTCGACGACGCCTTCGAGGACGCCGGCCACATCCTCGGCATCGCCGTCGGCGTCACCCTCGTCGGTCTCGCCGTGCTCGCACCCCTCGCCCTGCTCAGCCTCCTCGCCTGGCTCGTCCACCGGGCCTGGCTGCGAGCTGCGCGAGCTCGCGCTCTTGATGCGTAGCCGATATTGACCCCACCAGAGTGGGGTCAATATCGGATGCGCAGAGATATGGTGGCTCGATGGAGGAGCGAGAGCGTGGACCGGCGGAGGCGCCGAACCTCGGCGAGCCGTCGGTGCCGCGTCCGGCCGCGTCCGTCGTGCTGCTGCGGCGCGGTGGCAAGCACGCCGATCGCGCGCTCGAGGTGCTGCTGCTGAAGCGCACCGAGAAGGCGAGGTTCATGCCCAACGTCTGGGTCTTCCCGGGCGGCGCCGTTGACGACGGCGATGGCGAAGACGAAGCCCGCTTCAAAGCCTGCGCGGTACGCGAGCTCGAGGAGGAGGCGGGGATCGCCTTGCCCCCGGAGGAGGAGCTGGTGCTCTTCTCGCGCTGGATCACGCCCGAGGTGGTCTCGCGCCGCTTCGACGCCTGGTTCTTCCTCGCCCTCGCCCCCGCCCACGCGCCACCGCGGCCGGACGGCATCGAGACGACCGACGCTGCCTGGTTCGAGCCCGCCAAGGCGCTGGAGGCGCAGACGGCGGGTGAGATCGTCCTCGCCTTCCCAACGATCAAGCAGCTGGAAGCGCTGCTCCCCTTCCGCACGTCCGACGAGGCAATCGAGGCCCATCGCGACATCGATGTCGAGCCGATCCTGCCCAAGGTGATCGGCACACCCGAGGACAACCGCGTCGTCCTGCCGGGCGATCCCGACTACCCAGCCTGAGCGCCGCCTAGAACTGCTTCTTGTTGCCGCCGGTGACGTTGGAGGCCGAGCAGGCGTTGCCGGCGAGGTCAACGTTCGAGGCCGTCGGCGTCCAGACCGCTTTGCTTTTGTCGCTGTCGGTCTTGACGCTTCCCGACGCAGCACCGAGGACGATCGTCGCCGTCGAGCCGCTCAGCGAGACGGTCGAGCCGCTGAACGTGATGGTGCCAGCGACGAAGTCGCCTTTGAGCTGGACGCTGCCGATCGTCGCGCCGCTGACCGAGAGGGTGTCGTTTTCGGCGTTGTCGGCGATCGCGACGGTGACCGATTTGGCGCCGCTGCCGCTCCAGCCCGAGACGATCGAGCTGGCTTCGGGCAGGTTGTTGAATTCGAAGCTGACCGTGTCGCCATTCTCCGGTTTGCCTTCGGTTCCGCCGGAGACGTTGCCGGTTTCCACTTCGGTGCCTTTGAAGCTTGCGTAGGCCGTCGCCGAGAATGCCTGGCTCGCTTTGTTGCCGGCGGCGTCGGCCAATTCGAGGGTGTAGGCCTTGGTGCCCGCGCTGAGGCTGCTTTTTGCTTTCAGTTCGGCGCTTCTGTAGTTGTAGGAAACACCGTCGGCGGTGTATTTGCCGGCGACGAGCGCGACTTCGGTCGCACTCGAGGAGATCGCCGAGAGATCGGCCTTGACCGTGGCGATCCCGCTGGCGGGATCGCCTGAGTCAGAGACGTTGGTGTAGACGTAGTAGCCCACGCTGGACCTGATGTAGCCGGCCGCCCTGTTTTCAACCTGGTCGATCACGCTCGCGCTCGCACTCGGCGCCACCCAGTCGGCCGCGGCACTGACCGTCTGGGGGTTTTCCTTGGTTTCGGTGAAGCTCGCGGCGGAGATCCCGACCGTGAGCACGCAGGCCGCGAGGGAGACCAGCGAGAGGGCTATCCGGCCGCCGAGCCTCATCAGCTGCCGCTCCAGCTTCCGGACCACTTGAACGTCAGCGAGGTCGAAGTGCTCTGCAGCGAAGCTTCGTTGGCGGCCGACGGCCAGCTCAGGGTGAAGCGATATTTGCGAGCTGCTTCAGATGCGAACGAGCCGAGGCTGAGGCTCGAGAAAGTGCCGAGCTTGCCGCTCCACTTCTGCACGGCCGTCCCGGTGACGTCCTCGATCTTGAGGTCCATCACCGAGGCCAGGGCCGTTCCCGTGAGCCCGGAAGCGGACAGGGTCACCGTCCCGGCCACACCGCCTTTGCTGGTGATCGTGATCGTCCCTTCCTTGCTCTGGCCGGGCTTCATACCGGTGGCGGAGGAGACGATTTCCTGGCCTTGAGCCGAGGAGGTGAGCTGGATGCTCCCGGTCGCCAGCGAGGCTGAGTTGGCGCTGCGGGAGCTGAAGCTGGCGCCGCTGAACATCGCCGAGCCGAGTGTCAGGGCAAGCAGCGCAAGCGCGCCGAGCAGCAGCCAGCGGTGCGAGCCCGCGATCAGCCTCACTCGGTCCATTGCGGGGTGTGGATCGGGGTCGATTCTTCCTGGCGTCGCCTCGCCTCCACGCCGGCGTCGCGCCAGATCCCAGCGAGGATCAAGAAGGCGACGATGACAGCCGGGATGCCGATCGCCAGCATCCGCACGGTTGGGATCGACAGCGCCGCCAACAGGTAGCCGACGTAGGGGACCGAGAAGGCGACCTTGGCCTGGTCGGGCTTGTCCAGGGTGAAGGTCCACGGATCGGCCGTTTCGTTGGCGTCGCCCTTGGTGCGGAAGGCCTCTTTCCCCTGCTCGTTGCTCCCGATCCAGACGATGCGGTGGGTGACGAGGTCCTCCGGCGAGGCGTTCGGCGGCGGCGCGTAGGTGATCGTGTCCCCCTCCTGGAGTTCGGCGACCGGCACTTCCTCGTCGAAGACGATCGAGCCGCGGTCATAGGCGCCGGTCATCGAGCCGCTGACGATCACGTAGCGCTGGTAGCCGAGCGCCGCCGGAATCAGCAGGACGGCGGCAAGCAGGAGGCAGAGCACGGTCGCGCCGGCGCCCGCCCAGCGCAGAGCCCTCCGCGCGCCGCTCGGCTGGAGCTGCTCCAGCGAGTCGGTCACCGCGCTGCCCCCTCGCCGCAGTGGCTGACGGGAAGGCCGGCGCCGGCGGCGACGCCCGCGCCGGCCTCCCGTCCGGGGACATCCGCTAGGAAGCGGAGTCCCATTGGTAGCCGACGCTCATCGACGAACCCTTGTAGGCGTTGTCCCCCGTCGTCGGAGACGACGGAGTGCCACCGTCGGGGAACGTGACCGTGAACTTGTAGGTGCGGGCTTCGCCAGCGGCGAATTTGCCGAGCGATTGCGCACCCATCGCGCCGACCTTGCCCGAGTACACGGTGACCGGAGACGCTTCTTTGGTCACGTCCTCCACTTTCAGATCGAGCACCGCGGAGAGCTGGCCGCCATTGGCGCCCGGCGTATCCGTGAGGCTCGTCTTCGAGAGGGTGAACGTACCAGCGACGTCGCCGGTGTTTTTGATCACCACCGTGCCGTTGGCCGAGGACCCGGGCACCATCTGGCCAGCGGTCAGCACCGCGGCGCCTTCCTTGGAATTGGACTGCGCCAGGTTGCCTGCGCTGAACGTGTTGCTCGGGTTTGCGGACTTCGAGGTGAAGCTCGCGCCTGATCCAACGACCGCACCGACCGCGAGGAGCGCAACAAGCAGCGCCCCAAGCAGATGGCGAGGACTCGAGAGGATCACGGAAATGCGAGACATAAGTGCCTCCTTCGGGGCTCGTGTGTTGGGCTCCGAAAGCGGCAGCCGAGCTACCTCGCCTTGCGGCGAGGCCTCTAGCTTTGCGTCCCCGCCTCACAGCGGGTTTGCCTTGAATCGCTTCCATGCCCATACCTGATCGGCAGGCAAGGGCAGGGAAGTGAGCAAAAGTGCGTCGGACGATTGTCCAGAATCAGCCGAAGCTGCTTTTTCGGCTCAGGAACTGGCGTTCCAGGTGAAACCGGCGCTCAAGGAGGAGCCGGCTACCTCGTTGCCGACGCTCGCCGGCAGGGCGACTACGAAGCGGTAGGCGCGTGCCGAACCGGCGGCTACGTTACCCAGCCCGAGGCGATCCAAGCGCCCGATGGGACCGTCGTAGAGGAGCCTGCCGGCGGTGGACTCGATCCGCAGCTCGAGCGCTTCGGAGAGGGATGCGCCACCCGGGCCGACCCGGTCGACGACGCTGGCGGCGAGACTGAACGCCACCGGCGCGTCACCCGAGTTGGCGATTCGAACCGTCGCTGCCCGACTCTGACCCGGCACGATTCCCGCAACCGAGAGCTGCGCGCCACCTTCCGCGTCGATCGAGACCAGCGAGCCTGAGGAGAAGGCCCGCAGCGGATCGGCACCGGTCGCGGTCGCACCGCTGCTGAAGGCGACCGGCAAGGCGATGGCGAGAATGCCGACGGCCAGCGCCAGGGACAACCCCGCGCGCAGCCAACGCCCCAGCGCAATGCTGCTGCCGTCGACCGTGAAGGGGGCGGAGATTGTCCCGGCAAGCGCGCTCACGCCAACACCCCATCGGGCGCTTGACCGCGCTTCGATAGCCCGGCTGGACCCATGTCCAGCGACTGGACGGATGTTCGAGCGACTACTTTCCCGCCCCTAGCTTGCCGGGAAGGGTTCCAGCCCGGCGTGCCAGGGACCGGGCGGATAGGTGTGAATGCCGCTCTCCTCCATCTCGCCCTGCAGCCGCTTGAAGAGCTGGCCGGCGTTTTTAAGCATCTCCTTCAGCTCCTCGGGGCTGCGCTCGCGCAGGTGCCAGAGGAACCAGAGCTGGCGATCGTTGACGCCGAAGTCGACCTCGCCGGTCATCGTCGTCGTCCAGGCGAGGAAGCCGGGGCTGAACAGCTCGCGCAGCGCAACCGGGTCGTACTCGCTGGGCACGGTCGCCTGGAAGCGCCTGTTGAACTCGATCGACTCGAACTCGACCTTGCGCTTGAAGCGCCGCGTCGCCACCTCATGTCCCTCGATCGACTCGACGTTGAAGGCGGGCACGACCTGGGCGAGGTCGGGCATGTGGGCCTTGGCGAGCAGCGCCGCCGGCAAGACCGCCTTGCCGAAGAGGCCGCCGACTTCCTTCTCGTCGGCGTCGCAGCAGGCGCCCCAGAAGCCTTCGGCGAGCTGACCCGTGAGGCGATTGGCGCCGCCGACGCAGAGCGCGACCGGAGCGTCCACCGGGTTGATCCCGCCCACCGGCTCGTATTTGAGCTCGTGCCCCTCGCCGTAGCGACGAACGGTCTCGGCCCAGTCCTGCGCTTCCTGCTTGGCGCTCATCGTTTGCCGATCCTATGCAGTTGGCCGGCGAGCCAGTTAGGATGACATCATGACTATCGCCATCATCGTGGTCGTCGCGATCATCGTCATCGCGGTCCTCTACTACATCGCCAAGCGCAACTCGATCATCGCCGCCCGCAACCGGGTCGACGAGTCGTGGAGCGGGATCGACGTGCAGCTGAAGCGCCGCCACGACCTCGTTCCGAACCTGGTCGAGACGGTAAAGGGCTACGCCGAGCACGAGAGCCAGACGTTCGAGCGGACGACCCAGGCGCGGGCGGAGGCGATGGCGGCCGAAAGCGTCGAGGACACCGCCAAGGCCGAGCAGAAGCTGACCCAGGCGCTGGCCGACGTGCGCGCGGTCGCCGAGAACTACCCGACCCTGCGCGCCACCGAGAACTTCCAGCAGCTGAGCCGGAATCTCTCCGAGCTCGAGGACGAGATCCAGGCCTCGCGGCGGATCTACAACTCCAACGTGCAGTCGTACAACACCGACATCGAACAGTTCCCCGGCTCGATCATCGCCAACCAGGGCGGCTTCACCAAACGCGAGTTCTTCGAGATCGAAGACGCGTCGGATCGCGAGCCGGTCTCGGTCAGCTTCAGCAAAGACTGAGGTCCTGAGGGCTTTCCATGACGACGGCAACCGAGCAAACCTTGTGGATTTGCGAGAGCTGCGGCTTCATCTACGACCCGGCGATCGGCGACCCCGATGGCGGCATCCCTCCCGGAACCAAGTTCGAGGACATTCCCAAGGACTGGTTCTGCCCCGTATGCGGAGCGCGCACGTCTGACTTCCGGCCGTTGGAGCCCGGCGAGGCCTAGGCCCGCGGGGGCGCCATGAAGTACGACTACGACTGGATCGTTGTCGGTTCGGGGTTCGGAGGCTCCGTTTCGGCGCTTCGCCTGGCTGAAAAGGGTTACTCGGTTGCGGTGCTCGAGTGCGGGAGCAGGTTCCGCGACGAGGACTTCGCCGAGTCGAACCTGCGCCACCCGCGTCGCTACTTCTGGTTTCCCCGTTTCGGAATGCGCGGGGTGATGCGGATGACCTTCTTCAAGGACGTCTTTATCGTCTCGGGCAGCGGCGTCGGCGGCGGCAGCCTTGGCTACGCCAACACGCTCTATCGCGCGCGGCCGGCGTTCTTTCGCGATTCGCAATGGGCTCACCTCGGCGACTGGGAACGAGAGCTCGCGCCCCACTACGATACGGCCGAGCGGATGCTCGGCGTGGTCGAGTACGAGGGGATCGGGCCGGCCGACAAGCTGCTGCAGGAATACGGCGAAGAGATCGGGGTCGGCAAGACCTTCACCAACACCCGCGTCGGCGTTTTTTTCGACAAACCGGGGGTCGAGGTCGACGATCCATTCTTCGACGGGGAGGGGCCGAGCCGGACCGGTTGCATGCGATGTGGAAGCTGCATGGTCGGCTGCCGCCACGGCGCCAAGAACACGTTGATGAAGAACTACCTCTGGTTCGCGGAGAAGCTCGGGGTCGAGATCCAGCCCGAACGGCAGGTGACCGAGATCCGCCCGCTCGGGGCGGCGGACGGGTCCGATGGGTACGAGATCAGCAGCGAGCGCTCCGGCTCCTGGCTGCGCAAGCGCCGTCGCACCCAGACCGCGCGCGGCGTGATCGTCGCCGCCGGTGCGCTCGGCACCAACAACTTGCTTGCCAACTGCCGCCACAGCGGCGCCCTGCCGCACATCTCGGCAAAGCTAGGCGACCTGGTCCGCACCAATTCGGAGTCGATCCAGTCGGTTACCGCACCCGACGACGAGCGCGACTTCAGCCGCTCGGTCGCGATCACCTCCAGCATCTATCCCGATCCCGACACCCACATCGAGGTCGTTACCTACGGAACCGCCGGCGACGCGATGTCCGGAACTTTCACGGCAATGACCGGCCCCGGTACGAAACTGACGCGGCCGATTAAGTGGCTGGTGGCGATCTTGCGCCACCCACTGCGCACAGCGCGGATGCTGATCCCTCACCGCTGGTCCCAACGCACCGTGATCCTGCTGGTGATGCAAACCGTCGACGCGGCTATGCACTTCCGCCCCAAGCGCAAGATCTTCGGCTCGGGGGTGAGACTGCAGACCGAACAGGACCCAGGCAGACCCAACCCGACCTACATCCCTGCGGCTGAGAAGGTCGCGCGCTGGTTCGCACAACGTACCGGCGGCGTTGCCCAGAGCGCCCTCACCGAGTCGATCCGCAACATTCCCTCAACCGCCCACATTCTCGGTGGCGCGGTCGTCGGCACCGACGCCGAGAGCGGGGTGGTCGACGGCTCGAACCGCGTCTTCGGCTACGAGAACCTGCTGGTCTGCGACGGGGCGGCTATCCCCGCCAACCCGGGCGTCAACCCGAGCCTGACGATCACCGCCAAGGCAGAGCACGCGATGAGCCTGATCCCTCCCAGGGAGGGTGCGGCACCGCGCGACCTACCCGAGGCCGCGCGGCCCGCTGCGCCTGTCGCCCCCTAGCCTCAGCCCGCCTCGCCGAGGCGCTGGGCGACGTAGTCCCAGTTGACGACGTTCCAGAAAGCGTCGATGTAGTCCGGGCGCTTGTTCTGGTACTTGAGGTAGTAGGCGTGCTCCCAGACGTCGCAACCGAGCAGCGGCACGCTGCCGTCGGAGATCGGCGAGTCCTGGTTCGGTGTCGAGACGATCGCCAGGCCCGAGCCGTCCTTGACCAGCCAGGCCCAGCCGGAGCCGAAGCGGGCGATGCCGGCTTCCTTGAACTGTTCCTTGAAAGAGTCGAAGGAGCCGAAAGCCTGCTCGATCCCGGAGGCCAGCTCGCCGCCCGGCTCGCCACCGCCGTCGGGACCGAGCATTTGCCAGAAGAGCGTGTGGTTGTAATGGCCGCCGGCGTTGTTGCGCACCGGGCCCTGCTTATCGCCAGGCAGACTGGAGAGGTTGCGCAGCACGTCCTCGACGTCGCGGTCGGCCCACTCGGTTCCCTCCAGGGCAGCGTTGGCTTTGTCGACGTAGGCCTGGTGGTGCTTGTCGTGGTGGACCCGCATCGTCGCCTCGTCGATGTGCGGCTCGAGGGCGTCGTACGCGTAGGGAAGGTCGGGAACCGAAAAGGCCATCTGGCGTCTCCTTTGATCGATATTCGAAGTCGGCTGGGAGCCTAACGCGGCCACGCGATCGGGTACCCCGACGGCGGCGCGCACAACCGCGCAAGGGGCATGAACGGGTCCGAAACGGGTACCCGGCGGTGGGATGAGCAACGGAGGGAGAGGCGCCACAAACGCCGCTTAGGATGGCGCGACCCGTCCATCACCCAGCCCGATGGCAGCCAAACCCGACAACGACCGAAGCGAAGCAAACCCGCACCCCCGAGGGGCCAGCGAGGAGCTCGCTGGCGACCGCGAGCTCTGGGACCGCTTCGCCAAGCACCGAGATCCGGCCGTGCGGGAAGAGCTGGTGCGGCGCAATATGCCTTTCGCCAAGCGCCTGGCGCTGCGCTACCGGGGCGCCAGCGAGTCCTTCGACGACCTGCTGCAGGTCGCAAATCTCGGCCTGCTCAATGCGGTGGACCGCTTCGACCCCGAGCGCGGCATCCCCTTTACGGCCTTTGCCTCGCCGACGATCCTGGGCGAGCTGAAGCGCCACTTCCGCGACCGGGTCTGGACCGTGCGGGTGCCACGCGGCCTGCACGACCGCATGGCCGAAGTCGACAAAGCGATCATCGAGCTGACCAAAAAGCTGCAACGCTCCCCCTCGGTGGGCGAGATCGCTGAGCGGCTCGACCTCGAACAGACCGACGTGCTCGAGGTGATGGAGGCCAACCACAACCGTCGCCCGCTCTCGCTCGACCGCCCCGCCGGGGACGCGGACTCAGACGAGGCGCCGCCCTCCGAATGGGTCGGCGAAGAGGATGAGCGCTTTGAGCTGGTCGAGGGCCGAATCGCGCTCGACGCCGCCCTCCCCTACCTCGAGGAGCGCGAGCGCGTCGTGCTGCGCCTGCGCTTCGTCGAGGACCTGACGCAGTCCCAGATCGCCGAGCGGATCGGCCATTCGCAGATGCACGTCTCGCGCATCCTGCGCCGCGCTCTGGCCCGCATACGCGAGCGGATCGAGGAGGAGGAACGCGGCCTCGAGGGGAAGATCGACTAAGCCGGCGGCAGACCGGCGAAGCGCACGATCAAGTAGTCGCCTTCGCTCGAGCCTTCGACGTCTACCCCCTCGACCAGGCCCTCCAGCGAGCCACCCACCTCCGGCAGCTCGAGCTTCTGGCGGATCTCGCCGCCGGCACCCTCTTTCATCGGCCCAAGGCGCAGCTCCAACCCGTCGTCGCTCTCGCCGAGCCCAAGGCGCACACAACCGTCGGCGAAACGCTCTGGCGCGGCATCGGCGATCGCGTCGGTGACCAGGACCGCGTCGGAGACGCGCTCGACGGAGAGGTCGCGGCGGGCGGCAAGCGCACCCACCAGACGCGCCAAGACCGGCTCGAGCAAGTCGGCGCGAGCGACGGTGAGCTCGGTGCCGGTGCTCTCTATCGAAACCTCCTCAGCGGCCGAGCCGCTGCCGTTCACGCCGCCGCCACTGAGCGGCACGCGCATCATCACTTCCGTGCCCCTATCGAGGCCGCCGGAGATGCTGAAGCTGCTGGAGAGAGCGGCAATCAACGAAAGACCGAGTTTGAGACTCGTCCGTTCCGAATCGGCTTGCGGGCTGATCCCGGACCCGTGATCGCTCACGGTCACGGTCAGCCCCTCGCTATCGGGGTCAGCCTCGACGGTCAGCGGCCCGGAACCGTCCGGGTAGGCGTGCACGACCACGTTCATGCAGGCCTCCGTGATCACCGTCTTGAGGTCGGCAACCCCAGCTTCGTCCATGCCGATCTGCTCGGCCAGCCCCGCCAGCGCGTGCCGCACTACCGCGACGTTCTCCGCTTTTGCCGGGAGCCTGATCTGAAGCCCTTTTGGCTTCTCGCTGATCGTGGAGCCGTTTGCCATCACTATTCGATTTGCGCCTGACAGCGCTGGAAGAGCTTTTTCCCCGCGTACCGCGAGCATAACCGTCTCGTCTTAGGCCATCGGTACCCGAGGCTTGAAGGCACAAAACGGCAGTTTTCTACCCACGATGCGAGGGATGGTCATGCCGCACGGCGTAGCTGGGGCGGACCGGTGCCCCGCGGGGCGATCACGCAGCCGTCTGAGCGAAGCGCGCCGTCGCCTGCTCGGGATCGGCAAAGACCTCACCGCGCACGAAGAGACCTTCGCGAAGTTGCCAGATCCAGGCAACAGGCATATCGCGGATGCCGAGCTCGCGGCTGCGCACGTAGACGCGTCCGATGACGAGCAGGGAGTCGCCGCGAGCCTCCACGCGGCTCGGCGTGATCAGCAGCTCTTCCCAAATGCGTTCGACGTCGTCCAGATAGGCATGGAGACCCTCGGGACCGACGTAGGGGGTTTGGCGCCCGACCTCTTCGGCGGTGACGGCGAAGAACTCCATCGTCGTCGAGCAGAGCTCGACGATCGCCGCCGCGTCGCGATGGTTGAAAGCGTTGAACAGCTGGCCGACCAGCACCTCGTGGCTGTCAGCCATCGCCGTTCCCACTGCTTGCACGGGCTTCGCCCCCGTTCGGGGCACGGCTGAGCGCAAGGATCGCGATGTCGTCATCGAGCGCGCCGGCAGTGAACGAGCGCAGCGCGCCTTCCACCCCCTGCACGGCAACGGCGGGGTTGTGGGCACCGGCAAGCTCGGAACGGAGCCGCTCCTCGCCGAAGCGCCCGCCTTCGCCCGCCGCCTCGACAATGCCATCGGTGATCATCACCAGCTGCTGGCCCGCCTCGACGGCGCTCTCGCGCACCCGCCAGCTGGCGTCGTGAAACGCTCCCAGTAGCGGGTCGGCGCTCGCCACCTCGGTCACCTGCTCGCCGTCGATCAGCAGCGGCGGCGGGTGCCCGGCGATGGCAATGCGTACCGGTCGGGTGGGATCCTCGCTCAGGGTGAGAGCGGCGATGCTGCAGAGCGAGGCGTCCTGGCGCGCGAGCAACGTCCGGTTCAGAGTGGCGAACCCAACCGCGGGGTCGTCGCTGAGCATTGCCGCGGTACGCAGGGTGTAGCGGGCGATCGCGGTGATCGAGGCGGCGCGGGCACCGCGCCCGGTAACGTCGCCGATCACGACCATCCACCCGTCGGGCACCTGAAAGGCGTCGTAGAAGTCGCCCCCCACTTCGTTCTCGGCGCCAGCTGGCCTGTACATTGCCGCCAGCGACCAACCGGGAATATGCGGCAACGGCGGTGGCAGCAGGCCGCGCTGCAGGGTTTCGGCGATCTCCGAGCGCGCTTTTTCGGCTCGCTCGAGATCGGCAAAGAGGCCGCTGTTGTCGAGCGTCAGGGCAACCCGACCGGAGAGGACCCAGGCAAAGCGCACGTCGTCGCGCCTGTAACGTCGCCCCGACCAGGCGACGCCGAGAGTCAGCGTTCCCTGCACCTGCCCGCGCGCCTGCAAGGCCAGGGTGATTGCCGAGCGCAGCCCCAGCCCGCGCAGGAAGGCCAGGTCCTCGCCCTCGTCATGGGCGATCTCGCGCAACGCCTCCTCGGTCATGCGCTGGTAGAAGCGCGGCTCCAGCGAACCGTCCCTGCCGGCGATCATCCACTCCGGCACCGAGGGCTCGCGAGTCCGCAGTCCATCCTCGGCCGCGGCGCTGGCGCCGGGGCCGACGCGAACCGCCACCCGCCTCGCCTCGCCGTCCTCGATCACGTCGATCATGCAGAAGTCCGCCACCTCGGGCACGAGCACCTCGCAGATCTCCTCGAAGGTCTGCTCCAGCGAGCCGGCGGCCTCGGAGATCGCCCCCACGGTGCCGAGGATCTCGAAGCGGCGCTGCGCCCTGCGCGCGCGTAACAGCAGGACGACGGCAAGCCATGCACAGAGCAGGGCAAGCGCTGCGGCAACGATGGATATATCGATCCAAGCCATGGACTCCCGCACGACAAACGTAACCGTCGCCACCCGGTAAGTCCACACCGTGAAGGGCGTTCGACTCGGCGATCAGTCGGGGCGCAGAGCCCGTGGTCACAGGCACCGCGACCGGCTATGGGGTGCCGCGCAGTGCCTGTGTGGAGGCGCGCGGTACGGTCCCCGCGTCGCCGCCGGTCCAGGCGTTGAAGCGGTACCAGGCCGGCTTGGCTTCGCGTCGGGCGGTGAGCAGGCCGGCCGAATCGCAGAACTGGCAAGAGCCCGCCGCGTCGGTCCAGGAGAACCACCAGACGCCGCCGATGTTCCAGCGCCGCCGCCCGCCGGTCAGCAGGGCGAAGGCGCGGTCGAGTTCGCGCGCCTGGCCAGCGGGGCCGCGCTCCCAGCGCGACTCGAAGCTGTCCGAGCCCCAGCCCATCTCGGTCACGTACAGCGGCGTCGCCGCGTCGCCGTTGAAGATCATCACCCGGCGCAGGCCGTCGATCTCCCATTCCAGCGCGTGCGCGTCCGCGACATAGGGGTGCAGGGCAACGCCGTCGAAATCGCGCTTGATCCCGGGAATGCGATAGAGCGCCGAGAGGAAGCCCACCGACGGGACGTTGGGGGGCGTCTGCAGCGGCCTGCCGAAGAGACCGCCGAGGATCACCGTCGAGCCCGGGTCGGCGTGGTGGAGCAGGCGGCCGGAGATGCGAACCAGGCGACCGAACCGCTCGGGATCGGGTTCCTTGGAGAAGGTGACGATGTTCTCCTCGTTCCAGATCTCCCACTGGCGCACCGGCAGCCGCGGCAGGTCACGGTGTTCGCGCCAGAAGCTTCCCCGTGGCCCGTAGCGGAAGACGGCGGCGCGCAGGAAGCGCAGCCACTCACCGCGCTGCCGCGCGTTCGTCACCGGTTCTCCTCCGAGTCGCGGCGAGACCCAGGACGGCGTTCCCCAGAGGAACATGAAGGTGCGGATTCCGTGTTCGGCGGCGAGGCCGACCTGTTCGTCAAGCCCTTCCCAGCGGGGGGCGAAGCGGTCGCCGGCCCGCGGCTCGATGCTGGCCCAGTTCAGTGGCTGGCGCACGGAGGTGATTCCGGCTTCTTCCATCAGGGCGTAATCGGAGGCTTCGGTAGCCCCCTGCGGCGACATGCCGATGAAGCCCAGCGGCGGCAGCGTCGCGGTACCGGCACTTGCCGGCGTCAGCGCGAGCAGCGTCGCGGTCAGCGGAATGAGCAGGAGTCTGCGCATGCGTCCCAACAGATGAACCGGCAGAGGCGTAGAAGTCGTGCTCCAATCCCGGCTCGCCGGTTTACGATCGCCAAATGATCGCATGGATGCAGGCGCGTGCCGTGCCGCTCATCGCCATCGTCCTCTTCGCCGCCCCCCTGCTGGCCTTCCTGCTGGTGATCGCCCTGGTCAAGGGCCACGCCAGCATCGCCTACTACGAAGCCGTCGCCCAGATCGTTCCGGTCCTGATCCTCGCCCTGGCGATCGAGCTGCGCTATTTCTCGCCCAACCGCCAGCTCCCGGAGCCGCTCAAAGCGCGCTTCCGCAACCCCGACCACGCTCAACCGATCGCTACCGCCTACGCCGTGGCGACCCTGCTGGCGCTGGTCGCCAGCGAGGTCGTCTCGCTCGCCGTCGTCGCCTCGAACAGCTCCGGCCGCCTCGCCCTCAGCATCACCGCCGGCGGCCTGGCCGCCGGCGGCTGCGCCCTCGTCGCCGCAATCCTGCTGCCGGCGGGCACAAGCCACGAGGGACGCTAGTCCCGCGCCCGCCGAATGCTTTTGCCTACAAATCGGGGCGCCCGGATTTGAACCGGGGACCTCACCGACCCGAACGGTGCGCGCTACCAGGCTGCGCCACGCCCCGAGAGGGGGCGATTATCCCAGACCGGGGGCGGGACTACTGGACCGCCCCGATCGCCGCTTCGATTTCGGCGAGCGAAGGCCCGTCCTGGAGCGTGCTGGTGCCGCCGGGGCCGCTGACGATCGCTGCCTGGTGGGTGCGGATGCCGAGATCGCGGCCCAGTTCCTCGTAGCCGTCGAGTTTTTGGCTGATCGCTCCGTCGGAGCCGCCGTGCTCTTCCAGGTAGGCGAGCCATTCGGGCTCGTTCAGTTCCTCGATCCCGCCGGCGATCGAGTCGAGGAAGTCCTGGTCCACGCCAAAGCGTTCCGCTTCGTCCTGGTTGCGGAAGAAGAGGTAGACGTACTGCCAGCCGTAGCCCTGCGCGGCTGCCGCCTCGGCGCCGTAAAAGCCGAGCTCCTGCTGACTTTCGCTGTTCGAGTAGTGGCGGTAGAGCAGCTTGACGTCTCCGGGACGCGCGTAGCCGTCGACCAAACCCGGGATCGTGCTGAGGAAGTCCTCGCGACAGCTCGAGCACTGCAGGTCGTTGAAGACCTGAATCGAGACCGGCGCATCGGAGGAACCGAGGCGGTCGCCTTCCTGCGGCACCCCGCCGAAAATTTCCTGCGCTTCGGAGATGCCGGCGACCTTGACCAGGTCGGGACCGGCCTTCTGGGTGGCGATGTTGAACAGCGCGTAGCCGAGGGCGGCCACGACGAGGGCGAGGGCGAGGAGGATCCAGATCCGGCCCCGCCGCGGCATCGGCAAGGTGGCGGGCTCGGGGGCCGGCTTCTCGGCGGTGGCTGGCACCCGTCCATTATCCCGGTTGGCCCGCCCCGATCTTCGCAATGCGCGCCAAAGCTGTTTGACACCTCCGCCGCGAGGGGTAGATTTTGATTTACCCAGTTTCAGCTACAAGGGAGGTCCGCTGTGGCCAATCACCTGACCCCGTCCGAGCTTGCCGAGGAGCTTCACATGAAGCGGCAGGAGGTGATCGGCAAGTGCATGCAGATGGGCATTCCGATCTTCCACGGCCGCATCGACAAAACTCTCTTCGAGACCTCTCTGCGCAGCATGGCCGGCCGGGCACAGCGCCACGAAGTCCGTCCCAACTGACTCTTAACTAGACTCCCTCCCCGCATGGAGAGGGGGACCAAATCGTCCACGCTGGCGGATCTGCTGCCGATTTCCGCCGAGCTCTACGGCAAGGCCCCCGCGGTCCGCTTTAAGCAGGACGATAGTTGGGCTGACCGCAGTTTCGAGCAGGTACTGGAGACGGTCCGCTCGCTCTCGCTGGGGCTGATCGACCTCGGTGTGAACAAGGGTGACAAGGTCTCGATCCTCGCCAACACGCGCCCTGAGTGGACCTACGCCGACTTCGCTGCGCTCTCAGCCGGAGCGGTCGTGGTACCGATCTACCAGACCAATTCACCGGAGGAGTGTCAGTACGTGTTGGAAAACTCCGACGCCAAGGTCGTCATCGTCGAGGACGACGAACAGCTAGAGAAGATCCGCGCGGTCCGCGATCGGCTGCCGAAGCTCGAGCACGTGGTGCGGATGACGGGAAGCAGTGAGGACGCGATCTCGCTGGGGGATCTCGCCGCCCGCGGGGCTAGCCGCGACGCCTCCGAGTGGGAGGCACGCTGGAAAGCGGTCACCAAGGACGACGTCTGCACCTTCATCTACACCTCGGGCACAACCGGCCCACCGAAGGGCTGCATCATCAGTCACGGCAACTACCGGGCAATGCTCGACATGGTCAACGAGACCAGCGTGATCGAGCCCGAAGACGTCACCTATCTCTACCTCCCCCTAGCCCACTCCTTCGCCTTGCTGATTCAGCTCGGCAGCTTCGACCTCGGGGCCACACTCGCTTACTGGGAGCGCGACCCGCTCAAGATCCTGCCCAATCTGGCCGAGCTGAAACCGACCTACTTCCCCTCGGTGCCGCGCATCTTCGAGAAGATCTACACCGCCGCGACCAGCGGCATGGAGAAAGAGGGCGGCATCAAAAAGGCGATCTTCGATTGGTCGATCGGGGTCGGCAAGAAGATGCGCGCCAGGGAACGATCTGGGCGCAAGCCGGGGTTCCTGTTGCGCAAGCAGTACGAGTTCGCCGACAAGCGGGTGCTCTCCAAGATCCGCGGCCTCTTCGGCGGCAACCTGCGGCTCGCCGTCTCCGGGGCGGCGCCGATCAACCCCGACATCCTTCGCTTCTTCGACGCCGCCGGCGTACTGGTGCTCGAGGGCTGGGGAATGACCGAGACTTCCACGGCGGCGACCGTCTCCTCACCCGACGACTTCAAGGTCGGCACGATCGGCAGGCCCTTCCCGGGCTGCGAGGTAAAGATCGCCGAGGACGGCGAGATCCTCGTCAAGGGTCCCAACGTTTTCCAGGGCTACTACAAGAACGAGGAGGCAACCCGGGAGACGATCGTCAACGGCTGGCTGCACACCGGCGATATCGGCGAGATCGACTCGGAGGGCTTCATCACGATAACCGGCCGCAAGAAGGACATCATCATCACCGCGGGGGGAAAGAACATCACCCCCGCCAACCTCGAGAACGAGATCAAGCAGCACCCGCTGGTCTCGCAATGCGTCGTCGTAGGCGACCGCAAGCCCTACCTGGTCGCCCTGGTCACGCTCGATCCTGAAGACGCCGTTGCCTACGCCAAGGAACACGGACTGCCCGAGGACCCCGAGCAGCTGGCCCGTAACCCGGAGGTCCTCGAGGCGATCGAAGGCCACGTGGCGAAGATCAACGAGAAATTCGCCCGCGTCGAGCAGGTCAAGAAGGTGGCGATCCTGCCCCGCGACCTCTCACAGGAAAACGGCGAGCTGACACCGACGCTGAAGGTCAAGCGCGCGGTCGTCGCCAGCAAGCATGAGGACGAGATCGAGCAGCTCTACGCGAGCTAGCGTTGTGTTGGAGGGATTGGGTGGGCCTCTGTGCGAATTGATGTCGCACGCGCCCTGCGGGCGCTTAGCGACAATTGACGAGCGCGGCTGACGCCGCGCCTAAGAATCACGAGTGCAGCGGCCGCCTTCGGCGACATTCGCACAGAGGCCAACCCAATCCCTCCCCGCGAACGCTAGCTCCGATTCGAAGCTTGCGCGAGCCTGGCGCCGGCTTGGAAAAGGTGGGTCTCTCCTTCACCAAGCTCAGCTTCCTCGCCCCGAGTTGGATAGGAGGGCCGTTGCCCCTTTCTGGGAATGTTGCCGAAGGCAGCCCATGCAATGTGGTTCTAGGCGCGGCGCAGCCGCGCTCTCAGATTGTCGCTAAGCCCGCAAAGCGGGCGTGCGACATCAATTCCCAGAAAGGGGCAACGGCCCTCCCCTACGACTTGGGAGATTAGGACGCTTCGCCCGTTTGCCGCAGGAGCACTGACGTCGTCTGCTCGAGCACCCGGCGCCAGGCGGAGGCTTGCTCAGGCTCCTCTTCGGCGGCCCGCTCGACCACGCGGCTGACCCGGCGGCCGGAGATCTCGAGGCCGTGGCGCTCGGCAATCTCTTTGAACCGGTCGTAGTCCTGGGCCAGCGTCGCGGTGACCGATTCAAAGCCATGGCGGGCGATTTTCAGGCGGCGTGAGTAGTCCATGATCGGCGTGCCGAACATCAACTCGTCGTTCGGCTCGGGCTCGAGCAGGATGATGTCCACGCCCGGATAGCGCTCCCGCCACTGCTCGACCGCCTGGTGCAGGCGAGCGTGGGCGATCAGGCGGAAGGTCTGGTTGGCGATCGCCGGCAACCCCATGTCCGAGACACGCCGCACGCGCGTGCCGAAGACGGTCGGAATCTTCTTCTGGAAGTCGTTGACGTAGGGGACCAGGGGATTGACGACGACGATGAACTTGGCGCCCTTTTCAACCGCTATGTCGACGTTGGTCGTCGAGCGGATTCCTCCGTCGATCAGCTGGCGGCCCTTGAGGTCGACCGGCTTGTAGACGATCGGCAGCGTGGTCGAGCACTGGATCGCCTTCGAGATCGGCACGTCGTTCCAACCCTCCTCGCCGAAGACGATCCGCTCGCAGGTGTCGAGGTCGGTGGCGGTCAGGTAGAGCTCCTGGTCGAGCAGGCGAAAGTCGTCGACGCGGCCGGATTCGCCGAGCGCGGCGGCGATGTAGTCGGCGATGCCCGCGCCGGAATAGAAGCCGGTCGGCAGCGCCTCGGCCATGCCGACACCGACGTCCATCGCCGAGAAGGTGCCCATCCGCGCCAAGTTGCGGGCCAGCTCCAGGCTCCGCAAGGGAAGCATCGCGATCTTCTCGGCGAAGCCGAGGTAGTTGGGCCTGAGGACCCTGCCGAGGTCGAGGTCCTCAAGCTCGGAGGGGATGCGCCGGTTGATCACCTGCATCATCTCGTCGGGCGTGACGCCGTTGGCCAGCATGCCGGCGACGAAGGAGCCGGCGCTGGTGCCGACGTAGATGTCGAAGTTGTTGACGGTGCTGTTG
>JASLIG010000125.1 GCA_030152805.1 Solirubrobacterales bacterium
GGACGACAGGGAGGTCGAGACGATCAGGCATGCGATCCGTGATCTGAAGCGCTCGGGGCTGTTGCGGTATCGGAACGATGATCAGGTCGTGGAACCGACACAGGCGGCTGTCCGAGCCTTCGCGCTTCTGACGCTCTGATCGGAGGCCGTCGATGATCTGAGGGGCGCCAGGTAGGGATGTCCGACGTAAATATGCGCGGATATGCCTCGATATGCAAGCGTTTCGGGCACTGCCGGCCAGAAGTGCCCGAAACCAAGAGAGACGGTTCGAATCGGCCCGCGGGTCAGAGGAAACCGACTATGGTCTATATCCCAAGACAAACCGAGGAGGATGCCGTCATGTATGTACGCGTCGTCAGGTTCACCGACGTTTCTGCCGAGCGGATGCAGGAGCTCCTTGCCCGCATCGAGGAGTCCGGCGGGCCACCCCCCGGCGTGCCTGCCAAGGGCCTCAAGATCTTGTTCGATGGCTCACAGGACACGGCAGTGGTCCTTCAGTACTTCGAGAGCGCGGAGGACATGGAGGCGGGGGCTCAAGTGTTCAGTGCAATGGATCCCTCGGAGACGCCCGGCACCCGAGCGTCGGTGGACATGTGCGAGGTGAAGCTCGAGCGAACGCTCGCCTGAATCGTTTCGCGACTCCGAGCACCTCCGATCAGAAGTACCCGAAATCGCCTAACCGGTTCGAATACAGCGATTCGGCGGGACTGGCGAAGGCGCAAGCGACAGCGAGCCCGGCTAGGAATCCGCCGGCAGCAACTCAAATGACCCGCCCTGAAGTGGCGCAACGGCCCGGAAATGCCGCTCGTCGAAGCTGAGCAGACGTCGGGTTTTGTAGCGCTCCGCGAGAACAATGATCGAGCAATCGGCGAGACCGAGGCCGAGATCGGAGTAGCGGATGTCGAGCTCGGAGACCGCACGGTAATCATCGGCTTCCAGGCATGCAACGTCATAGCGCTGGGCGGCCAGATCGCTGAGGAAGGCGCGCCGGGCCGCTTCGCCGAAGCGGACGCCGAGCAAGTAGTCGACTTCGGCCGCGACCGGCGCCGGCAGGACCAGCTGACCCTCCTCCTCGTCACGGATTCTCAGCAGCGCCTCGAGTTGAGGCTCCGCGGCGTCGGCCAACGCCACCAGTGGGGCCGCGTCGAGGACGAGCGTCACTCGCCGAAGCCGCGTATCAACTCGTCCTCGGGGATCTCCGAGATCGGACGGGAATCACGATCGATGCGCTCGAAGTTGCCGGCGAGAGCGAAGTTCCGATCCCGCTTGGGTACGGCCCGGTAGCAGGAAATCGCCTCGCGGACAATCTCCGCCTGAGGTCGGCCCTCCGCGCGGGCCAGACGGGCGAGGCGATCCGCCTGCTCGTCCTCTAGGTAGATGCTGGTCTTGCGCATGACAGAGAGAGCATTATAGGGCACTATGTAGGGCACCGGCCGTCAAGACGGCAGATCGCGCCAGCCGCGAGGCTCAAAGGCCTAATCGACATCTCATCGACTCCGGCGCCTCCCCATTCGGCACTGCAGTGTCAGTGCCGCGAGTGGCGCGTTACGAGTCGGCTGCCCTGCGTGACCAAGCAAACTTGGCGAAAGCCCAGCCCGCCGCGCTGCCGACGAGCCAACCGACGCCATGAGGTACGGCGTAATGCCCAAGCGCCATCCCGAGTCCGGTTGAGGTTGCGTCGAGCTTGAACCGCTCCGCGTCGAACCGCCACCACGGCTCGGCATCCTCCTCGCCCCGAGACACTGGCCTTACGAGCGCCTGGTAGAGCGGCGACGCCGAGTAGTCGATCTCGAAGTCCCGACCGGACTGCGCCAGCGCGGACAGCAGGCCGTCGAGCCGACCGGACAGCACCAGATTGTCGTCCACATAGATCACCGGCACCGTGCTAGACATCCGGTCCAACACTACCTCGCCCCCCACGCTTCGGTGCCGGCCCCCGGCCATTGCTGCGCCGCCGGGGCACTTTGCTTAGTCGGCGCGGCGACCGTAGCTCCGCCGCTGGCGCAAATCGAGGCGGGATCGGGCGAAATCCCCGCGCACGTGCAGGGGATTCGCGAAAAAGCGGCTGATGGGATTCGAACCCACGACCTTCTGCATGGCAATTAGGCCGAGCTCCAGAAGGCGCGCCCCGCGAATGTGGCGACTTGCAGGGACTTCGCGCTGGCACGGCGGAAAGCGCCGATCGCGAATACGCGCGGATATGCGGCGATATGCAGCGTTTCGGGCACTCGTGCGCGTGAGTGCCCGAAATCCGAGGTGGCGGTTTGATTCCGCTTTCTCCGACTAGAGCAGCCCGCGTGGGGAAGCGGGTTCGCGGATGCCATCACCCGGCTCGTCGGGGAAAGGCGATGGGCGGCGTGACGGGCACGCTCAGCGGCGCAGCTCGGCTCCCAGCCGTGTAGCCAGCCGTACCGAGGCCTCGATCTCGACCTTGCGGATCGAGACGCTCTCGACGTTGAGCCCGAACGGGGCCCCCAGCCTCCGGCAGAACGCGATCAGGTCGACAGCCATAGCGACCGCCTGCTCGTAGGAGGCATCGAGGGTGTCGTCGGCATGGCGCAGCTCGTTCTCGATCCAGCGTGGGACGGCAACGCCGAGCCACTGGAGGAACTCCAAGGTCTTGGGCGAGCCGCAGACCGAGAAGCTGAACACGAACGGCACCGGTTCGAGGTTCCGCACGGCGCACTCGTGGTGGTAGTCGGAGATCAGGTTCTTCGCCGCGTTGACGTCGTAGACGATCTGGGTGATGAAGAGGGAGCAGCCCGCGGCCTGCTTCGCAATCAGCCGCAGGTGCTCATCGCCCAGCCGCGCGTGTCGCTCGGAGATCGCGACCCCACCGAGCGGCAGCTCCGGCTGCACCTCGTCGCGCAGCTCATAGGCTCGGGCGAGCGAGGTGAGAACGGGCTTCTCGCGCGAGGAGGACCCGACGAACACCGTGAGCGCTTGGGACGGATCCTGCTCCTCCAACCAGGAGCGGAAACGATCCTCTCGGTACTTGCCCACGGCGCGGTAGACGATGGCGGGGACCTCCAGCCGGGCAAGATCACGGGTCAGATAGTCGGCGGGGTCCATCGTCGGCAGGAACGGAAACGGGCGCTCCTCGGAATTGCGATCACTTTCGTCGTCGATGTCGTAGAGGACGAGGCCGTCGATTGCCAACGGCCGCAGCCGCTCCAGGGTGACCCGGCCGATCTCTGCGGCCTCCTGCGGGCTCGTCGTCAGTCGCGGCGGCGTTACCGCGAAGAGCAGGAACTCGCCCGACCGAGCAGCGATGCCCCGTTGCAGATTCACGCCCGGAACCGTAGCCGAGGGCCGTCTGGGCGCTTGACTCACTGGAGACAGATCGCTTTGACCCGGATCAGCGACTTGATCCGGCTCAAATGCAGCCATTCGGGCACTCGTGCAGACGAGTGCCCGAAATCCGAGGCGGCGGTTTCATCTCCTTGGCCCGGGCAACTGCAATCGCGCAATCGACGTCGCCGGGCGGGTAAGCTGCAACCGATGTCGACTTCTCGCGAGTACGAGGTTGTGCTGACGCCTGAGGCCAAGGGTGGATTCAGCGTGGCCGTCCCCGCCCTCCCTGGCTGCACAAGTCAAGGCGAGACCCGCGAGGAGGCCCTGCCGATGATTCGCGAGGCGATCGAGACCTACATCGAATCGCTCGTCGCGCACGGCGACCCCATCCCGGGGCCGGTCGAGATCGAGCGAGTCACCGTTACCGCGTAACCCCACGCGGTTCCAATCCCTGAATTCGGGAGTTAGGCGCTCCGGGACTTCCCCCGACCTGTGCGCTCACCAGGTGCTGGTCCCACACTCGGCCAGCCGCCTTTTCCGCAGCAGGCCGGCTTCTCCTTGCGCCCCTGTCCCGCGGCGCCGATCGCAAGCGCCTGCGAAAGCTCGGTATAGAAGGCGCGGCTATCGTGGCGGCCAACTGCGACGACGATGGCGACGCCGGGTTCGAAGGTGGTGATCACGCGCCAGTCCTCAACCAATCGCTTGCAGCAGAACTCCGAGTAGCCACCGTCCTCGGCGCCCAGCAGCCGATAGCCGGCGACCCCGCAGCCCTGCTTTCGCAGTTCGGCCTCAAACGTCGCGTAGCTCTTGCGTGCCCTGCCCCGGAGAAGGTCGATCGCGGCCGCAGCCGTTGGCGTCGCCCGCAGCGTGAAGTCCCTGCCCACCATCGCGGCGGACCATATTCAGCGCTCGATCAGCTCGCCCTGCCGCAACTGCTCAACGCCCTCGCGAGCCCACCCCTGCCCCAGCAGATCGCGGTCGTGAAGGAAGGCGGCAAGCGCCTCGCTCCAGCGCCTCGCCGGGTAGCTCTCGCGAACCGTGCCCAGCACCCGCTCGACCTCGATCACGCTGCGCTGGGTGATCTCCACCGGCTTGTGGTCCTCGACCCGCTCCAGCAGGCCCTCGACGAGCCACTTGCGAATCGTCGGCTCGCTTACTTCCAGCCGCTCAGCCGCTTGGGCAACCGACAGGCCACCCGGCAAATCAAGCGCCTTCTGGACCCGTGCGCTCAGCGCCTCCACCCGCTCGAGCGCGCGCTCCAGCTCCGACTTCGAGAGGGAGGCGGTGCGCAGCTCGGAGACCGCGTCGGCAAGCTCTTCGGCCTCAAGTCGTGCGAGCGCGGCGCGTCGTCGTAGCTGCATTGGAGCGGCGCCGGAAGACATGAGCGCAGACTAGCAGATCGTTTCGGGAAATAGCTACCTTTCCGAAACGATGTGGACCCGCTTTGGATCGGTACGTAGCGGGTGCCGAGGCTAGGCTGCAGTCGTATGCGCCGCATCTCAGGCCTGCTGAAAGACAAGGCGATTTCATCGCTGCGGCGAGCCACGGCCGCATTCAACGGGGTCGACGATGACGGGCGGCAAACGACCGTCCTCCTTCATCTCCAGCACTGTTTCGAGATGCTGCTGAAGGCCGCACTGCTCAAGAAGGGAGTCGCGGTATTCGATCGACGAAAAGGACGCGCGATCGGTTTTGAGAAGTGCCTCAATCTCTCTAATCAGCACCTCGGCCTCGCCGAGGCCGAGGTAGGCATCTTGCGGGCAATAGACGCGCTGCGCGACGACGAGCAGCACTACCTGGCCGAGGTCAGCGAGGACCTGCTTTACGTTCATGCTCGCGGTGCGGTGACCCTCTTCGACGAGATCCTGACGGCGAACTTTTCAGAGCGCCTCGCCGACAGCCTGCCTGAACGCGTGCTGCCGATCTCCACCTCCCCACCGCGCGACATCCAGATTCTGATCGACGAGCAATTCCATCAAGTCGAGGAGCTGTTCAAGCCAGGCAAGCGGCGACGGGCCGAGGCGCGGGCAAAGATCAGGGGATTGCTGGCGCTGGAGGGCCACGTTTCCGAGGAAGCCCAGGTCAGTGAGCGGGACGTCAATCGGGTCGAGCGCGGGATCCGAGAGGGCAAAGACATCACCAACGTATTCCCGCGCCTCGGACAGGTCGGCACCGAGTTCTCCCAGGACGGGCCGACCTTGAAGGTCCACTTCACGCGAGGCGGTGGCGGCGCGCCGGTCGAATACATCGCGGCGGATGACCCGCGTGAGGCAGCAGCAGTGCGAGAGGTCGACCTACAACGCAAGTACTACATCTCCAAGCCCGACCTGGCCCATCGCCTAGAGCTGACGCCGCCGAAGGCACTGGCGCTGCGCCGCCACCTCGGAATCGACGAGGACGAGGATTGCGTCCACGTCTTCGATTTCGACTCCCAGAAGCACTATCGCTACTCCGACAACGCGCTGCGAAGAATGCAAGAGGCACTAGAGACAGTGGATATGGACGAGGTCTGGGAGGTTAATCGACCCCGGCGAGGCGGCGTGGGGTGAGGTCGGTGGAGAAGGTGTGGAAATGGATGCTGCGGCTGCCGGCCTGATTGGAGCACTTGGTGGTGCCGGGCTCGGCTTCGCAGGTGCGCTGAAGATCAACAGTGACCAGCGCAGTGAGAGGCGCCGCGCTTTCGGGGTTTACTTGGGGGCTCTGTACCCCGTTATCTCCGAACTTAGAGAAATGCCTCCCAATAGTGAGCCCGATGCCCTCACGCGCCTGATTGATCACCTCCAGGGTGAACAGGCTGCTTGGGTGCGTACCCGCAGAGGGGTCGTGGCGACGTTTCCCCACGCGTTCGGACGCATGGACCGACTGAGCGGAGCGATGGCAGTGGTTCAGACCCTGGAGATGCCGGCAACTGTTCTGGAGGTCGTCGAAAAGGCCAACGACTACGTGGTGGAACTGGGCGAAGAACGGACCGAGGAACTCGTCGAGAAATGGCCCGAGATACAGAAGAAGCTGTTGGCGGCGGCCAAGTTGCTCTAGTGGGTCAGCCGCCACATAGCTCTCTTAGTGTGTAGCCCGTTCCATTCCTAACGAACAGTTGTTTTTGCGGGCTTGGCGACCAGTTGATCAAGCCGGCGTCCCGAGGCGCAGTTCGATCTCACCAGCTACATCGGAGCTCTCGCGTATCCGAAGGCCCGCGTCGGTCAGGATCCACCATTCCGCGCTTTGATCGAGATCGCAGCAGATCAGACGAGCTTGCTCAAGCACCTGCCACGCTTCGGCTACCCGCCGGAGGATCTCAGCTCGCGGAGGTCCCGAGCGGCTTCCAACTTGGATGGTCTGCTCCGATTCGGCGATCAGCCCCGCGACGTTTCTGGGGCTGGCCGATGCTCGCGAGCTAGAGAACTCATGGATCAAGAGGGCTACTGCTCGCTCGATGAGCGGCGCTGTCAAGAACTCCTCGGCTGAAATAGTGGCCTCCTGTTCCGTCCGCACCTCTGGTTAGAAGTCGCGCCGTCAATCATCGTTTCGCGGCAGCGGAGTCGAGTGCTCGTCACATTCGGGTCCGCTGCCGCCAAAGTCTCTCATTCCGACCGATCAACTTGTCAACTTTGATGCGGTCGGAGTGGGTGACTCCCACGGCTTGTCCGGCGTTCGATGATTGACAACAACGGAGGGTGGGCATGTCCATCTTTTCTCTGACCTGCCAGGTCGGCGGGGTCGAATACAGCGTTAGAGCTGAGCCGCGGGGCCATGGACTCTTTGTGTTGAGCGACGACGGCGTCCACTACGCCCGTAGCCTCGAGCGCGCAACCCGCTGCGCCGGGGAGGCCCTCGGTCCGCACCTCGAGCGGGCTCGTCGCGGGAAGCTGCCGTGGGGGCTGTTGGTCGAGGTCGACGGCAAGCGTGCTGTCTACGGCGAGTGGCCACTCCTGCCGGGACCCCCCGACCCCAAACGGCGTCACCGCCCGAGCACCTTGAGCAAGCTCCGCGCTCTCTGGCGCGAGGAGGACGGCGCCCTCGCCGCATTGAACAACGCGCTCCGCATCGTTGAGGAGTTCGGCAGGCCGCAGAGGGTGGCCGCGTAGGCTTCGCCCATGGCGGTCAAATCAGTGTTCATCAGCTCGGTGATCTCCGGATTCGAGGAAGTGCGCGGTCAGGCGGCCAGCGCAGTCGAGAAGGCTCAGATGCACCCGGTCCTCGCCGAGCGCCACCCCGCCGACCCACAGGCATCACGCCGGGCGATGTTTGACGCGATAGGCGATGCCGACTACTTCTTGCTGCTGATCGGCGCCCGCTACGGTGACGCCGACAAGTCGGGCCAGAGCCCGACTGAGGATGAGTTCGAAGAGGCGGCGCGCCTCTCGAAGCCAGCCTTGGTCTTGGTCCAAGAGAATGTCGAGATGGAGCCGCTCCAGCGCAAGTTCCTCGAGCGGGTGCGAGGGACGTGGGGCGACGGCGTCTTTCATGACCGCTTCATGGGTTCCGAGGATGTCGGCTTGGGAGTGCTGGCTGCGCTGAACGCCCAGGCCTCAAAGGGTCGTGACGATATTCCCGGCGCGCAGAAGCGAGTCAGAGAACTCATCGCGCCCGAGCGAAGCGGAGGAAGCAGCGGAATCGAGGTCAGAATCGGGTTTACGCCGGTGCGCGAGGTGAGGCTGATCGACGCAGTGGTATTGGAGAACGCTGAGCTCCCCGGGGAAATCGCAGAGGATGTGCGTGCGGCAAAGCTGGTCCCCCAAAGCATCGGGCTTGGCTCGAGCGCAACCGCCAAGGGCGTCGAGGTCACCGGGACCAATTCCGAGGACTGGACTACGCCGCAAGTCCGAGTGAAGCCCGACGGCTCTGTCTTGGCGGTCTCCTCGATTCGAGCTGAGTCTAATTTCGTGGGCACGATCGACCCAGGCCGTCTTGAGCGCAACATCGAGGCCGCGGGAAGCCTTGCAGAGAAGATCTGGCAAAGGCTTGACCCTCACGGCCAGGTGGCCCGGGTGGCGACGACCGCAGCAATCCCCGATGCTCAATACAAGGTCTTCGGCCTGCCGTCGGGCAACTCGACCAGCATGTCTATGAACCTACCTGCAGTTGTGGTCGCTCCTGAGCCGGCCCTTATCGCGCCGCGCGGCCAGCTGAGCGCCAAGAGTCACGTGCGGCGGGTCCTTGCCGAGCTGCGGCGAGTGTTTCAGGACGCAGGCGCCGTGACCGACTAAGCCGCATCAATCGAAGTCGATGGCAGGTCAGCACATCCTGATGGAGCCGGGCGCGCAGACGGCTATCCCGGAATAGATGCGGGAGTGCTTCGCCCTATATAGCCTGATTCGCAGTCCAAATTGCCATTGCTGGCACGGGGAGCGCTCTCGCTTTTGCGCAAAACGCGAGCGCGTGCTGCCTCGGCGAGAAGTTCGCGTCGAGGAGGAGCTTTACGCTGCCGGAGCTACAACTGCCAGTTCGCGCTCCTGTGTAGCGGCTGCGGCGTATTCGAGCGCAGCGAGGACATCCTCGCGTTCCAGGTAGGGGTAGTCGCCCAGCAGCTCATTGACGCTGGCGCCAGTAGCAAGCTGACCGAGCACCGCGCTGACGGTCACGCGAGTGTCGCGGATGCTGGGCAGGCCGCGCATCCGGTTTGGATCAGCGGTGATTCGCTCCTGGGCCATAGGGCAACGGTACCTCGCCCCCACCCGCTACCTCGTCTGCGGGACCAATGCAAGGCGGAATCGACGAAATCGGCGCTAATCCGCGCGCATCCATGGCATTTCAGGCACTAGAGTGCACGGACTCCAAGATGTGCCGACACCCCCGGCGGCTCATCTGACCTCCATCTTGCGGGCACCGTAGACGATGTCCGCGGGGATCTGGCCGGCTGTCAGCCGGCCGTGGTGGACGCGGTCGAAGTTGTAGAAGCACAGGTAGGTCTCGAGCTCCCGCCGCAGCCCCGGTAGCCGCGGGTGCCGATAGCGGGCGAAGGAGGGCCGCCAGAGCTCGTCGAGGATCGTGCGGTGAAGCGCCTCGACGTTGCCGTTGGTCTGCGGGCGCCCGGCGTGGATGCGGGTGTGCCTTGCGCCCAGCCGCTCGACCGTCTTGGTGAAGTCGCCCTTGAACTCGTTGCCGTTATCGGAGAGGAGGCGCTCCAGGCGCCAACCGGCGTCGCGAAGGTCCGAGGCGACGCGGCGGGCAAGCTTCGAGGTCTGCCTGGCGTCGGGGTTGGAGGGCTTGCCTTCCTTGCAGACCACGAGCTCCGCCCAGGCATAGGAGGAGGCGATGTCGATCGCGGTGAGCTGCCAGACCGAGCCTTTGACGCCCTGTAGACGGCCGACGAAGAAGCAGTCGATCCCGACCAGCTCGCCCGGCCTTGAGACGTCGATGTGGCGCTCGGGGCCGGGGTCGCGGGGCGGCTCATAGGGGGCGGCGTAGCCGGCGATCAGGCCCAGGCGCTTGGCGCGGGTGTTGAGGCCGTGGCGACAGAGCACCTTCCAGACCCCATTGGCCGAGACCACGACGCCGCCCCACTTGGAGCGAGCGAGCTCTGAGGCGACCCGCTTGGGCCCGAGACCCGGGTGCCCGAGCGAGAAGGCAACGATCCGCTCCTCGATCATCTTCGGCAGCTGGTTGGGCATCTTCGGCGCCCGTCGCTCCCGCGGGCGCAGCATCTCCAACCCATGGCGGTCGACTTCGCACCTCCAGGCGTAGTAGGTCGAGCGGTGCACCCCGAAGCGCCGGCAGGCCTGCGCGACGTTGGTCCTTGCCGCCTCGGCGAAGAGCGCTTGGCGATAGCCGAACAGCACGTCATCCTTGGTCATGCGACTCCCTTTCTGAACTTCATTGGCGTGAAGCCAGGAGCCTGAGTCGCAGCGCGGACAGCCCCCGACCCAGCTGGGTCGGGGGCTGTCTCGCTTGAAGCTGTCGATCTCCCGGAAGTGTCGGGAGAACTTGGAGTCAGTTCACACTAGTGCCTGAAATGGAGGCGATATGCGGGGATGGTTCGATCTTGTTCGGCGGCCAGCGCCAGAACCAACCCGCCCACGTGCAGGACATTCCCGAAAAAGCGGCTGATGGGATTCGAACCCACGACCTTCTGCATGGCAATTAGACCCGTCTCCGAGGCCAACGGGCAGTCAATTATGACCGCTTGCAGGGGTTTCGTAGCAGTGCGGCAGACAACTCACGATTAGTAATGCGCGTGGATATGCGCCGATATGCAGCGATTTGGGAACTTCGGCGCAGAAGTGCCCGAAACTCGAGATGGCGGTTCCACTTCAGCTGACGGCCCACCGCAGCGACCAATTTCCGGCGTTTCAGCTGGTGACCCACGCTCAGGCGAGTGGAATTGGACGGTTGATCGCCGCGATCAGTCGCTCGACCACGAAGCCCAGGATTGGACGACGGCGGTATAGCTCGGCCAGTCGCTCCTCATCGCCTGCGCAGGCTTCGAATTCACCGACGATCCTCACGCCGAGGGCTTCAGCCAGCAGTGGCTTCGGAAGTCGTGCCGGCGGGTCGTGGGCTTCGATCTCTGACACCAAGACCTCAGCGAGACCCATCTGCCTGGCAGGAGATCGACCCTGGTTCCTTTTCACGTGGGCCACCACAAGCTCATCACCCGAGATCGACAACTGCACCGGCTCGACGCCAGCCTCCGGCGCAGCGAGCAACTCGGCCGCGAGCTCGATCAGCTCGGCGGGGGTTGAATTGTCGGCCTCCAGATCCTCTTGCCAGAGACAGACATCCTCGGCCTCAACCGTTTTTTGGTCAGTCATTCGCTCGACGTACGAGCCCATCCGACCCTCTCGGTCGACGACAATCAGGGTACGGACGGCATAGGTTCCGAGGCTGGTAGCGAGAGGCATCACCTGCCTAGCGGCGCCGACACCTTCAAGGTCGAAGTAGCTGACCTCCGCGAGACCAACCGGACCGAGTAGGGCACCGACGATCGTCTCGATGATCGCGATCTCGCTCGGACCCTCGACAATCGCCTCGACGCCGTGCGGATATAGCTCGGCGGCGAGCAGCTCCGCCTTCAATTTCTTGCGATCGACGTTCGCCGCTGGCCCGTGGGCAAAAAGCGCTGCGCGTTCGGCCTGACGACCGTCCATCAATTCCGCCTCCGGAGGTCCCACCTCGCCTCCGATGTCAAGGAGGAAGAGACGCAAGACCTCGGCGGCGTCGAAGTTGTCCTGGGCACGCCGCGGTGTCCCACGCCATCGGACGTGGAAGGGCCGCGGACGCGCGCGTCGCAACATCACCAGGCCATCTCGTGGCTCTCGATCGAAACCACGCATCACGAGAAAGCGATAGACATTGCTGAGCTGGTCGGCGTCACAGCCGAGCTTCTCGAGCGCGCCCTCGGGCTCGAAGTCGAATCCATCGCGACCGGCCTCCACCCAATCGCTCTCTCCCTGCCGATTAGGCAGAAGAGCGACGCGCCCGCTGACCTGCGGCCAGTAGTGGTTTTGGAGAGCGACCAGCACCTTGATCAGTCCACGCCAGCTCTCGTCGATCTGTCTGAAGTCGCGCTCTTGAAGCTCGTAGAACCCGCGTATCGAATCGAGACCTCGTTCGCGCTCCTCCACTGGAAGCCGGAGCACGTCGAGTCCGAGCTGCGCCTTCGCCTCGGTTACGACGTCGTCTAGATAGAGCAGTTGCCAGGGTGAGTAGAGGGGCGAGACGGTGGGATAGCCGTCGCCGTCCCAGGCGTAGTTCTCCTTCCACGCGAGGGGCTCCCGCTGCTCACGGAAGGTCAAGCCGGCCACCGGGATCGCCGGCAGCTCGAAGCCCGACGAATAGCCGCCGTTCGCGAAGGCGATCGGCTGTAGGGCGCCTTCGAGGTCGAGATCCTCCAATGGAGCCTGCCCGATGCCAAGGCGGACCGATCGCTCGTTGGCCTGTCCGGAGAGCGGCCCGTCGCCAATCAACTCCCGCTGGGCGAAGGCACCTTCGAGGTAGAGGTTAAGCCAGGACGGCGAGACATCGATCTGCGGAGGGCGATCCTTGGCAAGCATCTTTCCCAAGGGTTATCACCATCGATGGCGCTACCGAGCAATGGCCGACAAGTCGGGCACGTAAGGTCCACTGGTAATGACCATCTGCCGCATTGACGAGATAAAGCTCCGATTCGGAGCCCGTCCGGAGTCCGGACCGACGACTGTCGAACTCGGCCCCGTGACCGTTCTAGTCGGACCGAACAATGGCGGTAAGAGCAGGACGCTGGGAGATCTTCAGGAATACGCCAGCCGAGGCAATCAATCACCAATGCCTGGGTGGGATGGGGGCCTGATCGTAGAAACCGTTTCGATGGACTATCCGGCATCACTGGATGAGTCTTTGGCCTTCCTGGCATCGCGCACCGAGACGCGCGATGAGCATCAGGTACAAATTCGCACTTTTCCATTCGCGATCGTTGGCGGCGGTCGAGACGACGGTCGTCTAGGGCTCCTGTTGAGTGAACTTGACCCGACGCAATCCAGCCCGGAGAAAGTCGGCGCAAAGCTACTTGGACCTCACGCGATCGCCTTGAACGGCCGGGATCGCTTCAACCTCGCAGGGGGCTCCCAAACGGGCGCACTGGATGCTCCTCCGACCACCCACTGGATGGCAATTGAGCGGGACCCAGCGATCTACGCGCAGGTCAACTCAATGATCCATGCCGCCTTTGAGCGACATCTGGTGATTCAAACCTTTCGCCCCCCGCAACTAGAGCCAGCGCTTAGTGACGAGCCCGTGCCGGAGAATCTGCGACAGAGCACGAACGAGGATGCAGTCCAGTTCCAAAAGCAGGCTACGTCGCTTCAGGAATTCTCCGACGGGGTCAAGGTCTACTGCGGCATGGTCGCCGCCCTTGCCACGGTTCCGCATCTTTTGCTGCTGATCGATGAGCCAGAGGCATTTCTGCATCCCACGCTTAGCCGGCGCCTCGGCGCGAACCTTGCTCGTCTTGCGCGTGAGCGCGACGCACGAATGGTCTGTGCGACCCACAGCTCCGATTTCCTTTTGGGTTGTCTTAGTGAGGTGCCGCAAACGACTGTCATTCGCCTTGACTACCGCCGCGAAACGCCGGCAGCCCACCTCCTCCACGCTAACGAGGTGGAAAAACTCTCCCGCGATCCGCTCTTGCGGTCCGCGGACGCGCTGGATGCTCTCTTCGCACGTTCCGCTGTCGTCTGCGAGGCCGATTCCGACCGAGCCTTCTACGAGGAGATCAACCGCCGATTGCTGGAAACCGAAGGGCGAACCGGAGCACTCGATCCCGTCTTCCTCAATGCTCAGAACTGGCAGACGACGCTCAGCCTCGCCAGCCCACTAAGACAGGCTGGGGTGCCGGCAGCAGTCGTGCTTGATCTCGACACCCTGGCGGAGGATGATATTTGGCCGGATCTGGTCGCCATGGGGAAGCCTTCGAATGAGGAGCGAGACCAAATCTTGACGGCCCGAGCTGCGGCTCGTGATGCCATCAATGAGTGTGGGCGACCTGCACCAGAAGCACCCTTGCGAGTCAAGATTGACGGACTCGGTGCCCTGAGTGAAGAGCAGAAGGCGACGGTCGCTATCGCAATCGAGGAGCTGGCGCGAATCGGGGTATTTGTCGTAGATGTTGGCGAGCTCGAGAACTGGCTCCCGCAACTGGGCTGCACGAACAAGCAACGGTGGCTGACTGACATGCTCACCCGCTTGGGAGCGCCTGAAGATGGCAATTACGTCCCCCCGGGGGCCGGTGATGTCTGGGCCTTCGTTGAACAGATCGCTCGATGGCTCGAAGACCCCGCTCGGCCTGGGATGCCAGCCGACTAGCTGTGGTTGTCGACTCGGCGCTGTGACGCGTCGTGCAGTCGATCTCATATGCCGCTACCGCTGTCACGGGTCAACACAAGGCGGAATCGCCGTCAATCGCCATGCACCCGGGCGGTTCCAGGCACTAATGCGCATTAGTGCCTGGAATATCGGCGATATGCGGGGATGGTTCCATTTTGTTCGGCGACCTGCGCCGGACCCAACCCGCCCACATGCAGCGGATTCGCGAAAAAGCGGCTGATGGGATTCGAACCCACGACCTTCTGCATGGCAAGCAGACGCTCTAGCCAGCTGAGCTACAGCCGCGCGAGACGGCGAGTATAGCTGCGGGATCTGGGTAGTCCTTGGGTGGCACGGGGAGGGCTCTACTTAATATTTGGTAGGCTGCTTAATGCCCGGTGGGACGGTCGCCGGGCCTGGCAACCAACTGGAGGCTCGGTATGTCGAAGCGAACAGTCCTCAACTCGTTGCTCGCGGCGCTTTGCGTCATGGCGATCTCTCCCTCCCTCGCCATGGCTTGGGCGCCGGCTGGTCAGGCGACCGTCCACCCGGGCGTTCAGGTCTTCACGGAAGGCGCCCAGTGCACCTCGAACTTCGTCTACCAAGACGCCTCGAACGTTTACCTCGGTCAAGCCGCGCACTGCTCGGGGACCGGCGGGCAGACCGAAACCGATGGCTGCACCAGCGGCTCGCTGCCGCTTGGCACCCAGGTCCGGGTCAGCGGCGCGAGCAAACCCGGCACGCTCGCCTACAACTCGTGGCTGACGATGCAGGCCAAGGGTGAGACCAATCCCGACACCTGCGCCTACAACGACCTTGCCCTGATCAGGCTCGACCCCGCTGACGTCGCGCGGGTCAACCCCTCGGTGCCCGGCTTCGGCGGGCCGACCGGGGTCGGAAGCCCGGGCGGGACCGGCGCCGCCGTCTACTCCTACGGCAACTCCGAACTGCGCGGCGGCCTCACCAAGCTAAGCCCGAAGCAGGGCATCCTCGTCCAGGACGAAGGCAACGGCTGGAGCCACACGGTCGTCACGCTCACACCTGGCATCCCGGGCGACTCGGGCAGCGGCTTCCTGAGCAGCTCTGGCACCGCGTTCGGAGTCCTCAGCACGCTGCAGCTGGCGCCGCTGCCCGCCACCAACGGCGTCGGCGACCTGGGCAAGGAGCTCGCCTACATGCGCGCCAACAGCGGCTTCGGCGAAGTGCAGCTCGCGCACGGCACGCAGCCGTTCAGGCCCAACCTGGTCGAAGCGATACTCGGCTCCTGAGCCCGGACCGGCCCTGGGATCGCTAGGCCAGCTCGGCGAGCAGGTCCTGCAGGTCGAGCGGCCGCGTGTACATCGCGACCTTCTCGCCCGGCGCCGGCTGCGGCCACTGCGCTTTCGGCCGGTCCCAGTAGAGCTCGATCCCGTTCCGATCGGGATCGCTGAGATAGAGCGCCTCGCTGACGCCGTGGTCGGAGGCGCCGCCGAGGCCGACGCCGTGGTCGATCAGACGTTGCAGGGCAACGGCCAGGGCGCGGCGCGTCGGGTAGCGGATTGCGAAGTGGAAGAGGCCTGTGCTGCCCGGTGGGGGTGGCGAGCCGCCCTGCGACTGCCAGGTGTTGAGGCCGACGTGGTGGTGGTAGCCGCCGGCCGAGACGAAGGCCGCTTCGTCGCCGAAGCGCTGCTGCAGCTCGAAGCCGAGCACGTCGCAGTAGAAGTCGAGGGCCCGCTGGAGGTCGGAGACCTTGAGGTGGACGTGGCCGATGTCGACGCCGGGGTCGATTGGCTCAGGCATCGAGGATCTGGTTTACCAGGCGGTCGGCCTCGGCGTTGTGCTCGCGGCGCACGTGGCGGATGGACCAGCTCTCGAAGCCGTTCAGCGCCTCCTTCACCTGGCCGTGGAGCTCGCGCATGGTCGCGTCCTTGACCTTGTACTCCCCTTTGACCTGCTTGACCACCAGCTCCGAGTCGCCGACCAGCTCGAGCTCGTCCGCGCCGAGCTGGCTCGCCAGCGCGATGCCGAGCAGCAGCGCTTTGTACTCAGCGACGTTGTTGGTGGCGCGGCCGATCCGCTCGCCGCGCTCCTCGAGGACCTCGCCCTCGGTCGACTGCGCGACCGCGGCGATCGCCGCCGGGCCCGGATTGCCGCGCGCCCCGCCGTCGACGTTGACGACCAGCTTCACCGCCGCCTCAGCCAGCGACGACGCGGTGCGCGGCCAACCGCGCCAAAGACGATCTGCCCCGCCTCGCCGACGGCGGCGTTCCACTGCTGGGCGGAGCGGTCGAGCTGCGCGATGTCCTCGCCCTTGGCGATCTCCAAGACGGGCTGCTGCTCCTCGCCGAGGTCGACGCACCACTGGTACCAGCAGAGCTCCCAGGCAACCGTGATCCGAACCTGTGTCGGCGAGCCGGCGGCAGCACCGACGGAAACCCGCGGCCGGCCGAGGCTGCGGCTCAATCCGGCAACCGTGCGGCCGGCGTGACTCTCGTTGAAACGCGCGACCGCCAGCTTGAGCTGGCTGCCCGGCGCTTCGAGCTGGCGCCGCCTGATATTCGCCCCCGGAGCGGCCGGATCCCGCTGGTAGATGCTCACGCCGCCAAGCTATCGAGACCGCCGCGAACCGCCCGCCTCAACTGGTTGCTGAGACGACTTTCTCAGCCAGGTGCGCGGGCACCTCCTGGTAGTGATCGAACTCGACCTCGAACTCGGCCCGGCCGCCGCTGATCGAGCGCAGGTCGGGCGCGTAGTCGAGCACCTCGGCCATCGGCACCTCGGCGCGAACCTCGGTCGTCGCCCCCTTCGGCTCCATCCCCAGCGGATGGCCGCGGCGCGAGTTGAGGTCGCCGATCACGTCGCCGACGACGTCCTCGGGGCAGTTGACCACGAGGCGCACGATCGGCTCGAGCAGGACCGGATCGGCTGCTTCCATCGCCTCCTTGAATGCCATCGCGCCGGCGATTTTGAAGGCCATCTCCGAGGAATCGACGTCGTGGTGCTTGCCGTCGATGAGCCTCACCCGCACGCCCTTGACCGGATAGCCGGCGACGGTCCCGTGCGCCATCGCCTCTTCGATCCCCTTCTCCACGGCGGGGATGAAGCCGCCCGGGATCGCCGCCCCCTTGATCTTGTTGATGAACTCGAGCCCGCCACCGTCCTCCCCGGGCTCGATCTCGATCTGGCAGTCGGCGAACTGGCCGCGACCGCCCGACTGCTTCTTGTAGCGGGCGTGGGCGCTGGCGGGGCCGCGAATCGACTCCTGGTAAGGAACGCGCGGCGGGTGCAACTCGATCTCGACGCCGAAACGGCGCTTCATCCGCGCCACGATCACCTCGACGTGGACCTGGGTCAGGCCGGCGATGATCTGCTCGCCGGTCTGAGCGTCGCGGTGGACGTCGAGCGTCGGGTCCTCCTCGGTGAGGCGGCGCACCGCGTCCGCCGCCTTGTCCTCGTCGCCCTTGGACTTCGGCTCATAGGCGAAGGCCATCACCGGGTCGGGCAGGTCGAGCGGCGCGAAGGCGATCGCCTCCCCGCCGGCGCAGAGGACGTCGCCGGCTCGGGTCTCCTTCAGCTTGGCGACGGCGCCGATATCTCCGGCGCCGAGCTCCGGGCACGGCCTCAGCTCCTTGCCCAGGGGCTGGGAGAGCTGGCCGATCCGCTCCTTCTCGCCGCGGGTAACGTTGGTCGCCTGCGAGTCCGAAGCGAGCGTGCCGCGATAGACGCGAAAGAGGTTGACGCGGCCGGTGTAGGGGTCGGCCAGGGTCTTGAAGACGTAGGCGACCAACGGGCCGCCCTCATCGGGCTCGATCTCGATCTCCTCGCCCTCCGCCGTCGCCGACACCGCGCCGCGCATCGCCGGCGAGGGGAGGTCCTCGACCAGCGCCTCGAGCAGGCGCCCGGTGCCGAGGTTACGCGTCGCCACGCCGCAGGTGACCGGGAAAACCCTGCCAGCCGTCACCCCCTGCTTGAGCGCGCGAACGATCTCGTCGTGGTCGATCTCCTCGCCCTCGAGGTAGCGCTCCATCAGCTCGTCGGAGTTCTCCGCCACCTCGTCCATCAGCTTCTCGCGGTACTCCTCGGCCCGGGCGCGCAGCTCCTCCGGTATCTCAACCTCGGCGGCGGCGCCCGGCCCAGTGCCCTCGTAGACGAAGGCCTTCTGGTCGATCAGGTCGATCACGCCGCGCACGTCCTGCTCGGTGCCGATCGGAATCTCGGTGGCGACCACGTGGGAACCGAAGGCCGTCTTGAGCGAATCGAGGGCGCGGAAGAAATCAGCGCGCTCGCGGTCGAGCATGTTGACGAAGACCAGGCGTGCCAGCCCCTCCTCGTCGGCGCGGCGCCAGAGCCGCTCGGTATGCACCTCGACTCCCATCACCCCGTTGACCACGACCACGGCGGCGTCGGCGACGCGCAGGGCGGCGATCGCGTCGGCGACGAAGCTCGGCTCCCCCGGCGTGTCGATCAGGTTGATCTCGCGCCCGCCGTGATCGAAGCAGGCGAGCGAGGCGTTGATCGACAGCGAGCGCTCCTGCTCGTCGGGCTCGTGGTCGGAGACGGTCGTGCCGTCCACCACGGTTCCGAGCCGGCTGACCGCGCCGGCCTCGAACAGCATCGCCTCGTGCAGGCTCGTCTTGCCGCAGCCCCGGTGCCCTACCAGGGCGACGTTGCGAATCCGGTCTGCGGCCTTGTGTGGCACGCATCTGAAGTTACACCCGGAAAGGCCTGGTTCAAACCGGACTCAGCGCGGAACCCGGGGCCGCTCAGGCGGCCTGGAGGCCGGACTTGAGTCGCATCACAGCCTTGGTGTGCAGCTGGGAGACGCGCGACTCGGTCACGCCGAGCACCTCACCGATCTCGCGCAGGGTGAGGTTCTCGTAGTAGTAGAGGGCGACGACGAGCTGCTCGCGCTCGGGCAGCGAGGAGATCGCCTCGGTGAGGCGGTCCTTGACCTCGGTGCTGGCCAGCGACTCCTGCGGGTCCTCGGCGCGCGGATCGGAGATCGTGTCGAGCAGCGAGACCTGGTCGCCGGAGGAGTCCGAGACGGTCCAGAGCTCGTCCAGCGCGTAGACCGAGGAGTTGGCGATCTCCAGCAGCGAGGTCTGCAGTTCGTCCTCGGAGATCTTCAGCCGGTCGGCGAGCTCGGTCTCGGTGGGAGCCCGCTGCAGCTCGTGCTCGAGCTTGGCCTGGGCGGCCTCGATCTCGCGGGCGCGCGAGCGAACCGAGCGAGGCACCCAGTCGAGCGAGCGCAGCTCGTCGATGATCGCGCCGCGGATACGGGTCATCGCGAAGGTCTCGAACTTGATCCCCCGCTCCGGGTCGAAGCGCTCGATCGCCCCGATCAGGCCCATCAGGCCGTAGGAGATCAGGTCGGCGTCGTCGACGTGCGAGGGCAACCCGGCCCCGAGGCGGCCGGCGACGAACTTGACCATCGGCGAGTAGGCGACCACCAGGCGCTCGCGCGCGCCGGCGTCCCCTTCCTCCTTGTAGCGGCGCCAAAGATCGCGCAGCTCCACCTCTTTTACGCCGGTTTCCATTGAATTCGGCTCGATTCTATGGTCGCTGACAAGTTATTGCCGCTCATGCGCGCGGATGGGTGGCCGCATACGCGTCGCGGAGGCGAGCCGCATCGACCCGAGTGTAGACCTGTGTCGTCGATATGGAAGCGTGACCGAGCAACTCCTGGATCGTGCGCAGGTCGGCGCCGCCCTCGAGGAGATGCGTGGCGAAGCTGTGGCGGAGCGAGTGCGGCGAGACCCCGGCCGCGAGGGCGGCCTCGCGCACCCAGAGCCCAAGCCGCCGGGTGATGTCGGAGTTGGAGAGGCGCCGGCCGCTCTTGGAGAGGAAGAGGGCCCGCTCGCGCGGATCGCCGGCGAGCGCGTGGCGGCCGCGCTCCAGATAGCGCCGCAGAGCCTGCTGGGCGGGTTCGCCGACCGGCAGCAGCCGCTCCTTGGAGCCCTTGCCCAGCACCCGCAGCTGCTCGGTCTCGAAGTCGAGCGCGCCGAGGTCGAGATTGACGATCTCCTCGCAGCGCAGGCCGCAGGAGTAGGCGAGCTCGAGCATAGCCCGGTCGCGCAGCTCCAGTGGCGTCCGCGCCGGGATCCGCTCCAGCAGTTCCCGCACCTGTTCGGCGCTCAGCACCCGCGGCAGCTTCTCTTCGCGCTTGGGGCTGCTGACGAGGTCGGCGGGGTTCTGGCCGATCCGCTCGGTGCGGACGAGGAAGTCGAAGAGCCCGCGGATCGCCGCCAGCTTGCGCGCAACCGTCGCCGGCGCGGCGCCCTCGGCGGAGAGCCCGGCCGCGTAACGCCGCACGTCGCGGTGGCGGACGTCGCCTGGCGACCGCTCCCCCGCCCACTCGACGAACTGGCCGAGGTCGACCCCGTAGGCGCGGCGGGTTCGCTCCGCGGAGCTGCGCACTCTCAGGTCACGGTCGTATGAGGCAAGTGCCTCGTCCCAATCCATCGGTGATGGATTCGCCGCCGAGCGCTGCGAGCCTCTCAGCCGATGTAGATCGGGGTGCCAACTTCGACCAGGTCATACAGTTCTTCGACGTCTGGAATCGCCATCCGCACGCATCCATGGGAGGCCGCCGAGCCGAGCGAGTAGGTCTCTTCGGTGCCGTGTATGCCGGCGCCTTCGAAGATCCCCATCCAGCGTGCCTTGATCGGATTCGAGGGCCCCGGCGGGATGTCCTGCCCGGCGAGGCTGCCAGCCCAATCCGATTCCGGCACGTGCCAGGTTGGGTTTTCTTCCTTTTCCTGGATGTGGTACAGCCCTTCCGGGGTTTCGAGCCCTTCCTGCCCGACGGCGACGGTGTAGGTCTTGGCCAGCTTCAGGTTCTCCCAGAGCCGCAGGGTGAAGCTGGCGCGGTCAAGGGTCAGATAGGAGGGGTAGGCGGCGGCGACTTCCTTGGTCGTCACCTCCGGGCTCGTGTAATGGGTGCGCGCGGCGATCGTGTGGTCGGCATCGGCGTTCAGCACCGCCGCCCGCAGCTGGCGGGTGAGCAGGTTGTCGCGGAGCTTGCGACCGTTCTCGGCCGGTACGACTTCGAGCGAGTCGGCGGTCGGTTCGACCGTGGCGTCCCTGGCTTCGCGATCCACCTCGTGCGCCACCTCACGCACGAAGCGATTGATCGCCGGGCGCGAGTAGGTGACATCGGCCGCGATCTGCTTGTCGAGATTGCCACCGGTGACGTAGCGAACGAGTCGCCCGGGGAAGCCGCCCTCGCGGCTGTCGTCGAGCGCTTCTTCGATCGCCGCGTCCAGATCGGCGTGCACCTCCAGGCTCTTGCCGGCCAGCGTCCAGCTCTCGCCGTCGTAGCCGACGCGCAGGGAGTGGCGCAGTGGGCCGAGCAGTTGGCGCCGCACGGCGGCCTTGGCTTCGGCTTCGTCCATGCCGCCGACATCGACCCCGCCCACCGTGACGCCCTCGGCGATCTTGTCCTTCTCGGAGCTGTCGTAGGCGTAGCCGACTCCGACCCCGAGCAGGAGCAGCGCCGCCAGCGCACCGATCGCGATTCGGGTCTTGCGGCCCATTGCTACTAAATCCTACGACCGCGCACCGACGGGCTGGCCGAATTTCGAGGGTGGCGGCGGATATGTTTCAGCAGTGCCAGCCAAGACCGGCAAGGACACGGTTCGCAAGGAAGTCTGGAAGGCGATGGACCGCGAGGGCGTGTCCCGCTTCCCAGGCGCGGAGGGACGCATACCCAACTTCGCCGGGGCGAAGCTGGCGGCGGAGAAGCTCGCCGGCCAGCGGGCGTGGAAGCGCGCCCGCGTGATCAAGGCCAATCCGGACTCGCCGCAGACCTACGCGCGCCGCATTGCCCTCGAGGAGGGGAAGATCGTGATCATGGCGGTGCCGCGCCTGCGCGACCCCCATCCCTTTCGCGTCCTCGACCCCAAGAAGCTCTCCAAACGGGCGGTCAAAGAGGCGGCGACGATCAAGGGCGCGCTCAAACATGGCCGGGTCGTCGCCCTCGACGAGCTGCCCGAGATCGACTTCGTCCTCTGCGGCTCGGTGGCGGTCAACCTCAGCGGCGCCCGGGTCGGCAAGGGCGGCGGCTACTCCGACCTCGAGTACGGCGTGCTCATCGACGCCGGCAAGATCGACGGCCACACGACCGTGGCGACCACCGTCCACCCGACCCAGGTGCTGCGCCGCCACCTGATGATGACCGCCCACGACCTGCCGGTCGACGTGATCGCTACGCCGCGCGCGGTGATCGAGGTCGAGCGCCAATATGAGCGCCCGCGCGGCATCCTCTGGGACCACCTGCAGCCGCCGCAGATCCGCGAGATACCCATACTCGAACGTATGGGCTATGCGTGACGACTACGGCAACCCCGATCCCGACTGGCTGAGGATCGACTGGCGCCAGCACCTGCGCAGCGTCGAGCTGCCGGGCGGGCTGGTCAACTACGTGGAGATCGGCGAGGGACCGCCGATCGTCTTCGTCCACGGCATCTCCGGCTCCTGGCAGAACTGGCTCGAAAACCTGCCGCACTTCGGCCACAGCCGCCGCGCGATCGCGCTCGACCTGCCCGGCTTCGGCTCCAGCCCGATGCCCTCCTGGCCAATCGACATGCCCGCCTACGGCCGGCTGCTGCACGACTTCTGCGAGAAGCTCGGCATCGTGGACGCGGCCCTGGTCGGCAACTCGATGGGCGGCCTGGTCGCAGCCGAGGCCGTGCTGGCGGAGCCGGCCAGGTTCGACCGCCTGATTCTCGTTTCCGCCGCAGGCTTCATCAACACCTGGCTGCCCCACCAACGCGGCAAGGCCACCTCGCGGGCCTGGAACACCTTCGGGGCGCACGTGGGCGCCCTCGCCCGCTTCACCGTCACCCATCGGCTCGCCCGCTGGCTCAACTTCCGCTTCGTCATCCGATACCCGAGCCGACTGCGCAAGGAGGTGCTTTGGGAGCAGGTGAATTCCGGCGTCCCCTGCCCCGGCTTCGCCGATGCTCTCACCGCCGTAATCGAATACGACGCCCGGGACCGCCTGGAAGAGATCAAGCTCCCCGTAATGATCGTCTGGGGCATGGACGACTGGGTCATCTCAGCGGCGGCAGCCCTCAGCTACCACCGCCGTATCCCCCACTCCCGCCTGGAGATCTTCGAGCACACCGGCCACGTTCCCCAGCTCGAGCGCCCAGCCCGCTTCAATCGCCTCCTGGACGAGTTCCTCGCCGTCAGGACGTAACCGCGCCATGGGACGCGGAGGAAACGGTGGCGGTGTACTTGGACATCACGCCACGGCCGAAGGGAGATGAGGGAAGCTCGTACGCAGCAATACGACTAGCGATCTCGTCGTCTGAGAGGGCCACGTCGATGCGACGGGCGTCGATGTCGACGGTGATCTCGTCGCCCTCTTGAACGGCCGCGATCGGGCCGCCCTTGGCTGCCTCCGGGGCGACGTGGCCGATCATCAGGCCACGCGTGGCGCCGGAGAAGCGGCCGTCGGTAACCATCGCGACGCTCTCGCCCAAGCCCTCGCCGACGATGGCAGCGGTCACCTGCAGCATCTCGCGCATGCCGGGGCCGCCCACGGGACCCTCGTTGCGGATCACCACTATGTCCCCGGCGTCGATCTGCTGGTCCTTGACCGCCCGGAAGCACTCCTCTTCGGATTCGAAGACCCGCGCCGGGCCGGTCTGCTTGGTCCGCTCGGTGCCGGCGACCTTGACCACCGCGCCTTCGGGGGCGAGGTTGCCGCCGAGGATCGCCAGGCCGCCTTCGGGCTTCAGCGGATCGTCGAGCGGGCGCACGACCTCCTGGCCCGGCGCCTCCGTGGCCTCGCTTGCGACCTCGCCGATCGTCTTGCCGGTGACGGTGATCGCGTCCTCGTGCAGGCTGCCGGATTCGGCCAGCCGCTTGAGGATCACCGGCACGCCGCCGGCGGCGTAGAGGTCGGTGGCGACGAAGCGCCCGCCCGGCTTGAGATCGGCGAAGAGCGGCGTGGCGCGGGAGATGCGCTCGAAGTCGCCCATCGTCAGCTCGATCTCGAGCTCCCTGGCGAGGGCGATCAGGTGCAGGACGGCGTTGGTCGAGCCCCCCGAGGCGCAGACGCAGGCGATCGCGTTCTCGAGCGAGTCGCGGGTGATCACCTTGCTCGGCCGCACATCGTCGGCGAGGACACCGAGCACGAGCTCGCCGATGCGCTCCGCCACCGAACCCTTCTCGCCGTCTTCGGCCGGCACCATCGCCGAGCCGCCGGCGCTGATCCCCAGCGCCTCGAACGCGCAGGCCATCGTGTTGGCGGTGAACTGACCGCCGCAGGCACCGGCGCCCGGGCTCGCCACCCCCTCCAGCTCGTTCAGTTCCTCGTCGCTCATATCGCCAGCGTTGTGGGCGCCGATCGCCTCGAAGATGTCGAGGATGGTGACGTCGCGGCCGTGCCAGTGGCCCGGCGCGATCGAGCCGCCGTAAAGGACGACCGAGGGGATGTCCAGGCGGGCGAGCGCCATCGCACAACCGGGGATCGTCTTGTCGCAGGCGCAGAGGGCGACGATCGCGTCGAACTGGTACCCGCGCGCCATCAGCTCGATCGAGTCGGCGATCACCTCGCGGCTGACCAGCGAGGCCTTCATGCCCTGCGTACCCATGGTGACGCCGTCGGAGACGGCGACGGTGTTGAACTCCATCGGCGTCCCCCCCGCCGCCCGCACGCCCTCCTTGACGTGCTCGGCGAGCCCGCGCAGGTGGAAGTTGCAGGGCATCGCCTCGGTCCAGGTATTGGCGATGCCGATCGTCGGGCGGCTGAGCGCGTCGTCGTCGAAGCCGATCCCCTTCATGTAGGCGCGCGCGTGGGCGCGGTCGGGACCGTCGAAGACGACGCTGGAGCGGGGACGGGGCAGCTTGGTCGTGGTGGCGCCGTTGGAGCTCATGGGACGAAATCTACTGTGGTGCACGCGCACTCAGATCGAAGACGTCGACCGGGCCCGGACCGGCGCCGACATCGCGCAGCCCGGCAGCGACTGCGGCCGAGGCGACCTCGCGCGCCCGACGGGCCGCCTCCAACGGCGACTCGCCCCTGGCCAGGAAGGCCGTCAGCGCCGATGAGTGGGTGCAGCCGGAGCCGTGTGCGGCGGCGCCGGGATGGCGCTCGCCCGGGATCTCCGCCGATTCGCGCCCGTCGAAGAAGAGGTCGACGACGCGTTCACTGTGGCCGCCGGTGACCACGACCGCGCGGGGCCCCAGCGCCAGCAGCTCACGCGCCAGGTCCTCCTGCGACTCGTACTCGGCGCCCCCCGTGAGCGCGCGGGCCTCGGGGATGTTCGGCGTGACGACGGTGGCGAGCGGCAGCAGGCGCTCGACCAGCGCCGCGCGGGCATCCTCGTCGAGCAGGACGGCGCCGCTCTCGGCGACCATGACCGGGTCGACGACGACCGGCGCCTCGCCGACGAAGCGCAGCGCCTCGACCACCGCGTCGACGGTCTCGGCCGTTCCCAGCATGCCGACCTTCACTGCGTCGACGCCGATGTCTTCGGCGACGGCGCCGACCTGGGCGACGATCATCTCCGGCGAGATCGCTTCGATCGCCTCGACCCCGACCGTGTTCTGCGCCGTGATCGCCGTAATCGCGGTCATCCCGTGCACGCCGCAGCGCGCGAACGCCTTCAGGTCGGCCTGGATGCCGGCGCCACCACCGGAGTCGGATCCGGCGATAGAGAGCACTGCTGGAATGGACGAGGAGCTCACGGTCGCAGCCTAAATGGCGGGCGGGGTGAGCAGGGTTCGGGAGTAGACGCCAACAAGCGAGCAGGTTAGGTAGCCAAGCGCCTCGAGACTGGCGAGGGCGGCGGCGGCCCCGGGACCGGAGAGATCGAGGTCAGCGGCGAGGGCGTCGCAGGTCTCCGCCCCGCGCTCGACCGCGGCGAGGACTTCGAGCAGGAGCGGCTCCAGCGAGACGCCCGTACGCTCCACCGTTCGCACCCCCGGCCCCAGCATCGCGTCGAGGACGTCCTGTGCGTCGCGGATCAAGCAGGCGCCGCCCGCCAGCAGATCGTTGGAGCCGGCCGAGCCGCGCGAGTTGACCGGGCCCGGCACCGCCCCCAGGTCACGGCCGAGGTCGGCGGCGAGGTCGGCGGTTATCAGCGAGCCCGAGCGCTGTGCGGCCTCGACCACCACCGTCATCCCGGCGATCGCGGCCATGATCCGGTTGCGGGCGGGGAAGGCCCAGCGCCAGGCGCCGGTGCCGGGTGGCAGCTCGGAGAGGACCAACCCGCGTTCGCAAACGCGCCGCCAGAGCGAGCGGTGCGAGGCCGGATAGGCGACGTCGGCGCCGCAGCCGAGCACCGCGACGGTGACGCCGGCGTCGAGGGCGCCGCGGTGGGCGCAGGCGTCGATGCCGAAGGCGAGGCCGCTGACCACGAGCAAGCCGGCGGCGGTGAGTTCGCGGCCGAGCTCGCGGGCGACCTCCCGACCGTAGGGGCTGGCCCGCCTGGCGCCGACGATCGTCACCGCGGCTTCCGGCTCGAGCACGTCCAGCAGCGCGGCGTCCCCGCGGCCGATCAGCGCCCAAGGCGCATCGGCGGCGTCGTGGAGACCGGCGGGAAAGCGCGGGTCGTGCCGGCAGCAGGCCCAGCACTGGGCGGCGCGCAGATCTTCGGCCAGCCGCCGCTCCGGCACTGCCTCGACCCCGGCGAGGACCTGCGCCGCAAGCTTCGGCGCCGCCGCGGCGGCGAGGTCCTCGTTTGAGAGCCGCAGCAGTTCGGGCGAGCGCGAGCCGACCGCCCCGGTCGCGATCTTCTCGATGTAGGGGGCGAGGTGGGCGAGCAGCCGCGAGCGGCGCAGGCAGTCTGGGCAGGCGCGGGGCTCCGGGGTCACTGCGAGTCCCTGCGTCGAAGTTGCAGCGCCTGCGCCATCTGCTCGCGGTCGATCGCCTCGTTCCCCGCCAGGTCGGCGACGGTCCTCGCCAGGCGCAGAACCCGGTCGTGGGCGCGCCCGCTGAGCCGCCGCCGCGAGTAAGCGTCGGCGAGCAGAGCGGCGCCATCGTCCTCGAGCGCGCACCCGCGCACCTCGTCGGGAGTCATCTCGGCGTTGCAGCGCCCAGCACCAAGCCGCCGTTCCTGGCGCTCGCGCGCCGCTGCGACCCGCTCCCGGACGAGCGCGGAACCCTCCCCCGGCGGACCCCCGATCTCGGCTGCGTCGGGCTGGCGGATCGGCGCCAGCACGTCGATGCGGTCGGCGAGGGCGCCGCTGAGGCGAGCCTGATAGCGCTGTACCGCGATCGGCGCGCAGTTGCACTCAGGATCGGACTCACCGCGGCCGCAGGGGCACGGGTTGGCGGCGGCGACCAGCATGAAACGACAGGGCATGTAGCGCCAGGCGCCGGCGCGGGCGATCGAGACCCAGCCGGTCTCCAGCGGCGCCCGCAGCGCCTCGAGGGTGTCGCGACGAAACTCGCAGAGCTCGTCGAGGAAGAGGACGCCGCGATGGGCGAGCGTTGCCTCGCCTGGGTTGGGTGGGTTGCCGCCGCCGATCAGACCGGCGGGGCTGATCGTGTGGTGCGGCGCCCGGAAGGGCCGGCCGCCGCCACCCTCCCCCAGCCGCCCGCAGGCGCTGGCGATGCGGGCGACCTCGAGCGCCTCCTCCGACGCCAGCGGTGGCAGGATCGAGGGCAACCGGCTGGCCGCAAGAGACTTGCCCGCCCCGGGCGGGCCGACCATCAGCAGGCTGTGACCGCCGGCCGCGGCGACCTCGAGCGCGTAGCGCAGATGGCGCTGGCCGCGCAGGTCGGCGAGGTCAGGTGTCCGGCCGGCAGCATCCCGGCCGAGCGACATCGGCGCCGGGCGCCGCGGGCGCCACTCGCCGGTCTCGAGGGCGGCGATCTGGCTGACGTTGTCCAGGCAGATCACCTCGATCTCCTCGACGAGCGCCGCCTCGGGGCCGTTGCTCGCCGGCACGACCACCGCCTCGAGGCCCATCTCGCGCGCCGCTTCGGCGATCGCCAGCACTCCCGGCACGGGGCGCACGGATCCGTCGAGCGCCAGCTCGCCGATCAAGGCCAGCTTCGGGCAGCGAGCCAGGTCGAGCTGGCCCGAGGCGATGAGGAGGGCCACGGCAATCGCCAGGTCGAGGCCGGGACCGGCCTTGCGCAGGCTTGCCGGAGCGAGGTTGGCGACGATCCGCCGCAGCGGGAACTCGAAGCCGCAGTTGACCAGTGCCGCCCGCACCCGCTCGCGCGCCTCGCGCACGGCGGCGTCGGGCAGGCCGACCATGGAGAAGGCCGGCAGCCCCCTGTGGACGTCGACCTCGACGCGTACCTGGCGGGCCGAGATGCCGTCGAGCGTGAACGTCTGCGTCGTGGCGAGCATGGCGGCGACGCTAAGGAGCCAAATCCGACACGTGGTGCGCAGGCTGAAGCGAATCGGAGCCGGGATCCGCGCAAAAGGCACCGCGGCAGCTACGGCCCGCAGATCTGCGTCTATGTTCGCCGACGATGACGGTTCAGCGACAGAGGATCGGGCAGGCGGCGGAGGACCTGGTCGCCCGGCGCCTGACCGCAGCTCACTGGGAGATCGTCGAGCGCAACGCCCGCACCCGCTACGGCGAGCTCGACATCGTCGCCCTCGACGGCCGCACCCTGGTCTTCGTCGAGGTCAAGGCCGGCCGCGAGGGGTCGGCATTCGGGCCGGAGCGCCCCGTGCTCGCCGTCGATCGCCGCAAGCAGCTGCGCGTACGCCGCCTGGCCACCGCGTGGATGGGCGAACGGCGCGACGCTCCCCACTACGACGAGATCCGCTGCGACGCCGTCGGCGTCACCTTCGATCGAGACGGTCGGCTAGTTGACCTGGAGCACATCGTCGGCGCGTTCTGACCAAGCAGGTCAAGGACGCAGGGAGCGTGGCGTGCTCTGCACGCGAACGACCGAGGACGCCGAGATGCGCCGGTCAGAGCGCGCCGAGGCCGAGCTGGGAGTACGCCACAGACTGGAACGAGCGGCGATGCAGCGGCGAGATGCCGATCCGCTCGATCGCTTCGCGATGCTCGGGGGTCGAGTAGCCGACGTGTTCCTCGAAGCCCCAGCCGGGGTGCCGCTCGGCGGCTCGCCGCATGTAGCGGTCGCGGGTGACCTTGGCGATCACCGAGGCGGCGGCGATCGCGGCGCTGGTGCCGTCGCCCTCGATGACGGCGCGGTGCGGCACCGTGCACTGGCGCAACGAGAAGCCGTCGACGAGGCAGGTCGCCCCCCGGTCGGGCCGCAGCCGTTCCAGCGCGTTGGAGAGCGCTTCGATGTTGGTCACGTGCAGGCCGCGCTCGTCGATGCCGCGGGCGCAGCGGACGACGACGCTGACCCGGCTGGCGGCCCGCAGCACGCAGGGGAAGAGCTCGGCCCGCTTCTCGGCGGGCATCTGCTTGGAGTCGTGCAGGCCGGCGAGGGCCCGGCGGTCGCCGTGCGAGAGCGCCTCGTAGTCGATCAGCACCGCGGCGGCGACCAGCGGCCCCGCCAAACAGCCACGCCCCGCCTCATCGGCGCCGGCGACCAGGCGCGTGCCCAGGCCGCGGTCGAAGGCGAAGAGGCGGCGCGTGCGGGCCAGGCGCCGTTTGTGAAGCTTGCCCTTCGTGTCCCGACTAGAAGATGCCGACGCGGTCGGGGGGCCAGTAGGTGGCGAAGGCCTTGCCGATGATCCATCCCCGCGGGACCGGTCCCCAGAAGCGGCTGTCGTCGCTTTCGCCACGGTTGTCGCCCATCATGAAGTAGTAGTCGGGTGGAATGGTGATCGCTTTGGGCAAATTGCAGACGACGGCGCTGCCACAGGGGCGGATATAGGGCTCGTCGGTCTTCTCGACGCCGTTGACGACGGGGTGGCCGTCGCGGACGCTAAGCGTGTCGCCGGGCCCCGCGACGATCCGCTTGATGAAGTTCTGGCTCGACTCCCCTTTGGTCGGCCGCGGGCAGGCTTCGCGCGGGCCGTGGGGCACGCCGCATTCGGTGCCGTTGTCAGCGCCCTTGGGCGGGTGGAAGACGACGATGTCGCCCGGGCTCGGGTCGGTGAAGTGGTAGAGGAAGCGGTTGACCAGCACCCGTTGGCCGACGTCAAGGGTGGGCTCCATCGACTGCGAGGGGATCTGGTACGGCTTGACCAGCCAGGCCTGGATCGCCAGAGCGAGGCCCAGCGCCAGCGCGACGATGACGACCAGCTCGACGATGCCGCCGCCACGACTCTTCGGCTTAGGGATCGCGAGTTTCAGGCCGAGTCTCCGCCGGAGTCGCCGGATTTCTCCTCCGGCGACTCGTCCTCGGCATCCTCAGCCGCGGCGTTGTCCTCGGTCTCCCCCGCCTCGGGCGCCTCGGCGTCCGCGTCTGCCGCCGTCTCACTTGAAGCCTCCGCCTTCGGCTCCTGCGCCTCGGGCTCCTCGGCTTTCTGCTCCGCCGCTGGCTCTGCGGCTGCCTCAGGCTCCTCGGCATCCGCCTCGGCTGCCTCCGCGTCCACCGACGACGCCTCCTCTGCGGGTGCAGCCTCGGCACCTTCGTCCTGAGGCGAATCTGCAACTTCCGTCTGAGCCTCCGCGTCTTCCGCGGCCTGGCTGACCCCCTCGGCATCAACCGCTTCGGGCTCCGCAGCAGCCGTGGGAGCCGAGATCAGCTCCTCGTCGATCCCCCAGCGCCGCTCGGCGACGCGAGCCGCCTTGCCGATACGACCGCGCAGGTAGTAGAGCTTGGCCCGCCGCACGTCGCCGCGGGCGGCGATCTCCAGCTTCTCGATCTTCGGCGAGTGCAGCGGAAACGTCCGCTCGACGCCGACGCCGAAGGACTGCTTGCGCACGGTGAAGGTCTCGCGCGCTCCCGAACCCTGCCGCCGCAGGACGATCCCCTCGAAAACCTGGGTGCGGCGGCGGTTGCCCTCGACGACCTGGAAGTGGACGCGCACGCGATCGCCTGGGTCGAAGCCTGGAAGCCCCTTCCTCAGTTGACTGCGCTCGATGTCTTGAATGACGCTGCTCATTGGCGAAAAAAGACCGCCGGGCCCGGGCCGGGCTCCGCGCGGTGGCGGAATGGTAGCTACTCCGGGCCTTTTTCGAACTGCTCGGCCCGCGCCCTGCTCTGCTCCAGCCGCCAGAGCCGCACCCGCTCGTGGTCGCCGGAGAGCAGCACCTCCGGCACGTCCCAGCCGCGGTAGGAGGCGGGGCGCGTGTAATGCGGGTACTCGGGCATGCCCTCGAGCAACTGGCTGAAGGACTCCTCGACCGCGCTCTGCTCGTGCCCAAGCGCGCCGGGCAACTTGCGCATCACCACATCGGCGAGCACCATCGCCGGCAGCTCCCCACCGGCCAGCACGTAGCGTCCGATCGAGACCTCGTCGTCGGCGAAGTGCTCGTGCACCCGCTCGTCGAATCCCTCATAGCGCCCACAGAGCACCGCCACGTGCGGCTCCCGCGTCAACTCATCGGCCAGCTCATCGTCAAGCAACCGCCCGGTCGGCGAGAGCAGCACCCGCCGCGGCCGCTCCCCGTTGGGATATGCCGCCCGCAGCGCCGCGTCGACGACATCCACCCGCAACACCATCCCCGCCCCACCCCCATAAGGCGCATCATCAACCTGCCCCGCCCCGAGTGGAGTTGTATCGCGGTAATTGATCAGCCGGAGCTCGTTCCCTTCGCCCAGCGCGTTCTGAACGGACCGCTGCGACCGAAACCAGTCAAACGCCTCCGGGAACAACGTAAAGATGTCGAGCTTCACAAGCCTCCCCTGCTGGAGCTAAAAGGCACGATCGACGAAAGGTCAGAGGTCATTGAGGTGGCCCGAGCGGAGTCCGGGGTAGGGATGGAGCGTCTTGTACTTTTTCGGCAATCCAATCTCGGACAGCCCCAACGGCCCACCGAAAAAGTTAAGCGGAATCCCTACCCCGGACTCCGCTCCACCCATCAGTCAAGGATGTCGACGATCACCCGTCGATCGAGGCGCACGGCCGCGGCCTTCGCAATCGTCCTGATCGCGTTGGCGACCCTGCCCCCCTTGCCGATCACCCGCCCGAGATCGTCCTCGGCAACGCTGATCTCGTAGACGAGATCGCCGTCCTCTTCGAGCTCCTCGACCACCACCGCTGAGGGATCCTCGACCAGCGAGCGGACGAGAAACTCCAGAAGCTCCGTCATCGATTAGCTGCCCGCGGCGGGAATACCCTTGGTGCGCAGCAGCGTGGCGACGGTCTCGGACGGTTGGGCACCATGCTCCAGCCAGTGGCGGGCACGCGTCTCGTCGAGCTCGATCGTCGAGGGATCGGTCTGCGGGTTGTACTGCCCGATCGTCTCGATCGTGCGACCGTCGCGCGGCGAGCGCTTGTCGGCGACGACGATTCGCCAGATCGGGTTCTTCTTTGACCCGACTCGTCTGAGTCTGATTCGTACGGCCATCAGCGCTGGAAGGTTAGCGCCTACGTACCTTCGGGCGCGGGGCGCCGCCGGCCATCTGCGCGAGCTGCTGCGGATCGGGCATCTTGCCCGAGGCCATGTGGCGCATCAGCTTGCGCATCTGGTCGAACTGCTTGACCAGCTGGTTGACGTGCTGCACTTTCGTTCCCGAGCCGTTCGCGATGCGCTTGCGGCGCGAGCCCTTGATGATCGCCGGATTGGCCCGCTCCGCCGGCGTCATCGAGAGGATGATCGCCTCGACCCGGTCGAGCTCGCCCTCGTCGACGTCGGCGTTCTTCAGCTGCTTCATCGCCCCCATGCCGGGCAGCATGCCGAGCAAGCCGCTGATCGGGCCCATTTTCCGGACCTGCTTCAGCTGCTGCAGGAAGTCCTCGAGGGTGAACTGGTTCTTCTTCAGTTTCTGCTCGAGGTCGAGGGCCTGCTGCTCGTCGATCTGCTGCTCGGCTTTCTCGATCAGGCTGAGCACGTCGCCCATGCCGAGGATGCGCGAGGCCATGCGATCCGGGTGGAAGCGATCGAAGGCCTCGAGTTTCTCGCCGGTCGAAGCGAAGAGGATCGGCTTGCCGGTGACCGCCTTGACCGAGAGCGCGGCGCCGCCGCGGGCGTCGCCGTCGAGCTTGGTCATCAGGACCCCGTCGAATTCGGCCGCCTCGGCAAACGATTCGGCGACGCCGACCGCGTCCTGACCGGTCATCGCGTCGACGACCAGGAGCACGTCATGCGGCTTGACCCGCTGGCGGATCTTCGCCAGCTCCTCCATCAGGTCCTCGTCGATGTGGAGGCGACCGGCGGTGTCGACGATCAGCACGTCGCGGCGCTCCTGCTTGGCCTGCTCGAGCGCCCAGGCGGCGATCTCGACCGGATCGGCGTCGGTGCCTTTCTCGTAGACGTGGGCGCCGACGCGGCCGCCGACCGTGACCAGCTGATCGACGGCGGCGGGACGGTAGACGTCGCAGGCGGCTAGCGCGACGTCCTTGCGGCCGTTCTCGCGCAGGTGGCGGGCGAGCTTGGCGCAGGCGGTCGTCTTGCCCGAGCCCTGCAGGCCGGCCATCAGGATCACGGTCGGGCCGCTGGAGGCGAAGGCCAGCTCGCTGCCGGTGCCGCCCATCAGCCCGGTCAGCTCCTCGTTGACGATCTTCACCACCTGCTGGCCGGGATCGAGGCTGCCGAGCACGTCGGCGCCGAGGCAGCGCTCCTTCAGCGTCGCCGTGAAGGATTTGACCACCTTGAAGTTGACGTCGGCCTCGAGCAGCGCGAGACGGATCTCCCGCATCGCGGCATCGACGTCGGACTCGCTCAGTTTCCCCCGCGAGCGAACGTCCGAGAGCGTCGCCTGCAGCCGATCTGAAAGCTGGTCGAACATCCGCCCAGCTTAGCCGCGCCGTTGCGGTCGCATTTCCCTCCGCATAGCGGCAAGGTCTGCGACTGCAAGCGACGCTCCACCAGGACAGGCCCCTACGGTCGTACTTACCGCCGTATAGCGGCGGTAAGTACGACCGCACCGCAGGGCCGCGGCGTTAGGGCGTTAGGGCTGGAAGGCTTAGGGGGCCAGGAGTGCGCTGGCGAAGTCGGTGGGGTCGAAGGGGCGCAGGTCCTCGAGGGTCTCGCCGGTGCCGATCAGCTTGACCGGGATGCCGAGCTCGTCGGCGATCGCGAGCACGATGCCGCCCTTGGCGGTGCCGTCGAGCTTGGTCAGCACGACGCCGTCGACCTCGGCCGCCTCGGCGAAGACCTTGGCCTGGCGCAAGCCGTTCTGGCCTGTCGTGGCGTCGATCGAGAGCAGCGTCTCGTGCGGCGCGCCGGGGAGCTGCTTGGCGATCACCCGCCGCACCTTGGCCAACTCGTCCATCAGGTTGCCCTGCGTGTGCAGGCGGCCGGCGGTATCGATGACGACGACGTCGGCGCCGCGGGCGCGGGCGGCGGCGATCGCGTCAAAGGCGACGGCGCCGGGGTCGCCGCCCTCGGCGGAACGGACCAGTTCTGCGCCAGCGCGCTCGGCCCACTCGGCGAGCTGCTCGGCGGCGGCGGCGCGGTAGGTGTCGCCGGCCCCCAGCACCACCGAGAGGCCGAACTCCTGGGATAGGTGCCAGGCGATCTTGCCGATCGTCGTCGTCTTGCCGGTGCCGTTGACGCCGACCATCAGCAGAACCGCCGGCTCGCCGCTGAGGTCGATCGGGGCGCGCGCGGTCGAAGCAACCTCGGCGAGGATCTCGATCAGCCGCGCCCGCACAGCCTCGCCGTCGGCCGGGACCGTGCCGGCCTCGACCTCGTGCTCAAGCCGTTCGACCACCTTTGCCGTCGTCGGCGCGCCGGCATCGGCGAGGATCAGCGCCTCCTCGAGCCGCTCCCAGGTTTCCTCGTCGATGCGGTCGAAGAAGCTGGCGGAGAGCTCCTCGGTCAGTGCTTTACGGCTTTTGGAGAGGCTCTCGCGCAGGCGGCGGAAGACGCCGCGGCGCTCCGCCTCGGCTTCAGGCTCCGCCGAGGTGTTCGCGCTCGCGCGCGAACCGAGGTTGAGTATCTCCTGCCAGCTCGTCGACATCGTCGTTGCCGCCGGAGGCTATCCGGGCAGCGTCGAGGAGCTCCTCGACGGCGTCGCCCAGGTAGGCGGAGAGGCGTTCGACGTCGGGTATCGCGACACGGTCGGCGAGAATGCCGAAGCCGACTTTGCCGTTGTAGCTGACGATCGCAATCGCCAGCGCGTGGCGGCGAGCCAGGAAGCCGACCGGAAATACGCCGGTGACCTCACGGCCGAGCATGTAGAAGGGGATCTGCGGGCCGGGAAAGTTGGTGACCAGCAGGTTGAAGAGGCGCGTGGAGAAATTGATCGCGGCCGTCGGCCGCAGCAGCAGCGGCGGGGCGAAGTCGCGGAACCAGTCGTTCAGCCCCCAGATCGCCTCCGCGCCGAGCGGCTGCTTGGAGGACTTGAGCTCGTCCATGCCGGCGTGGACCGCCCGCAGGCGCTCGACCGGATCGGCGATGCCCACGGGCAACGGCCCGCGCATCGCCGTCAGCCGGTTGCCGAGCTCCCCCTCCTCGTCGATCGTGCGGACCGAGACCGGCACCAGCGCTTTCAGCTCCATGCCGTCGGTTGCGATCTCCCGGTCGTGCAACCAGCGGCGCAGTGCGCCCGCGGTCGCCGCCAGGATCACGTCGTTGACGGTGACCCCGAGCCCGTTCTTGATCCGCTTGAAGTTGGCGAGCGGGAACTCGGCCCAGGCGAAGCTCCTCGCCTGACCGATCTCGACGTTCAGCGGCACCTTCGGTGCCGGCTTGAACAGTGCCGACGTCACCTCCCAAAGGCCCGCGATGCCATCGGCCGCGCGCTTCCGCGCCCGTCCCGGACGGCGCGCCGCCGTGCCCAACCAGCGCGTCAGCCGCCGCGCCGTCGCCCAGATGCCGCTGAAAGCGCGGGCGAGGAGGGCACCGTGCGAGGGCGGCTGCTGCGGGTCCCAGGGGGCTTCCTCTCGCGAGGGCACCGGGTTGGCCTCCGGGTCGAAGAGCAGCTTGCCGATGTCGACCGCGGAGAAGCCGTCGGCGAGCGCGTGGTGGGTCTTGTAGACGATCGCGAAGCGATCGTCCTCCAGTCCCTCGACCAAGACCAGCTGCCAGAGCGGGCGCGAGCGATCGAGCGGCGGCGAGAGCACCTCGCCGACGAGATCGTGGAAAGCCGCCTCGTCGCCAGGAGCGGGCAGCCTCACCCGGCTCAGGTGATTGGCGAGTTGGAAATCGGGATCGTCGACCCAGAAGGGGGTGCCCAGGCCGAGCGGCGGAAAGGCGAGCCGCTGGCGCAAGCGGGGAAGGTGGTGCACCCGGCTGCGGATGTGGGTGGCGAAATCGTCCTGGCTGGGCGGCTCGCCCGCGCAGACCAGCACCGCGCCGATCGCCATGTGCCCGTTGGCCCGCTCGTTGGCCAGGAACGACGTGTCGAACGACGTCAGCCTGTCCATATGTCGCTGCGCCATGTTCCCTCCTTTGCTTCCCGAGGACAGCGTAGCGGCGCCCTGGGCTTGGGAACGTTCTGTTTTCTTTAAGCGCCTACGCTGCTTCGGCGGAGCTGCGCGGGCTCTGGGGGGTCGGCGACTGCTCGCCGATCAGGCCCGGCGACGACTCTTCCTCGCCAGCTTGCTCCTCGGCGACACCGGCGAACGGGGGCGGTGCGGCGGTCTCGACCGCCTGCTCGGCGTCGTCCTCGACCGTGCCGCCGTCCTCGCCGACTTCGCGCGGCAAACGGCGGGAGACCACCCTGGTGACGCCGTCGCCGCCCATGCTGACTCCGTAGAGCACGTCGGCGGCGTCCATCGTCCGTTTCTGGTGGGTGACGATGACGAACTGGGCGCGATCGGAGAAGCGGCGGATCAGCTGCAGGAAGCGATCGATGTTGGCATCGTCGAGGGCGGCCTCGACCTCGTCGAGGATGTAGAAGGGGCAGGGCCGGGCGAGGAAGACGGCGAAGACGAAGGCGATCGCGACCAGCGACTTCTCGCCGCCGGAGAGCAGCGAGAGCTTGCGGGTCGACTTGCCGGCAGGCGTCACCTCGATCTCGACGCCGAGCTCCTCGCGCTGCTCGTCTTCCTCCTCGCCCGCTTCGGCATCGGCGTCCGCCGAGCCCTCCGCCTCCGGGTCCTCATCGGGGACGGGTCGCAGGCTGACCCGGCGCAGGCGACCGCGGCCGCCCGGGAAGAGGTGCTCGACCATCTCCTCGAAGTTCTTCGCCGTCGCCTCGAAGGTCTGCTCGAAGGCGCGCTCGATCTCTCGATCGATGTCGCGGATCAGCGCCTCGAGCTCGCGCATGCCGCGCTCGGTGTCCTCGCGCTGCGCCTGCAGCGACTCGACGTGCTCGCGCGCCTCCTCGTACTCCTGCTCGGCCAGCGGGTTGACCGGGCCGATCTGGGCACGGCGCCGCTCCAGCCGCTCCAGCCGCCGGTCGATCTCCGCCCGCGCCTCCTCGCTCAGCGCCTGTGCCGCCGGCTCGACCTCCTCGCCGAGCCGCTCGGCGATCGAGGCAAGCTCCTTGGCCGCCTCGGCGCGGCGGTCTCCGAGGTGCGCCGCCTCGACCTCGGCCTCTGTCAGCCTGTCGGAAGCCGCCCTCATCTCGGTCTGCAGCTCGTACTCCCGCTGCGAGCAGGCGCGCATCTCCTCGGCGATCTCGTCGCCGTCGCCCTCGCCACCGACGACGCGCTGCTCGATCCGCTCCACGCGTGCCCGGATCGCCGCCTCCGCCGCGCTCGCCGCAGCCGAGGCGGCGCGGACGTCGTCGAGCAGCTCCTCGCCGGCGGCAAGCCGCTTGCGCAGCAGCTCGCGGGCCCGCTCGCCGAGCAGCCCCTCGGCCCGGCGCGCGTGGCGGGAGGCGCGCTCGGCGCCGCCGCGAACCGCGCCCAGCGCCGCCTCGCGGGCGGACTCGGAGGCATCCGCGGCGCGGGCGCGGGAGAGGCCGTCGCCGGCCATCGAGAGGCCCGCATCGATCTCACCCAGCTCGTCCTCCAGCTTCCGCGCCC